>NZ_JBTHJE010000006.1:0-507960 GCF_054353345.1 Pseudoroseicyclus sp. H15
CCATTCCGGATCGGAGATCGCGAGAGCGAGCTGATGCTGTCCGCTGGCATCACGGTCGATGCGAGCGAGGCGCTGGTGGCGTCGGTCGTGGCCGGAGGCGGCATAGGGATGCTCTCGACCTTCGTCGCGGCGCCGTTCGTGAAACGAGGGGAGTTGGCGCCGGTTCTCTCCGAGTTTGCCGTTGAGCGCAGCAACATCACGGCTCTCTGGCCCGAGAGCCGGCGAGCCAACCCGGCCGTGCGCGCTTTTCTTGCCATGTTGCAGGGCTTGCCTGCCGGAGAACCGCCGTCTGGATCTCGCGCTATCCGTTCGGCCCACGCGGGGCTGTAACCGTCGGGCCCGCATCCAACCTGACCCATGACCTTCGCTTGAGGCGCGGACCTGCCGGGCTTTGCGCAGTCTCGACAGACCGACGCCTGAAAACTGGTTCTCACAAGGGGGCACGCCTTTCGGCCCCCTTGTGACTGGCGGCCATTACCAGCTGTTGTAGCCTAGGTACTTCCCGGACATCTCGATCTTGACCCGGTCGCCCTTGGGGTTCTCGACCCGGGTCACGGACATGTCGAAGTCGATCGCCGACATGATGCCGTCGCCGAACTTTTCATGAACCAGCGCCTTGATCGTCGGGGCGTAGACGCCGACGACTTCGTAAAGGCAGTGCAGCGCGCGGGCGAGCGCGGCATTCATCCAGTCGCGAACGCCCGAGTCATAGCCCCGCGACGGGCGATAGGTCAGCCGGCGCTGATCGGCGCGCGAGCGGATGCGGGCAACATCGGCGCCGTAGGGCAGACGGCCGGTGAGCAGGTCGTAGACGACCGCCGCCAGCGCGTACTGATCGGACCGCCATTGGCATATCGGTGTCTCCCCTCTCGGTCAGGGTCCGCATCAGGCTGGAGGCGGCGGTGATGCCCGGCACGATCTCGACCTCGATCCCCGCCGCGCGCGCGGCCGCGACCTCTTCGGCGGCGCGTCCGAAGATCGACGGATCGCCCGACTTGAGCCGCACCACGCGCTTGCCCTCCCGCGCGGCGGCGACGATCAGGCGGTCGATATGCTCCTGCGGCCAGCCAAGGGCCCGGCCCTACTTGTTCTTGTTGTAGACGTCGAAGATCACGGCGGCGAGCAGCACGAGGCCCTTGATCACCTGCTGGTAATCGATGCCGATGCCGAGGATCGACATGCCGTTGTTCATCACCCCCATGATGAAGGCGCCCACCACGGCCCCCACGATCCGCCCGACACCGCCCGACATCGAGGCCCCGCCGATGAAGACGGCGGCGATGACGTCGAGCTCGAAGGCGTTGCCGGCCTTGGGCGTCGCCGTGTTTAGGCGGGCCGCGAAGATCAGCCCCGCCAGCGCCGCCAGCATCCCCATGTTGACGAAGGTCAGGAAGGTCAGCCGCTCGGCCTTGATGCCCGAGAGCTTGGAGGCCTTGAGGTTGCCCCCCACCGCATAGATGCGCCGGCCCAGCGTCGTGTTCTCCGTCATGAAGGCGTAGAGCACGATCAGCACGCCCATGGTGATGAGCACGTTGGGCAGTCCGCGGAACGTCGCCAGCTTCCACGCGATGAAGACGATGGCGCCGGCCACCAGCACGTTGCGCAGCGCGAAGAAGGCCATCGGCTCGATATCCATGCCGTAGCGCGCCGATTGCCGGCGGGTGCGCAGGCCGCTGAGCACCAGCGCCGCGGCGAGGACGACCCCGACGACGACGGCGAAGCCGTTGAGCCGCTCCATGCCGAGGAATGTCTTCACGAAGGGCAGGAAATCCGGGATGAACCCGGTGGAGAGCGACTGGAAGGACCGCTCGAACGGGCCGACGGACTGCCCCTCCAAGAGCCAGAGCGAGGCGCCGCGGAAGACGAGCATCCCCGCCAGCGTCACGATGAAGGAGGGGATGCGCCAGTAGGCCACCCAGTAGCCCTGCGCCGCGCCGATGGCGGCGCCGACGAGCAGGCAGGCGGGGATGGTCATCCAGACCGCCCAGTCCCAGCTGACCATCATCACCGCTGCCAGCGCCCCGACGAAGCCGACGACGGAGCCGACCGACAGGTCGATATGCCCGGCCACGATGACCAGCAGCATGCCCAGCGCCATGATGATGATGTAGCTGTTCTGCAGGAAGAGGTTGGTGATGTTCACCGGCTTCAAGAGCGTGCCGTCGGTGGCGATCTGGAAGAAGGCCATGATCGCGATGAGGGCGAAGAGCATCCCGTATTCGCGCAGGTGGCTGCCGAGGAAGGCGCCGATGCCGCTGGGATGCTCGGCGGGGCGCTCGTCGGCCACGCCGGTATTGGGTTCGCTGGTGCTCATGTCTTGCCTATTGCCCCCTCATTCATCGGCCAGGATGCGGCCCATGATCGCCTCCTGACTCGCCTCGGACGCGGCGAGCTCGCCCACGATCCGGCCCTGGTTCATCACGTAGATGCGGTCGCACATGCCGAGCAGCTCGGGCATCTCGGAGGAGATCATGACGACCCCCCTGCCCTGCGCCGCGAGGTCGTTCATGATGCCGTAGATCTCGAACTTCGCGCCCACGTCGATGCCGCGCGTCGGCTCGTCGAGGATCAGCACCTCCGGCTCGGCGAAGAGCCATTTCGACAGCACCACCTTCTGCTGGTTGCCGCCGGAGAGGTTCACCACCTTCTGGTGCACGTTGGGCGTGCGGATGTTCATCGCGCCCCGGTAGCGCTCCGCCACCTGCTGCTCCTCGCCGCTGCTGAGGACGCCGCCGTTCGAGACGCCGGCGAGGTTGGCGAGCGTGATGTTGCGCACGATGGGCTCTTCGAGGATGAGGCCCAGCTCCTTGCGGTCCTCCGTCACGTAGGCGAGCCCGGCCTGGATGGCGCGCGGCACCGTCGAGGTATCGACGGGCTGGCCCTTCATGCGGACGTCGCCGCTGATGTTGGTGCCGTAGGAGCGGCCGAAGATGCTCATCGCCAGCTCGGTGCGGCCGGCGCCCATCAGCCCGGCGATGCCGACGATCTCCCCGGCGCGGACGGTCAGGTCCGCCCCGTCGATCACCTTGCGGTCGGCCTGCTCGGGGTGCCAGACCGTCCAGTCCTTCACCTCCATCAGCGTCTCGCCGATCTTCGGCGTGCGCTGCGGGTAGCGATGCGCCATATCGCGGCCGACCATGTCGCGGATGATCCGGTCCTCGGTGAGGTCGGCGTTGGGCATCGTGCCCACCGTGGCGCCGTCGCGCAGGACGGTCACCCGGTCGGCGACCTTGCGCACCTCGTTGAGCTTGTGGCTGATGATGATGGAGGTGACGCCCTGCGCCTTCAGCTCCAGGATGAGATCGAGCAGCTTGGCGCTGTCCTGCTCCTGCAGGGCCGCCGTCGGCTCGTCGAGGATGAGCAGGCGCACGTCCTTGGCGAGCGCCTTGGCGATCTCCACCAGCTGCTGCTTGCCGACGCCGATCTTGCCGACCAGCCGCGTCGGCGGGTCGCTGAGGCCGACCTTGGCGAGCAGCTCCTCCGTGCGCCGGTAGGTGGCCGGCCAGTTCACCACGCCGCCGCGGGCCTGCTCGTTGCCGAGAAACAGGTTCTCGGCGATCGACAGGAGCGGCACCAGCGCCAGCTCCTGGTGGATGATGACGATCCCCGCCGCCTCGCTGTCGGCGATGTCGCGGAAGCGCGCCTCGGCGCCGTCGTAGAGGATCTGCCCCTCGTAGCTGCCATGCGGGTAGACCCCCGACAGCACCTTCATGAGGGTGGACTTGCCGGCGCCGTTCTCGCCCACAAGCGCGTGGACCTCGCCCTCCTCGACGGTGAAACTCACCTCGTCGAGCGCGCGGACCCCCGGAAATGTCTTGGTGATCGCCTGCATCTCCAGCAGTGCGGCCATGTGCGTGCCCCCCTGTCGCGCGGCGGGGCCCCGGCTCGGGGGCCCCGCCATTGGCTCACTGCAGCTGGTCTTCGGTGTAGTAGCCGGACCCGAGGAGCACGTCCTCGTAGTTCGAGCTGTCCACCGACACCGGCTCGAGCAGGTAGGACGGCACGACCATCACGCCGTTGTCGTAGGTCTCGGTGTCGTTGATCTCCGGCTCGCCGCCTTCCAGCAGCGCCTGCACCATGCCGACGGTGACCCGCGCCAGCTCGCGCGTATCCTTGAAGACGGTGGAGTACTGCTCCCCGGCCTGCATCGACTTCACGGAGGGGATCTCGGCGTCCTGCCCGGTGACGATCGGCATGGGCATGTCGCCCGAGCCGTAGCCCACGCCCTTGAGCGAGGAGAGGATGCCGATGGACAGCCCGTCGTAGGGCGACAGCACGCCGTGGACCTGCTGGTCGCCGTAGTTGGCGGAGAGCAGGTTATCCATGCGCGACTGCGCCACCGCGCCGTCCCAGCGCAGCGTGCCGACGACGTCCATCCCCGACTGGCCGGAGACAACGTTGACGCTGCCGTCGTCGATGAGCGGCTGCAGCACGCTCATGGCGCCGTCGTAGAAGAAGTAGGCGTTGTTGTCGTCCGGGCTGCCGCCGAAGAGCTCGACGTTCCACGGCTCGACATCGGGGAAGCGCTCCTCGAGGCCGGCGACGAGGCTTTCCGCCTGCTGCACGCCGACCTGGAAGTTGTCGAAGGTGGCGTAGTAGTTGACGTTGGCGCTGTCGCGGATCAGCCGGTCATAGGCGATGACCGGGATGCCGCTGGCGGCGGCGTTTTCCAGCGCGTTCGACAGCGTGGTGCCGTCGATGGCGGCGATCACCAGCGCGTCGACGCCCTGGGTGATCATGTTCTCGACCTGCGCGAGCTGCGTCGGGATGTCGTCCTCGGCATATTGCAGGATCGTGTCGTATCCGGCTTCCTCGAATTGCTCGACCATCGAGTTGCCGTCGGAAATCCAGCGGGACGAGGATTGCGTGGGCATCGCGATTCCGATGGTGCCCATGTCCTGCGCGAAGGCTGGAACGGCGGCGAGGGTGGCGGTGGCCAGGCTCATGGCCAGGGCCGCACGGCGGGTCAGTCTCACGTGATCGTCCTCCTTAGACGTGTCGGCGCACGGGGCGGCGCCGTTCCTCCCTTGTCCGACACGGGGGGTCATGACCCTCTGCCGGAGGCATGATCGACCCTTGCGAGCCGACTGCCCGAGATAAGTAATATAGTATGCCTTTTATCGCGCAAGCCTGATTGAATGGGCGCGGCAAAGCAGCCAGCGTCTTCCAGCTGGAAGCGGATCTGTTGCACAAAGCTGTTGAGGGATTCATTTCGCGAATCCAGCGGGGTAGCTGGGATGCACGAGCAGGCTCACATCCCCGAGCTAAACGACCAAGAACTGGCCGGCATACCCGTCACGGAGCCGCGGGATAAGTCCGTTCGGGAAGAGAGGAGCTCTGGCGAGCACCCGAATAAAGCAACAGAGCCTCGGCGGGAGATACGTGCGCAGGACGGAATGGCTTGATGGGCCATGATCGCAACCCGCTCAGCTTCCCTGTTTGAAGCTGAGCGGCCTGGCTCCTTCGCCACCCCGGCGCGGGCGGCTCACATCAGCATCGTCTCGTGGAACATCGCTTCGAAGCGCGGCGCATCCACCCCCATCGCCACCTCGCAGTTGGCGCGCTCCAGCCCCATCGGCCTGCGGTCGGGGATGGCCTGGCCGCGCGTGAGGGCGCCGGAGAGCTCGATGTCGATGCGCAGGCGCTCGCGGGTCAGAAGGGCCGGCGCGTGGCAGGCGGCGACGGCGAGCGGGTCGTGCAGGGGGCAGCCTTTGATGCCGGGGTGCATCTGCTCGTAGGAGCGCACGTAGAACTCGGTGATCTCCATCAGCACCCGCCCCGCCTCGGTGCCGTTGGCGCGGATATCGTCCATCATGTCGCGCGACATCAGCGTCGTCATCGTGGCGTCCATGCCGACGAGCGTGATCGGCGCGCCCGATTGCATGAGGATGTGGGCGGCCTCGGGGTCGTTGTGGAAGTTCGCATCCACCATCGGGCGGGCCACGCCGTGGATGCCGGGATGGGCGAGGGTCGAGCCCATGACCACGATCTCCTTGACCAGGCCCGCGATCTCGGGCGCCTTGGCGAGGGCGAGGCCGATGTTCGTCATCGGGCCAACGGGGCAGAGCGCGATCTCGCCGGGGCTTTCCTTCACCATGCGGATGATGAAATCGGCGGCGTGCTCGCCTGTCGCCTTGGCGGCCGGCTCCGGCAGCTCGATGTCGCCGAGACCGTTGGACCCGTGCACGTAATCGGCCTCGCGCGTGTAGGGCCAGAGGAGCGAGCGGGCCGCGCCCATGGCGACGGGCAGCTCGGGGCGGCCGGCAAGCTCGAGGATGCGCAGCGTGTTGACCGTGGCGATATCGACATCGGTATTGCCGAAGACGCAGGTGAAGCCGACCGGCTCCAGCTCGGGGTGGCGGAGCGCGTAGTAGATGGCGAGCGCGTCGTCGATGCCGGTGTCGACATCCAGCAGGATCTTCTGGGGCATGGGTCTTCTTCTTGAACGGGGGTCTAGACGGGGGCCATCCGGCGGCGGCGGCCCCGCAGGGCGCCGATGACGAGGGCGACGAGGGTGATCACGTAAGGCACCGCGTCGGTCAGCTGGTTGGGCAGGCCCTGCGCCTGAAGCTGCACCGAGAAGGTATCGGCGATGGCGAAGAGCAGGCAGACGGCGGCGGCCCAGATCGGGTTGTCGCGCGCCAGCATGACTGCGACGACGGCGATCCAGCCGCGCCCGGCGCTCATGCCCTCGGCGAAGATGCCCACCGTGCCGATGGAGAGCTGCGCCCCGGCCAGCCCGCAGAGCGCGCCGGCGGCGATCACCGTCCAGCGCCGGGTGCGGCCGACGTCGATGCCGAGCGTGGTGGCGGCCTCGGGGTTCTGCCCGATGCCGCGCATCCGAAGGCCAAGGGGCGTGCGGAAGAGCACGATGGCCACGACGATGACGAGCAGCCACGACAGATAGGTGATCGGCGTCTGCCGCGAGAAGATCCAGCCGAGCCAGGGCACCGTGTTGATCGCGGGGATGACGATGCGGTCGACCTCGGCGATCGCGGGGTCGGAGAAGACCCCCGCCTGCCCGAAGATCTGGCGGAGCAGATAGGCAGTGAGGCCCGAGGCGAGCAGGTTCATCCCGATGCACAGCACGATGCTGTCGCCGCGAAACCGCGTGACGCCATAGGCGAGGATCGTCGAGAACAGCATCGTCGCCAGCACACCGCAGAGGACGCCGCCAAGGGCGGAGCCGGTGAAATAGCTGCCGACGATAGCGAAGAAGGCGCCGATGAGGATCTTGCCCTCCAGCGCGATGTTGAAGACGGCGACCCGCCCGCAGAGCACGCCCGCGAGCGCGGCGAGCAGGATGGGGGTCATGCCGCCGATGGTGGCGTTGACCGTGTAGGCGTTGAGCATGTTCATGGCCGGTCCTTCGGCCCCCGGCCGCCTCCCACCCCGTAGCGCAGCGAGACGAAGAGGATGATGATCGCCTGCAGCACCATCGACAGCACGCGCGGCACCTGTATCTCGCGCTGCATGGCGAAGCCGCCGGTCTGCAGCGCAGCGAAGAAGAAGCCCGCGAGCACGGCCCGCGCCGGGTTGCCGCCGGCCAGCAGCGCCGCCATCAGCCCCGACCACGTGTAGCTCGGCGAGACCAGCGCGCCGTTCTGGAAGCGGTGATGCACCTCCAGCACCACGATGGCGCCGACGAGCCCGGCGATGGCGCCGCTGGCGAACATCGCGCCCAGCGCCTGCCGCTCGGTGCGCACGCCGCCGTATTCGGCGAAGCGCCGGTTGAGGCCGCGCATCCGCAGCTCGTAGCCGGGCACGGTGCGCCGGTCGACATAGATGACGGCGGCGACGACGATGGTCATCAGGACGAGGCCCATCGTCACCGGCCCGAAGAGCTCCGGCAGTTCCGCCCCCGGCGGCACCGGGCGCGTCTGGGTGAGGCCGGTGGAGGTATCGCGGAGGGGAAAGCCCGTCGCCCACGAGGTGAGGCCGATGGCGGGGTAGCTGAGGAGCAGCGAGGAGATCAGCATCGGGATGCCGAGCCGCGTCTCTCCCAGCGCCGCGAGGGCCGCCCAGAGGCCCGCGGCGAGCATGGCGGCGAGTATGGCGATGGTGGCGAGCAGGAACCCGGGCAGCGGCAGCGCGTCGGCGAGGTAGACGGGCACCACGGCGGCGACGAAGCCGCCGATGACGATCTGCCCGTCGCCCCCGAGGTTCACCATGCCGCCCCGCAGCGGGATGGCGGCGGCGAGCGACATGCCGACGAGCGGGATCGCCCAGCTCAAGGTATTGGGCCAGTTGCGGGGGGCGAAGGCGCCCTCGACGATCTCGCGGTAGGCGACGAGGGGATTGTCGCCCGATATCAGCAGCATCAGCGCCCCAATGACGAGGCCGGAGAGGATGGCGAGCGGCACGGGGCCGGGGCGGAGGAACTTCAGGCGCTCCATCACGCGGCCTCGCTGGTGCGGCCGGCCATGAGCAGGCCGAGCTGCGCTTCCGTCGCCTCGCTGGCCGGCAGCTCGGCAAGGATACGGCCCTCGTACATCACGAGAATGCGGTCGGAGAGGCCGAGGATCTCGGACATCTCGGCAGAGACGAGCAGCACGGCGCGCCCGGCATCGCGCTCGGCCACGATGCGGGCGTGAATGGCCTCGATGGCGCCCACGTCGACACCGCGCGTGGGCTGCTCGGCGATGAGCAGCGGCGCCTCGTGATCGAGCTCGCGGGCGATGACGACCTTCTGCAGGTTGCCGCCCGAGAGAGTGCCGACCTTCGCCCGCTCGGAGGAGATGCGGATGTCGTTCTGCGCGATCAGGCGGCGTGCCCGCTCGGAAATGGCGGGAAGGTTGAGGAGCCCGCCGCGCGCCAGCGCCGCGTCGCCCTGCCGGCCCATCAGCAGCGTCTCGGCGGCGGTCGCGCCGGCGGCGGTACCGGTGGCGGCGCGGTCCTCGGGGATATAGGCGAGACCCGCCTCGCGGCGCTCGGCCACGCGGAGGGAGGCGATGTCCCTGCCCTTCAGCGTGACCCGGCCCGAGGCGGGGCGCAGGCCCGCGATGGCCTCGATCAGCTCGCTCTGCCCGTTGCCCGCCACCCCGGCGATGCCGACGATCTCGCCGGCCCGCACGGTGAGGGAGACATCGGCGACGGCGGGCTTCGGCCCCTGCCCCACCGTGAGGCCCGCCACCTCCAGCACCGTCTCGCCGGGCGTCGCCGGGCCCTTGGCCACGTCGAGGCTGACGGAGCGGCCGGTCATGGCGGTGATGATGGCCTCGGGCGTGCTCTCCTTCGTCGCCATCCGCTCGGTCACCCGGCCTTGCCGCAGGACGGTGACGGTGTCGGTGATCTCCATCACCTCGTGCAGCTTGTGGGTGACGAAGAGGATCGTGCGACCGTCGTCGCGCAGTGCGCGGATCACGGCAAAGAGCCCGTCGCGCTCCTGCGGGGTGAGCACGGCCGTCGGCTCGTCGAGAATGAGGATCTGCGCGTCGCGGTAGAGCGCCTTGAGGATTTCGACCCGCTGGCGGATGCCGACGGAGAGATCGCGCACCCGCTGTGTCACGTCAACCTTGAGGTCATAGCGCTCGGCGAGCCCAGCGACGGATGCGATGGCCCGGCGCCGATCGAGAAAGCCGCGGGGGGCCGGCTCGGCGCCCATCACGATGTTCTCCCAGACCGTCAGCTCCTCGAAGAGCTGGAACGCCTGGTGGACCATGCCGAGCCCGTGGCCGATGGCATCGAGGGCGGAGGTGAAATGCACCTGCCGCCCCGCGATGAGGATTTCGCCGTCATCCGGCTGGAGGAGCCCGTAGAGCATCGACATCAGGGTGGATTTCCCCGCGCCGTTCTCTCCCATCACGGCATGGACCTCGCCCTTCTTCACGCGCAGGTCCACGCCCTCGTTGGCGGTGACCGGGCCGAAGCGCTTGGTCACGCCGATGGTTTCGAGCTCCCATTGCATTCCGGCTTACTCGGCCATCTGCATCGGGTCGGCGACCTCCAGCTCGCCCGCGACGATCTGGTCGCGGAGCGCGGCGACCTGCTCGATCACCTCGGGGTAGTCGGCGATGAGGCACTCGCTGTCCTCGACGCCGGGCTTGAGGCTGGTGAGCGTCATGCCCTCGTCGGCAAGGCCCAGCGCCACGACGGCGGGCTGGGTGCCCTCGATGATGCCGCGCACGCCCATCTCGACCACGATGTCGGTGTTCTTCTCGACGTTGTCCATCACCACGCCCGGCGCCTGCAGGCACTGGTTGATGTCCACCCCGAAGCCCGCCGCGCCGGGGAAATCCTCCAGCGCGCGGAAGACGCCGCCATTGGTGCCCGAGGCCGCCGTCAGGATGCGGTCGGCGCCGCCCGAGGCCATGATCGTGGCCCGCTGCTGGCCGCGCGCCGGGTCGGCGAAGGGGTTGTCGCCGCCGATCCAGAGCGTCGGCGCCACCTCGATCTCGGGCATGACATGCTCGGCGCCGGCGATGAAGGCGTCGGTGTAGCGGTGGATGAATGGGATATCGAGCGCGCCGATGGCGCCGATCGTGCCCGTCTCGGAGGTCAGCGCCGCCACGGCGCCGGCGAGGAAGGCCGTCTCGTATTCGCGGAAGACCGAGCAATGCACGTTCTCGGGCGCATCGGGCGTGCAGCTGTCGACCTGCAGGAACTGCGTTTCGGGGTAGTCACGCGCCACGTCGGCGAGGATCTCGTCGAACTCGAAGGTGATGGCGACGACGATGTCGGCTTCCTGCGCGGCGGCCTCGAGGTTCTGCAGCTTCACCGTGGGGTCGGAGCTTTCGAAGATCTTCGCCTCGAGCCCCATCTCCTCGGCGATGCGCATCGTGCCGTCGGCGCCGAGCTGCAGGAAGTCGTTGATGCCCACCGGGTTGGGCGAGACGTAGATGATCGACTGGTACTCCTGCGCGGCGAGGGGCGCGGAGAGGGCGAGGAGGGAGGCGGCAGCGAGGGGGAATTTCATCAGGGGTATCCTTGTCGAGTGAGCCTTGGGGAGGGGTCAGTAGGGCGTGTCGCCGGCATCGGCGTTGATGGCCTGCCCGCGCACGAGCATGGCGTCGTCCGTCAGCAGGAAGGAGATGACGGCGGCCACCTCGGCGGGCGCGATGTGGCGGCCGAGTTGGGGCATGGTCATCTGCGAGAAGACGGCCTCGGGGTCCTCCCCTGTGACCTTGCTGTAATCCTCCGCCACCTGCCGCAGCATGGGCGTCGCGACTCCGCCGGGGCAGACGCAATTGACGTTGATGTCATGCGGCGCCAGCCGGGCGGCGAGGATGCGCGTCCACGAGATGACGGCGGCCTTGGAGCTGGAATAGGCGAGGCTGTCGAGATGGCCCTTCTTGCCCGCCTCGGAGGCAAGGGTGACGATGGCGCCGGGCTTGCCGGCGTCGATCATCATCTTGGCGGCGGCGACGGCCATGTCGTAGGCGCCGAAGACGTTGACCCTGTATTGCAGCTCCCAATCCTCGCGCGGGATCTCCAGCGGGTCGGTATGGCGCACGATGGCGGCGCAGTTCACGAGGCCGTCGAGGGGGCCGAGCTTGGCGGCCACCTCGGCCATGGCCGTCGCGATCGCGTCGGGATCGGCCACGTCGCAGGCGACGGCTTGCGCGCCGATCTCCTCGGCGGTGCCGGTCAGGCGGTCGGAGGGCAGGTCGGCGATCATGACGCTGGCTCCCTCGGCGACCAGTCTCTCGGCCACGGCGCGCCCGATGCCGCTGGCGCCGCCGGTGACCAGCAGGGCCCGGCCTGAGTGACGCTGGGGAACGGGGGCGGCCCGCTCCGCCAGTCGGTGGTCGGATCGGAGTGTCTTGTATTCGCCCATGAATTCGTCCTGCAGCAGATCTGTCCGTCGGTGGTAGACGCCACGCCTACAGCCGCGCGCGGTCAAGGCGAGGCGGGGGCGCGGGCCGGCGGTTTGAGTGCCAAAGAGGCGAAATCGGGCGATTAGGCTGACTTTTAGGCAGTGTGAATCCGCGGTTGCCGGGATGCTCGGTTCAGGGACTCTCGGAAGGCCAGCCGCGCCGTCGCGAAGGGCCGACTCTGCCGAGGCCAGCACTTCCGAGCCTCCCCTGCCGTCGCCCGCTACATATCGGGTTCGGGCACGGGCACGGGCACGGAGGAGAGGCTGGTGGCGGGGGCCGGTGATCCGGCCTAGGCTGATCTAGACGCCTAGAAGAGCGGTTTCTCTGTTCCTTTACTTAGGGAATCTCTCTGTAAGTCATTGTTATTTTATGCCTTTCCGCACGCCAACTTCGCGCGCAATTCGCCGGTGCAAAAACCGCGCCGAGGCCATCAGCGATTTGAGACTTGGAGGAGGATCGGGGGGCCTAGACGGCCGCAGATCCGGTCTCTTAATTGGCTACGCGCCGCAAGAGCCCCGAAATCTGGGAAGATTTCAGCCATAAAGCGGCAGATCACAAACTGTGCGGGGCAGGTGGCGGAGGAGGTGGGATTCGAACCCACGGTACGCTCTCACGCACGCCGGTTTTCAAGACCGGTGCATTCAACCGCTCTGCCACTCCTCCGGCGGGGCTGCTTATCGCGCTCCGCCCCGCCCGCTGCAAGTCGCAAGCGTCAGCGGAAACAGGCAGGCGGCGCGTGGGTGGCCTTTCATTGCGCAGGCGGCGCCGCTATGCTCTGCGCCAAAGGCCGGGCCGTCCGCAGCGGGCGGGCCGGGTAAGAGGGGCGAGCAGGCCCGCCAGATCGCATAGGCCGGCAGCATGGCCGCCGGCAGAGCCGGCCAAGCGGGGCGCGACGATCCTCGCGGGCAGGCTGGCGACAGGGCCAAGGCAGGCAGGGCGGAACGACGTGAGGGGATCGATGACAGGCATGGCCGAACGCCGCAGGGTGTGGCTGGCGCTGGCCATGATGGCCGGGCTTGCGGGATGCGAAGAGGGTCTGCAGATGCCGGCCTTCCTGACCTCGCAGGAGGGCGCCGCTGCAGCCCCCGCCGCGGGCGGCACCACAGAGCTTGTCGACATCGATGTCGAGGCGCCAGAGGTTTTTCAGGTCACCGAAGAAGGCCTCTGGGACGGCCGGCCGAGCCTCGGCGGCGTCTGGGTGGCCCATCCTGACGTGAGCGATCCCGAGCGGGTCATCATCCGGAATACCGAAAACGGCCAGTTCGTCATCGGGGCCCTGTTCCGCCGCGAACGCGAGAGTGTCGGGCCGGCGCTGCAGGTCTCTTCCGATGCCGCCGATGCGCTTGGCATGCTCGCCGGCGCGCCGGCGATGCTGAACGTCACCGCTCTGCGGCGCGAGGCGGCCTCTGAGCCCGCGCCCACCGATGCGACGGCGCCCGAGGCGCTGCTCGACGAGGCCGAGGGCGAGATCACCACCGCCGAGCTCGATGGCGCGCTGGCGGCCCCTGCCCCGGCGCCCGCCGCCGCCGTGCCTTCCCCCATGGCCGCGCCCGCGGCGAGCTCCAGCCTCGACCGGCCCTATATCCAGATCGGCATCTTCTCGGTCGAGGCGAATGCCGGCAACGCTGCCACCGCGATGCGCTCGAACGGGCTGGAGGCGCGGGTCGTCGAGCAATCGAGCCAGGGCACGACTTTCTGGCGGGTCATCGTCGGCCCCGCGGCCAGCGAGAGCGAGCGCGCCGCCGATCTCGAAACGGTGAAGGGGCTCGGCTTTACCGACGCCTATTTCACCCGCAATTGACGCCCGGGCCGCGGGGCGCCCGACGCCCCGCCCCCTGCAGGCCGACATGGCCGCGACTTGAGAGGGAAGATGCGATGAGACGCCCGATAGCCGCTGCAATCACCTTTGGCCGCCGGATGCGCCCGGCCCGCTTGCTGCGCGGGACGCTGGCCGGTGGCCTGGCCGCCACGCTCGGCCTCAGCGCCGCGCCGGCGCTGGCCCAGGCGTTCGACACGCCGGCCCGCGCCGCCTGGGTCTATGACCAGACCTCCGAGACGGTGCTGCTGTCGAAGGATGCCGACACGCCGATCCCGCCGGCTTCGATGTCGAAGCTGATGACGCTCTATCTCGCCTTCGAAGCCATCGGCGCCGGGCGCCTGTCGGTCACCGAAGAGCTGCTCGTGTCGGAGCATTGCTCGGCCTACGACGGCTCGTCGATGTTCCTGCGCTCCGGCGAGCGCGCCAAGGTGGAAGACCTGCTTCGCGGCGTGATCGTCCTTTCCGGCAACGACGCCTCCTGCGTGCTGGCCGAAGCGCTCAGCCCCGATGGGTCAGAGGCCGGTTTCGCGCGGATGATGACAGAGCGGGCGCCCGATCTTGGCATGACCGGCTCAACCTTCGCCAATTCCAACGGCTGGCCTGCCGTGGGCCACCGGATGACGGCGCATGACCTTGGCCGCCTTGCCGACCATATCATCCGCGACTTTCCCACCTTCTACCCGCTCTTCGCCGAGCAGGAATTCCTGTTCGACGGGCGCGTCCCCTCCAACAGCCAGAACCGCAACCCGATCCTCGGGCTGGGCATCGGGGCCGACGGGTTGAAGACCGGCCATACCTCCGAGGCGGGCTACGGGCTTGTCGGCTCTGCCAAGCAGGGCGACCGGCGCATCATCTTCGTGATCACCGGGCTCGACACGCAGGAGCAGCGCCGGGAAGAGGCTGAGCGCATCACCAACTGGGCCTTCCGGCAATTCTCCGAAGCGTCGCTGGCCGAGGCCGGCACCCGCATCGCCGCCGCCAGCGTCTGGATGGGCGCGCAGTCCGAAGTCGGGCTGGTGCTGGAGGACGATCTGACCCTGCTGATGCCGGTGACCGGCGGCGGCGAGGCCGAGATCGAGGCGATCTGGCAGCAGCCGGTCGAGGCGCCGATCACCGAGGGCCAGGTCTTGGGCGAGCTGGTCGTCACCCGCGAGGGCCTGAGCGAGGTGCGCCTGCCGCTGGTGGCCGAGCGCGCCGTGGCGCGCGGCGGCTTCGGCGAGCGGCTGCGCATCGCGGGGCTCGTGCTGCTCAACCGCTTCGCCCCGCAGGCGGCGGCGGAGCTGGAGCCGGCCTTCGGCAATGGCGCCTCTCTCGAGGTGCCGTACAGCGACGAGACAGCTGCCGCCGCGCCTGCCCCGGCCGACGGCGCCTGAGGGCCATGGCAGCCGGCACGCGCGCCCCGGGGCGCTTCTTCACCTTCGAGGGCATCGACGGCTCGGGCAAATCCACCCAGGCGCGGCGTCTGGCTGCCGCGCTGGCAGCCGAGGGCCACGAGCCGGTGCTGACGCGCGAGCCGGGCGGCGCGCCGGGCGCCGAGGCGATCCGAGAGCTGGTGCTGACCGGTGCGCAGGATCGCTGGTCACCCGAGACCGAGATCCTGCTCTTCACCGCCGCCCGCCGCGACCATCTGGAGCGGCTGATCCGCCCTTCGCTGGAGGAGGGCAAACTGGTGATCTGCGACCGCTTCGCCGATTCCACCCGCGTCTATCAGGGGCTGACGCGCGGAGACCTTATCGCCAAGGTCGACGCCCTCCACGATCTGATGATCGGGATCGAGCCGCATGTGACCTTCCTTCTAGACGCCGACCCCGCCACCTCGCTGGCCCGCGGCCTGAAGCGCGGCGGCGAGCTGCGCTTCGAGGGGTTCGGTCTCGAGATGCAGGAGCGGGCGCGGGCGGGCTTCCTGGCCCTCGCCGATGCTGCGCCAGAGCGCTTTCGGGTGATCGACGCGAACCGGCCCGAAGAGGCGATCGCGGCGGATGTGCTCAGCGCGGCGAAGGCGGCTCTGGCGATGGCGGGCTGAAGCCCGCCCTACGAGGCGCTCCCCGCCTTTCCCACCGCCCGGTTTCCCCATACGCTCCCCCACGCGCCCCGCCCTGCCGAAAGCCGCCCATGCCCGACCCCGCCGATCTGCCAGACCCGACCCAGGTGGAGGGCGCCGCCCACCCCCGTGAGGCGACGGCTCTGCACGGCCATGCCGAGGCCGAGGCGGCGGTCGCCGGGGCCATCGCCTCTGGCCGGCTGCATTCCGGCTGGCTGATCACGGGGGCGGAGGGCATCGGCAAGGCCACCTTCGCCTACCGGATGGCGGGCACCCTGCTCTCCGGCGAGACGCCCAAGGCAGGCCTTTTCGGCGAGGACCCTGCCCTCGGCCTGCCCGCTGACCACCCCGATGCCCGCCTGATCCGCGCCGCTGCCCACCCGCGGCTTGCCGTCGTCAAGCGCGGCCCGAACGACAAGGGCGACCGGCTGTCGGCCGAGATCCGCGCGCAGGACGTGCGCAAGCTCAAGAGCTTCTTCCACCTCTCCAGCACCGATGGCGGGCGCCGGGTGGTGATCGTCGATGCGGCCGACGACATGAACGTCACCGCCGCCAATGCCGTGCTGAAGGAGCTGGAGGAGCCGCCGGCCCGCACCACCCTGCTGCTGATCTCGCACCAGCCCGCCCGCCTTCTGCCCACCATCCGCTCGCGCTGCCGCATGCTGCGGCTGGAGCCGCTCGGCGCCGAGGATCTGGCCGCCGTCCTCGCCGAACAGGGCGTCACCACCGATGCGCCCGAGGCCCTGGCGGTGCTTGCAGGCGGCTCGGCTGGCCGGGCCGTGCGCCTTGTCGCCGACGATGGCCTGCAGCTCTATGCCGAGATCGTGCGCCTGTTCGAGGGCATACCCGGTTTCGACCGCGCCGCCGCCATCGCCTTCGCCGAGAAGGTCGGCGCGCGCGGGGCCGAGGGGCGCTTCGAGCTGGCGCTCGGCCTGATCGACCTGTTCCTCGCCCGCGCCGCCCGCGCCGGCCTGGTCGGCGAGCCCGAAACGCAGGGCGCACCGGGCGAGGCGAGGCTGCTCGCCCGCCTGTCGCCGCATGACCGGGCGGCGCGCGGATGGGCCGACCTCGGCCAGCATCTGAGCGCCCGCGTCCGCGCCGCGCGGGCGGTCAACCTTGACCCTCCCTCGCTGATCCTCGATATGCTTTTCAGGATCGAAGAGGCGGCGCGCGCCGCGGCCTGAAACTCACGCTCCAGCCATCGGATCTTCATGCTCGTCGACGCTCATTGCCATCTCGACTTTCCCGATTTCGAGGGTGAGGTCGAAGACCTCCTCGCGCGGGCACGGGATGCCGGCGTGGGCAAACTCGTGACGATCTGTACCCGGCTCGACCGTGAACCCGCCGTGCGCGCCATCGCCGAGGCGAATGACACCGTCTATTACGCCGCCGGCACCCACCCGATGAGTGCCCATGAGGTGCCGCTGGTCAGCGTGGACGAGCTGGTCGAGCTGGCCCGCCACCCCAAGTTCGTCGGCATCGGCGAGACGGGGCTCGATTATCACTACACCGCCGAGAGCGCCGAGGTGCAGAAGACCTCGCTGCGCATCCATATCGAGGCCGCGCAGGAAACCCAGCTGCCGCTCATCATCCATGCTCGCGACGCCGATAGCGACATGGCCGCGATCCTGGAAGAGGGCTTTGCCCGCGCCCCCTACCCCTTGATGATGCATTGCTTCTCCTCCAGCCCCGAGCTGGCGGAGCGGGCGCTGGCGATCGGCGGCTATCTCTCGATGTCGGGCATCGCGGCCTTCCCGCGCAGCAAGGATCTGCGCGAGATTTTCGCCAAGGCGCCGCTTGAGCGCATCCTGGTAGAAACCGACAGCCCCTATCTCGCCCCGCCGCCCCATCGCGGCAAGCGCAATGAGCCGGCCTTCGTGGCCGAGACCGCTAAGGTGGGCGCCGAGGTCTTCGGCCTGAGCCCCGAAGATTTCGCCGCGCAGACGACCGAGAACTTCCACCGCATCTTCGCGAAAGCCGCCTGATGGCGCGGCTGACGGTACGCATCCTCGGTTGCGGCTCGTCCGGCGGGGTGCCGCGGCTCGGTGGCCATTGGGGCGATTGCGACCCCGAAAACCCCAAGAACACCCGCAGCCGCTGCTCGATCCTGCTGACGCGCGAGGATGAGGGCGGCGTAACCCGCGTGCTGATCGACACCTCGCCCGACATGCGGGCGCAGCTGCTGGCTGCCGGCGTGGGCGCGCTGGATGCGGTGGTCTACACTCACCCGCATGCCGACCATGTGCATGGCATCGACGATCTGCGCATGATCGTCTTCAACACCCGGCGGCGCATGCAGGTCTGGGCCGACGGGCAGACCTCCGACATGCTGCTCGAGCGCTTCTCCTATGTCTTCGCGACGCCCGAGGGCTCGTCCTATCCGCCAATCTGCGATCTGAACCTGATCGAGGCGCCCTTCACGGTGAGTGGCGCGGGCGGGACCCTCAGCTTCGAGCCGCTGCGCGTGCAGCACGGCGACATCACCGCTCTTGGCTTCCGCATCGGTGGGCTGGTCTATCTGCCGGATGTGAACGGCATCCCCGAGCGCGTCTGGCCGCGCCTCTCAGGCCTCGACTGCCTGATCGTCGATGCCCTCCGCCGCAAGCCCCACCCCAGCCATGCCCATCTGGAGCAAACGCTGGAATGGATCGCGCGCGCCAAACCTCAGAGAGCGGTGCTGACCAACATGCATGTCGATCTCGACCATGCGGCGCTGGAGGCGGAGACGCCCGACCATATCTCGGCCGCCTATGACGGGTTGGAGCTGGAGCTGGACGCCGGCCCATGATGACCTCGC
The DNA here is from genome assembly GCF_054353345.1 of Pseudoroseicyclus sp. H15. Taxonomy (NCBI): domain Bacteria; kingdom Pseudomonadati; phylum Pseudomonadota; class Alphaproteobacteria; order Rhodobacterales; family Paracoccaceae; genus Pseudoroseicyclus; species Pseudoroseicyclus sp. H15. Next base: position 18,474 of record NZ_JBTHJE010000006.1, read on the forward strand.
TGCCGGTCATCCTGCCGGTCTTCATCGTGCTGGCGTTCGGATGGGTGGCACGTTGGCGCGGGTTTCTGAACGACGACCATATCGACGGGCTGATGCGCTTCGCTCAGGGCTTCGCCATCCCCTGCCTGCTGTTCCGCGGCATCTCCACGCTCGACCTTTCGGCGCATTTCGAAGCGCCGATGCTGATCGCCTTCTATGCCGGCGCGCTCACCAGCTTCGCGCTGGGGCTGCTCGGCGCGCGGCTGATCTTCAAGCGGAACTGGGAAGACGCGGTGGCCATCGGCTTCGTCGCGCTCTTCTCCAACTCGCTGCTCCTCGGCCTGCCGATCACCGAGCGCGCCTATGGCCCCGATGCGCTGCAGGCAAACCTCGCCATCATCTCGATCCACGCGCCCTCGCTCTATGCCATCGGCATCACGGCGATGGAGCTGGCCAAGGCGCGGGGCGAGAGCCTGGCGCGGCTGCCAGCGAAGGTTCTGCGCGCGATGTTCCGCAATGCGCTGGTGGTGGGCATTCTTCTGGGGCTGGCCGTGAACCTCTCGGGCCTGACGCTGCCGACGATCCTCGCCGACGCGCTCGACCTGATGGTGCGTGCAGCGTTGCCGGCGGCTTTGTTCGGGCTTGGCGGGGTGCTGTTCCGCTACCGGCCCGAGGGCGACATGCGGACGATCCTCTATGTCTCGGCCCTGTCGCTGATCGTGCATCCGGCGGTAACCTTCGGGCTGGGCCGCTGGTTCGGGCTGGATGTCGAGGCCTACCGCTCGGCAGTGGTGACGGCGGCGATGGCACCGGGGGTGAACGCCTATCTCTTCGCGAACATGTATGGTGCCGCGCGGAGGGTGGCGGCCTCGTCGGTGCTGATCGCGACTGGTCTGTCGATCTTCACCGCATCGGCCTGGTTGCAACTGTTGCCGTAGGCGGCAAGACCGCCCGCCTCAGGCAGCAACCTCGCACGCCGGCCCATGGGGTGGCGCCCCTCTCTACCCGCTACAGCGCCTTATGCCGGCCACGCCCCTACCAGCGGAGAGCTCGGCACCGCCTTCACCAAAGCGCCAGCCCGCCGGGACGGGCCGGCGCTCGCGCGTCGGCCTGAAGGCCTTCATTCCGCGCCCGGCAAAGAGCGGTGACGTTGGGGGCAGGACGGACAGGCTACATACCCACCCGTCCCCTCAATCTCAGCCCGGGCTTAGCCCGCGCAGGCGCTCCGACCGGCGCCGCAGGATCTCCAGCGTGGCCAGCAGCAGCACCGAGATCGTGATCAGCACCGTCGCCGCCGCCAGGATCGTCGGCGAGATCTGCTCGCGCAGGCCCGTGAACATCTGCCATGGCAGCGTCTTCTGGCTGGCGGAGCCGACGAACAGCACCACGACCACCTCGTCGAACGAGGTGATGAAGGCGAAGAGACCACCCGAGATCACGCCGGGCAGGATCAGCGGCATCTGCACCTTGAAGAAGGTCGTCACCGGATTGGCGCCCAGATTGGCCGAAGCCCGCGTCAGCGAATTGTCGAAGCCTACCAGCGTCGCCGTCACCGTGATGATGACGAAGGGAATGCCGAGCGCGGCGTGGGCCAGAACGACGCCTACATAGGTGCCCTGCAGGCCGATGCGCGAATAGAAGAAGTACATGCCGGCGGCCGAGATGATCAGCGGCACGATCATCGGCGAGATCAGCATCGCCATGATCGCCCGGCGGAACGGCACATGCGGCTGGCTGAGGCCGATGGCCGCCAGCGTGCCCAGCGACACCGACAGCAGCGTCGCCGCCGGGGCGATCTTCAGCGAGTTCCAGAGCGGGCCCTGCCAGTTCGGGTTCGTGAAGAAGTCCTGGTAGTGCTTCAGCGAATAGCCTTCGGGGTCGAGGCGCAGCATCTCCGGCGTGAAGGTGAAGAAGTTCTCCGCATTGAAAGACAGCGGCACGATCACCATGATCGGCGCGATCAGGAAGAAGAACACCAGCCCGCAGATGACACGAAAGCCGTAGTGCCAGACCCTCTGGCCCGTGGAGGCATAGGGGGGAATAGCGCTCATGTCCGTCCTCCATTGAGAAGCTGAAATTGCGTGTGATCCATCATGGCACTCATCCCAGCTTCACATTGTCGATGCCGACCAGCCGGTCGTAGACCCAGTACAGCGCCAGCACGACGACCAGCAGGATGGTCCCCAGCGCCGCGGCCAGGCCCCAGTTCAGCGAGGTCGAGATGTGGTAGGCGATCCGGTTCGAGATGAAGACACCTTTGGTGCCACCCACGATTTCCGGCGTGATGTAGTAGCCGATCGACATGATGAAGACGAGGATCGAGCCCGCGCCAATGCCCGGCACAGAGAGCGGGAACCACACGCGCCAGAAGGCTGTCCAGTCCTTCGCGCCAAGGCTGCGCGCGGCGCGCATGTAGCTGGGCGGGATGGTCTTCATCACCGAATATAGCGGCAGGATCATGAAGGGCAGCAGGATATGCGTCATGGCGATGATCGTGCCGGTGGCATTGTTGATCAGCGCCAATCGGTTGGCATCCGAGACGATGCCTATCCAGACCAGCACGTCATTGATAACCCCCTGGTTCTGCAACAGCACCTTCCAGGCCGAGGTTCGCACCAAAAGCGATGTCCAGAACGGCAGCAGCACGAGGATCATCAGAAGGTTCGCGTGCCTCGCCGGCAGCGTGGCCAGCAGGAACGAGACCGGATAGGCCAGCAGGATGCAGGAGAAGGTGATGACGAGGCTCATCCAGAGCGTCCGCACGAACAGCGTCATGTAGACACGCTGGCTTTCGGGGCGCATCTCGACACCGTCGCCGGTGTCCTGCAGGTCCACGGCGTTCAGGAAATAGCCCTCGGTATAGCGCGGGCTGTAGGCCAGAATGGTCGACCAGACTTCGGGGTCGGCCCAATCCTCGTCTTCCTCGATGAAGAGCTCGCGGATCGAGACGGTCTCGAAGCCGGACACATCCACCTGCGGGAAAGGCGCGGGCGGCGTCGCGCCAGCCGCGAGGTCGCGATAGAGCGCGGTGTAGACGACGTCTGCGGGGTCTTCCTCTGCCGGGACGTCCTCATCCACGGTCACCGTGATGTCGGCCCAAGTGTCGTAGGCATCGGCCGTCAGGGGCAGGGCGTCGCGGATCGCGCTGTCGTCCATCCACGAGGCCCAGGCGGCCGGGTCTTCGAAGGCGGCATCGGCCTCTTCGAACTGGTCGGTATAGATGTCGGTGTCGAAGCGCCCCACAGAGCGGCCGGTGCCGCGGAAGAGCGAGGACAGGCCCGACATCTCGTAGTTGAGGCGGCTGCCGAGGCGCGTGTGTTCTTTGCGTTCTTCGGCGGCCCAAAGGTCTGTGTAGAATTGCGCGAAGGTCTCCTCGGTGGGGACCCCGTCTTCAAGCGGGTCGTTGCTCAGCGCCACCACAGTGCGCGGCAGCGTATCGGCAACGATATCGTTCTGAACCGAGCGGAAGAGCATATCCACGATCGGTGCGGCGAAGCTGACGATGATGAACACCAGCAGCGGCGCAATCAGCATCAGCGCCCTCAGCTTCTCGCGGCGGAGCGCACGGGACAGGCTCACCTTCAGCGGCTTGCCGTCAGCGGCCAGCATCGGGCCGTCACTCTCCCGGTCGGTCACCTCGCCCCCTGGCACGGCTGCGACGGGGGTTTGAGGGCTTTCAGGGCGCCCGGATGCCGTCTGGTCGCTCATAATCTCTCCCGTTTCGGCGGTGGCGGGCGGGGCCGAGGGGCTCCGCCCGCCGCTTTGCTAGGTCAGGTCACGGCCGGATGGCCGCGAAGCCTCGCTTATTGCGCGAGCCAGGCCTGGAACTTGGCGTCGATGTCGTCGCGGTAGTCAGCCCACCAGGTGTAGGCGTAGACGAAGGAGTTCGACGCGTTCTCCGGGTTGGTCGGCATGTGCGGCGCCATCTCGATGCCGAGATCGGCGTGCGTGCTGACCAGCGGCGCCGAAGAGGCACGGGCCGGACCGTAGGAGATGTACTGGGCCTGATCGGCCAGACGCTGCGTATCCGTAGCGAAGTACAGGAAGTCCTTCACGCGGGCGAGCGTGGCGTCGTCGAGACCCTCGGGGATGATCCAGCCGTCGAGGTCATACATCTGGGCGTCCCAGAGCATGGCGACGGGCTGGTCCTGCTCTTCGATCAGGCTGAACAGACGACCGTTGTAGGTCGAGCCGATCACCACTTCGCCGTCGGCGAGAAGCTGCGGCGTGTCGGCGCCGGCCGTCCACCAGACGACATCGTCCTTGATGGTGTCGAGCTTGGCGAAGGCGCGCTCCTGGCCTTCATCGGTCTCGAGCATGTCGTAGACGTCTTCCATCGCGACACCGTCGCAATAGAGGGCCCATTCCATGTTGCCGATCGGGCGCTGCTCGAGGCTGCGCTGGCCGGGGAACGTTTCGGTATCGAACACGTCGCAGATTTCGGTCGGCACTTCGCCGCCCCATTCTTCCACGTCGGTGCGGTAGCCGAAGGTCGTCGAGTAGGCGATCTGCGGAATGAAGCAATCGCTCACCAGCATGTCGCCGAAGTCATCCTCGGGCGAGGAGCCATCGTCGCCGGGGGCCAGGACTTCGTCGAAGTCCACTTCCATCGCCAGGCCTTCGTCGCACAGACGCATGGCGTCGGCGGCGGTCACGTCGACCAGGTCCCAGGTGATGTTGCCGGCTTCGTCCATGGCGCGCAGGTTGGCCACGGCCTCGCCCGAGCGCTCGTCCCAGGTCACGTCCACTTCGGGATGCATCTCGAGATAGGGCTCGACGTAAGCGCGGAGCTGGCTTTCCTGGTAGGCACCGCCCCAGCTGACGATCGTCATCTCGTTGGACATCTCTTGCGCCACGGCGGTCGTGCCAAGAGCGGCAACGGCGGTGGCGGACATCATAAGCATCTTTTTCATCGGTAAATCTCCCTGTATTTCAGGTTCCGGCCTCGGGGTATGTCTGTTGAGGGCGCCGCCGGGGGGCACCCTCACCCTGTCCGGCGCTCAGGCTTCGAGCGCTCGGCAATCTTCCGGCATCCACCCGATCTCGATCTGCTGGCCGGGTTTGAGCCGGGGCTGATCGGGGGCGTTGCGGGTTTTCATAACGAAGTCTTCGTGGCCGGCGACGCGCAGGCGGGTGCGATAGATGTCACCCATGTAGATGAACTCCAGCACCTCGGCCTTGAGGGTAAAGGCACCCTCCTGCAGGCGGTCCATGTTCATCTCGACCCGCTCAGGGCGGATCGATACGCGGGTACGCTCCCCGACTTCACTCACATTCACCGGCTTGGCGAGGATCAGCTCGCCGCTCTCCAGACGCACCTTGCAGGTATCGCCCTGGATCTCCTCGACCTTGCCGAGCAGCGTGTTGTTCTCGCCGATGAACTGGGCGACGAAGGTATTCTCGGGCTCTTCATAGAGCTTGTCTGGCGGGGCCAGCTGCTGGATGCGGCCATCGTCGAACACGGCGACGCGGTCAGACATCGTCAGCGCCTCCGTCTGGTCGTGCGTGACGTAGACGGTGGTGATGCCAAGCTGGTGCGCCAGGCGCGTGATCTCGAACTGCATGTGCTCGCGCAGCTGCTTATCGAGCGCGCCGAGGGGTTCGTCCATCAGCACGAGTTCGGGCTCGAACACCAGCGCGCGGGCCAGCGCGATGCGCTGCTGCTGACCGCCGGAAAGCTGGCCGGGCCGGCGGCCGCCGAACTCGCCCATCTGCACCATGTCGAGCGCGCGCTTGACCTTGGCCTCGCGGTCGCTCTTGCCGATCTTGCGCACTTCGAGCGGGAACGAGAGGTTCTCGGCCACGCTCATATGCGGGAAGAGGGCGTAATTCTGGAAGACCATGCCGATGCCGCGCTTGTGCGGCGGGATGTTGTTGATCGACTGGCCGTCGAGTTTGATCTCGCCGTGGGTGGCGGTCTCGAAGCCGGCCAGCATCATCAGGCAGGTCGTCTTGCCCGAGCCCGACGGGCCGAGCATGGTGAGAAACTCTCCACGCGGCATCGACAGGTTGAGGTCTTTGACCACAAGCGTGTCGCCGTCGTAGCTCTTCTGCACACGCTCAAAAGCTACAAATGCGTCTGCGCTTCCTGTTCCGTCCAAGGCGATCTCCCCGTGTTATCCGTTGAGAAGGCCGAGCGAACCCAGCCCTGCCGCTTTCCGCAGCAATTGCCCATAACATTCCAAAGCGCTTCGAGTATTGCAACCGGGTCACCCGGAGAAATGCCGAAGAAGCGGGCCAAAGCCCTTGGAACAGGCAGGATTCGGGGGGTGCTTACGCTAAGTCAGACGAAGAGCAGCTGCGCCAAAGCCGTGTCGATATCGTCGTAGCCATAGAGCGTCAGACGATTGCCGTCGCCGAAGTTGAAGCTGACGAAATCGCCGGCCTGATCGGTGCCTTCGTAGCTGCCGAGCGGCGTCAGTTTCACGCGCACGGTCTCGTGCCCGGCCCAAAGGTCGGTGATCGCCATGTCGCCGCCTTTATAGAAGAATTCGTCGATCCCGCCCTGCCCCGAGACGGTGGATTTGCCGTAGAGCGAGGTGAAACTGTCGTCTTCCCCGCCGCCCACGGCGACCAGCCCATCGGCGGCGCGGATGATGAAGGTGTCCTCGCCGCGGCCGCCCTGAACGCGCGAATAACCGCCGCTCTTCACCTCGAACCAGTCGTCGCCGCCGTTGCCGTAAACGTTCGAAGCGCCGTTTGTTCGTAAAATAAAGGTATCGGCGCCGGAATTGCCCTGAACGCGGCTGTCAAGCCCCCCATCCAGGAAGATTCGGTCGTCTCCATAGCCGCCGTAGACGTCGGCCTTGTCGCTGACGAAGATGGTGTCGTCGCCATTGCCACCCATCATGGATTCGCCGTTGCGCATGATGTCGTCGCCATCGTTGCCGAACATCTTGTCGCGCCCGGAGCCGCCGTCGATGCTGTCGTCGCCGTTGGTGCCCTTCATGAAGTCGTTGCCGCCACCGCCATAGAGCGTATCGGCATTCAGGCCGCCATAGATCCGGTCATCGCCGCGGTCGCCGTACAGGATGTCGCCACCGGCATTGCCGCTGATCTTGTCGTTGCCGTTACCGCCGTAGATCACGTCGTTGCCATCGCCGCCGCCGAGCGTGTCGTTGCCGTCAGCCCCGTAGATCGTGTCTTTCTGGGCGGCGCCGTTGATATCGTCAGAGCCCGAGCCGCCGAACAGCATGTCGCGCCCGTCACCACCGCGGATGACGTTCTTGCCGGCATCGACGCCGATCCAGTCGTCGCCATCGTCACCGAAGAAGGTGTTGTTCCCTTCGGTACCGTAGTCCTGCAGCCAGTCGTTGCCGCCGCCGAGATGCACGTAATCGGAGCCGCCGGCATCGAATACGGAATCGTCGTTGTAGCCGGCGTCGACCAGGTCATCGCCCGGCCCCATGTAGATCTTGTCGTTGCCGGCGCCGCCGAAGAGCGTGTCGCCCTGCCCGTCGTCGATCGCGTCGGTATCGGTATAGGCGTTGTTGCCGACGATGGTGTCGTTGCCGTCGTCGCCGCTCAGCCGGTCAGAGCCGCCGCCGCCATAGACGGTATCGTCGCCGCCCAGCATGTCGATGACGTCGTCGCCGGGTGTGCCGTTGATGCTGTCGTCGCCCTCGGTGGGCGTGGCGGAAATGCCGGCATAGGCCGGGCCCGCGAGGGCGCCCACCAGGGCGGGATCGACGAGGATGGACGACTTGCGCATGGTCATGACCTGCTGCTCCTTGTTAACGGCGGCCGCCCCCTGGCCGGATGTGCCTTGTGCTGGCATCCTTGGTTAAAAGCAGCGCTACTGGCCAGCCCGCGACCGGTCAACAAAGCGATAGATGGCAATCGAATGGCCGCGCCCGCGCTGGCGCTTTTGCAACGGCAGGCTGGCGCAGGGCACGGCTCAGAGGAAGTAGAAGGTGATGTCCCTCACATCCTCCATGTCGAGCCCCACAAGCAGGATCTTGTTGCCCAGCCCCAGCTCGAACTGAACGCCATCAGGCACGTCCCGCGCCAAATCTCGTATCTCACTCGCAGTCCGGTCGCCGCCGCCCCAGGCAGAGCGGAAGATCACGAGCATGTCCTCGCTGGTGTCGAAATCCTCGATCTGGTCGACGCCGATCACGAAGGCGAAGAAGTCGCCATCGGCGCCGCCGGTCATCGTGTCGTTGCCGGCATCGCCAAGCAAAATGTCCCTGCCCGCCCCGCCGTAGAACGTGTCCTGCGATGCGCCGCCCTCGATGTAGTCGTTGCCGGCATCGCCATAGAGCTCGTCACGCTCATCGCCGCCATAGAGTTCGTCGATCCCGGCGCCGCCGTACATCGTGTCGTCGTCGTTGCCGCCATACATCGTGTCGAGCCCATCGCCGCCGAAGGCAAAGTCGCGGCCGTTATCGGCGCTGATGTCGTCGTCGCCATCGCCGCCCGCGATCTGGTCGGTGCCGTCGCCGCCGCTGAAGGTATCGTTCCCCGCGCCGCCGTAGAGCTCGTCGTCGCCCGAATGGCCGAGCACCTCGTCGTCACCGTCGCCGCCATAGGCCTCATCGTCACCGCCGAGGCTTGAGAGCCTGTCATTGCCGGTGCCGCCGTAAAGAAAGTCGCCACCGCGATCGCCGATGAGCGTGTCGCGATCGGCGCCGCCGATCAGCGTGTCAGTGCCATCGCCGCCGCTGAGGATATCGGTGCCGTCGCCGCCGTCGAGGTAGTCGAAGCCGTCGCCGCCGAGCAGGTAATCCAGCGCCTCGCCGCCATAGAGCGTGTCGTCGCCATCTTCCCCCACCAGCATGTCCATCGCACCGTCGCCCGACAGATAATCCCCGTCGGCGCCGCCATAGAGGATATCGATATCGTGGCCGCCGTAGAGAGTGTCAGAGCCCAGGCCGCCGTAGAGCATGTCGAAACCGGCAAGCCCGTAGATCAGGTCGTTGCCGGCGAGGCCTGTATAGATGTCATTTTCCGCCGTACCGTCGAAGGTGTCATCACCCTCGCTGCCCGTCTCTTCGATGGACAGGGCGCGCGCGACCACGCGGTGCGGGCGCAATCCGTAAATCGCCATGCGTCTCGTTCCTCAAGACCATCCGACCCACGCGCCCCGCGGCCAGACTAGCCTTGCGCCTCCCCCTTCGGCACCCGCCGAAAATGGGGAGGCTCAGAGATCTGCCGGGTCTTTCGGCGGGTCGTGATAGATCGCCCAGCCGTATTTGGTGCCCGTCGGCGGCAGATCGCTCTCTTCGACGCGGTGCACGAGATAGGCCTTGGCGATGAAATTCGCTGTCAGCGGCGCGGTGAGGAACAGGAAGATGGTGATCAAGAGCTCGTGGAACGACACCTGATCGTCGGAGAAGCCGAAGTAGATCATCGAGGCAATCAGCACCCCGCCGATGCCCAGGGTGGTGGCCTTGGTCGGCGCGTGCAGGCGCTGCATGCATTCACGCAGCCGCACCAGCCCGAAGCTGCCGACCAGCGCGAAGAGCCCGCCGACGACGAGGAAGAACGAGACGAGGATTTCGACGATCAGGTCCAGGTCCATCAGAGCCTCACTCGATGATGTCGCCGCGCAGCAGGAAGCGGCAATAGGCGACGGTGGAGACGAAGCCGACCATGGCGATCAGCATGGCAGCCTCGAAATAGACCTGCTGGCCGATGAAGATGCCGTAGATCACCAGAAGGCCGATGGAATTGATGACCATCGTGTCGAGCGCGAGGATTCGGTCGGCCGAATGCGGGCCCCGGATGACGCGCCAGAGTGTGAAGAGCAGGCCCACGCCGAAGCAGGCGAAAGCGAACCAGAGGGCGTAGTCGATCATGCGAACAGCTCCTTCAACCGGCGCTCGTAGCGGTGTTTGATGGCGTCGCGCACGCCATCGGGGTCATCCGTGTGCAGGCAATGCACCAACAGACAGCTCGCATCGGCCGAAAGCATGGCCGTCACGGTGCCGGGCGTCAGCGTGATGGTGCCGGCGAGCACGGTGATCGCCTCGGGCGAAGTCAGCTCCAGCGGCACCGTCACCCATTGCGAGTGGATCTTGTCGCGAGGCTTGAACAGCACGATCAGCGCCACCTCGACATTGGCGATGACGATATCCCACAGCACGATGAGCACATAGGTGACGCCCAGCATGGGGCGGCTCAGCCGGGCACGGTTGGGCCAGTAGGGCTCCGTCACCGCTGGCACGATGAACGACAGAAGCACGCCGAGCACGAAGTTGCCGGGCGTGATCTTGTTGACCAGCAGGAACCAGATCACCACCAGCATCAGGCTCAGCAGCGGGTGGGGGAAGAGGCGCTTCATCATTCCTGCGCCTCCTCGATGGTGCCGAGCGCCGGCTCATCGCCCAGCTCCAGTGTTACATCTTCATGCGCCGCTTCCTCTGCCTCGCCGGCGGTGGCCGGGTCGACAGAGCGATCACCGTCTTCAGGCGGGGCGAGCACAGCGGCGATGTAGCCTTCGCGGTCGTAAAGCTGGGCGACGGCCACGCCAAGGTAGCGCGTCACCGGCCCGGCAAGGGCCGCGAGCAGCGCCATCATCAAAATGCAGATCGCCGCGGGCGTCAGCGCAAGAGCGGTGGCGGGGCGCGTCGTCTCATCCTCTTCGGGCAGCTCGTCCTCGCGGTCTTCGGCCTCTTCCACCGGCAACTCGGTCGACTTCCAGAACAGCACCGAGCCTGCGCGCGCGAAGCCGACGATGGTGAAGAGCGAGCCGAGCAGGATGAAGACCCAGGCGATCTCCATATGCTCCCATGGCATCAGCGCCTTGAGGATCACCAGCTTGCCAAGGAAGCCCGACAGCGGCGGCAGCGCCGCCATGCCGATGGCGGCGGCGAAGAACATCGCGGCGAAGAGGCCGTTCTGCACGGTCGGCGGTGCCGCCTTCAGCAGATCGCCCGAGGGCCGTCGCGAAAGGATGTGACAGGCCAGCAGGAACAGCGCCGCCGCCGCGAAGGTGGAATGCAGCAGGTAATAGAGCGCCGCCAGCGTCGCTTCCGGCGTGAAGGCGCTGACGGCCATCATCAGCGTGCCCATCGAACCGACGACGGAGAAGGCGATGGTCGACATCAGCCTTCGAGAGCCAATCACCCCGACCGCGCCAACGGCGATGGTCACCACCGAGCTGGCGAAGAGCCATTTCTCCGGCAAGGTGCCGGTGGCGGCGACATCGGGGCCGAAGACGATGATGAAGACCCGCAGGATCGCATAGGCCCCCACCTTGGTCATTACCGCGAAGAGCGCGGCGACGGGCGCGGGCGCGTTGGAATAGGTGCCGGGCAGCCAGAACTGCACGGGGAATAGCGACGCCTTGATGGCGAAGACGATGAGCAGCAGCATCGCCGCCACGCGCACGAGTGCTGCATCCTCCGGCGGGATCTCCCGCACCTTCACCGCGAGGTCGGCAAAGTTGAGCGTGCCGACCGAGGCATAGAGCGTGCCGAGCGCGAAGAGGAACAGCGCCGAGCCGGCGAGGTTCATCACCACGTATTGCAGGCCCGCCTGCATCCGCACGCGGCCGCCGCCATGGATCATCAGCCCGTAGCTGGCGATCAGTAGGATCTCGAAGAAAACGAAGAGGTTGAAAGCGTCGCCCGTCAGGAACGCGCCGCAGATGCCCATGAGCTGGAACTGGAAGAGCGCGTGGAAATGCCGCCCCCGCTTGTCCCAGCCCGTCGCCACCGCATGGATCAGCACGATCAGCCCCAGCACCGTGGTGAGCAGCACCATGGCGGCGGAGAGGTGATCGAGCACCAGCGTGATGCCGAAGGGCGCCGGCCAGTCGCCGAGGCGATACACCTGCTCGCCCGAGCCGGCAGCGAGGTTGAGCAGGCCTATGGCGATGGCCACCAGCGCCCCTGCCCCAGCCAGCGAGGCCGAGCGGGCGAGCACGATGTCATGCCGCATCACCCAAGCCAGCAGCGGCGCCAGCATGGCCGGCAGCACGACGGGCGCGATGATCCAGTGCGTCGCGGCGATCATGGCTCGAACCTCACGGGTTCATTCTCATCGAAATCGTCATCCGGTTGCGGCGTTTGCGTGTCGCGGCCCTCGACCCCCTCCATCTCGCCCTCGGGCAAGGCGTTGCGCATGTCGATGTGATCGTCGCCGATGTCGAGATAGGCGCCGAGCGCGATCATCACGAGCACGGCCGTCATCCCGAAGGAGATGACGATGGCCGTCAGCACCAGCGCCTGCGGCAGGGGATCGGTGTAGTGGCCGATGCCGTGATCTTCGAGGATCGGCGCGGCGTTGATCGAAAGACCGCCTGTCGAGAACAGGAAGACATTCACCGCGTAAGAGAGCAGCGCCAGACCCAGGATCACCGGGAAGACGCGCAGGCGCAGCATCAGATAAACGCCCGCCGCCGTCAGCATGCCCACCGAGCTGGCCACAACGATTTCCATCTCAGCTCTCCTCTTTCGCGGGCCGGCTGCTGCCGGTGGCCGGTTGCGGAGGCTTCTGCGACGGGTCGTAATCCATCGGCTCTAGGTTCACCGTCTCGCCGGCATAGCGGGCCATGCGGCTGAGCGAGTAAAGCATCAGCATCACCGCGCCGAGCACGGCGAGGAAGACGCCGATGTCGAAAGCCATGGCAGTGGCCCATTCGAACTCTTCGATCCACGGCCAGTCGATATAGCCATAGGCCGAGGTCAGGAACGGGCGCCCGGCGATCCAGCTTCCCATGCCGGTGAGGCCGGCGATGATGACGCCCCAGCCGATCAGGGAGTGATATTCCCAGCGCTGGCGATCCATCGTCCACGAGAAGCCCGAGGCCATGTACTGCATGAGCAGCGCGATGGAGAAGACGAGCCCCGCGACGAAGCCGCCGCCCGGATTGTTGTGGCCGCGCAGCAGAATGTAGATGCCGACGAGCAGCGCGATGGGCAGCATCACGCGGGTGCCGACCACCATCATCAGCGGGTGGCGGTCATGGCTGCGGTCATCGGAGAAGGCCCAGTTGCGCAGGCGCCGCCCGGCCCGGCCGCGCAGAAGCTGCTCCATCAGCGCGAAGATGATCACGCCTGCAATGCCAAGCACGATGATCTCGCCGTAGGTGTCATAACCCCGGAAGTCGACGAGGATGACGTTGACGACGTTGTGCCCGCCGCCGCCCTTATAGGCATTGGCGAGGAAGTAATCCGAGATCGAGCTCACGTCGCGCCGCATGAAGGTATAGGCCAGCGCCCCTACCCCCGCGCCCGCGGCGATGCCGATGATGCCGTCGCGAACGCGCAGGCCGACACTGCTGTCGGCGGGCGTCGTCTTCGGCAGATAATGCAGCGCGAGCAGCAGCAGCAGGATCGTCACCGTCTCGACCGTGATCTGCGTCAGCGCGAGGTCGGGGGCAGAGAGATAGACGAAGCCGATGGAGACCATGAGCCCGCAGATCGAAATGACGATCAGCGCCAGGAAGCGCCGGCGGTGCAGCAGCACCACACCCAGCGTCGCCGCCAGCATAAGCACCCAGCCCACGCCCGCCAGCAGCGGGATCGGCAGCATCGGCCGGCTGACAGGCGCCAGCCCCCTCCCGAAGAAGGCGATGAGCGCCGAGCCCAAAGTCGCCACCACGAAGACGGCGAGATAGCGCGAGATCGAGCCGTTATGCGTGCCCTCGGCGATGGCGCGTGAGCCGCGCACGGTGGCCGACATCAGCCGGTCGAAGATCGCCTTGGCCTCGGGCCGGCGCATGGCGAGCCAGACTCGGTCGAGCGGGGCAAAGAGCGCCAGCAGGATCAGGCCGCCCACGATGGCGATGATCGACATGATCAGCGCAGGCGTGACGCCGTGCCAGATGGCCAGATGCGTATGCACTTCGGTCTGCGTGACGGCGGACGAGGCCATATCCACCAGCGGGCCCGCCACGAAGGCCGGGAACAGGCCGGAGGCGACGACCAGCGCCGTCAGAATAGCCGGCGGCAGCCACATGCCGAAGGGCGGGTCATGCGGATGGTCGATGGTGGTGTCGCGCTGCTTGCCGAAGAAAGTTTGCACGATGAAGCGGAAGGAATAGGCCACCGAGAGCAGCGCCCCCAGCGTCGCCAGCACCGGAACGATCCAGGTGTTGTCCCACCAGACGGTGTGCGACGCCTCTTCCAGCATCAGCTCTTTCGACAGGAAGCCGTTGAAGAGCGGAATGCCCGCCATAGACAGGCCCGCCAGCAGCCCGATCACCCCGGTGATCGGCATCAGCATCATCAGCCCGCCGAGCCGCTTGATGTCGCGCGTATGGGTGGCGTGATCAACGATGCCGGCCACCATGAAGAGCGAGGCCTTGAACGTCAGGTGGTTGAAAATGTGAAAGACCGCCGCAATCGCCGCTGCCTTGGTGCCGAAGCCCAGAAGCAGCGTGAGCAGGCCGAGATGGCTGACGGTCGAGAAAGCCAGCAGCGCTTTCAGGTCGTCTTTGAACAAGGCGATGAGCGCGCCCAGCACCATCGTCACCATGCCGACGCTGGCCACGATGTAAAACCACGTCTCGGTCCCCGCCAGCACCGGCCAGAGCCGCGCCATCAGGAAGATGCCGGCCTTCACCATGGTGGCCGAGTGCAGATAGGCGGAAACGGGCGTTGGCGCCGCCATCGCGTGCGGCAGCCAGAAGTGGAAGGGGAACTGGGCGCTCTTGGTAAACGCGCCGCCGAGGATGAGCAGCAGCGCCGGCAGGTAGAGGGGGCTGGCCTTGATGGCATCGCCGGCCTTCAGAATGTCGGTCAGCTCGTAGCTGCCTGCGATATCGCCGAGGATCAGCATCCCCCCGATCATCGCCAGCCCGCCCGCGCCTGTGACAGTCAGCGCCATGCGCGCGCCCTGCCGACCCTCGGGCAGATGCGTCCAATAGCCGATCAGCAGGAAGGAGGTGAGCGAGGTCAGCTCCCAGAAGATCAGCAACATCAGGATGTTGTCGGACAGAACGATGCCCAGCATCGCGCCCTGGAAGAGCAGCAGGTAGGTGAAGAACTGACCCGCCGGGTCCTCGTTCGACAGGTAAAAGCGGGCGTAGAGCGTAATCAGCAGCCCGACGCCGAGGATCATCATGGCGAACATCAGGCCGAGCCCGTCGAGCATGAAACTCGCGCGCAGGCCGAGCGCCGGGAACCAGGCGAAGCTCTTCTGGATCACCACGCCGTCGAACACCTGCGGCGCCAGCGTCAGCAGCATCAGCAGGGCCAGAGCCGTGGGAATTGCCGTAAAGGTGGCCGCGGCATTGCGCCCGGCACGCACCATCACCCCCGGGACAAGTGCCCCGAGGAACGGAAGGATCGCTATGATCGGAAGGAGGCCCGCGCCGCCCATGCCTACCTCTCGGTCGAATCGTTCCGATCTGTTCTAACGGCTGGAACGAGGGGTGAAAATGACAACCGGTGCTCAGCAGTGCGACCAATCCGCCGCACCGCTGTGCGACGGGTAGCAGGCCACTCACAGATCGCCGGTCAGCCGGCCAATTTCGTGACAATTGCGCCAGCCGGGCGCAAAGCGACTATAAGGCAACAGCACCAGCCGACCGGAGAACTCCCCGATGCCGAAATCGCTGATCATGGGCTTCGCCACCAATCAGGAGCCGGCGGCGCTTGAGGTGTTTCTAAAATCTGCACGCCGCGTCTATGCACCCGATGAGTGCGACATCGCCCTGATCACCAATTCTGTCAGCGGGATAGAGGGCATTCTTGCCGAAACCGGGGCAAAGGCGATCAATACGCCCAGCGTTTATTCCAACCGGCAGAGCCGCCTAGCCAAGGTCTACAACCGGCTGTTCCTGCAAAGCCTTCGCGCGCTCTCCCGCGCTGGTCTGCTGGCGGGGGCACCCGAGATCACCGCCGGCTACCACCAGTTGCTGGAGACCTGGCACCACCCTCATTTCGCCCGTTGGTTCGCCTACAAGCGCGTGATGCAGACATTTCCCGCCTACGACCGCATCCTGCTGGCCGACACGAAGGACGTCCTGTTCCAGGCCCCGGTCTTCGGCGAGGTCGGCCCCGGCCGGGTGACGCTTTTCGAGGATGGCGAGAGCTTCGCCCCCGAGGGCTGGAACGCCCGCTGGGTGATCGACGCCTACGGCCAAAAGACCTTTGAGACGATGGCGAACCGCCAGCCCATCTGCATCGGCGTTCTGGCCGGCGAGACGGCGGCGCTGCGCGGGTTTCTCGATGAGCTCTGCGCGGCCATCGCCCGCCACCCCTTCGGCCGCATCGAGCAGGCAATCTTCAACAAGATGTACTTCGGCGGCGAGTTCCAGACCGAGTTCACCGTCGTGCGAAACGCCGAGGGCGCTGTTCTCACCATGGCAGGCGAGGGGCTGGACGGGCTGATGGAAGAGCGGGAAGGCGAAATCCGCGACAAGCGAAGCGGCGCCCTCTACCCCGTCGTGCATATGTACGACCGGCAAGAACCGATCCGCGCGGCCGCGCGGGCCCGATACGCAGGCGGTCTGCAGTAAGGGGAAGGAGGCCCGCCCCGCTCGGGGGGCGCCGGGCCTTACCTGCCAGATGGTGCGGTCGAGAAGACTCGAACTTCCACGGGAGTTACCCCACAGCGACCTCAACGCTGCGCGTCTACCAATTCCGCCACGACCGCACTGTCTTGGCTGGTGCGCGGCTCTCTAGCCAAGCTGCGGAGCGATGTGAAGAGGGAAAGCACCGGCTTGCGAGATTTCCTTCGCCGCCCCCTCCCGGGACGCCGCCGGCCAGCCTCATCTTAACGTGAAATCGCGTTGGGGGATTGCGAACCCTGCCCCGGGGTTTCTAGGTTCAACAGCCTAGAGAGCTGCAATGAGGCGCCGGTGACGATCAGCACCATGCAATTCGCGCATCGTGAGAGGGTTGGCTCCCTCATCACGCCGCGCCGCATCGCGATTGTCCTTGGGCTGACGACCGTGCTGGCGATTGTGGGGCCTTACGAGACTCACGAGCTGCTAACGCCGCTGCAGCGCTTCGTCTTCTGGCTGCTCGTCATCTGCCTGTCGTGGCTGGTGGGGCGGGCCACGCCCCTTCTCATCCGCCGGATGCTCCCCGACCTTTCGCTGCCCTTTCATGTCACGCTCGTGGCGCTCGGCACCGCCACCGCGATGCTGCTCCTCGTTTTGATCATCAACGCCATCTGTTTCGGCGTCAGGCCGGGCGAGCCGGGCTACATGCGGATGATGATGTTCACCGTCTTCGGGGTGACATTCATCCTCAGCTTCCTGCTCTACTGGCATGAACAGACACATCTTCCCGCCGCCACGGCCGATTCAGCGCCACCCGTCGACACCGTGCCCGCCGAGCCGCCGCGCTTGCTGGAGCGGCTCGACGAAGCGCTGCGCGGCGAGCTCATTTCCATCTCGGTTGCCGATCACTATGTGAACGTCACCACAACGAAGGGGACGGGGGCGATCCTGATGCGGCTGAGCGATGCTATGCTGGAAACCGGCGATGTGTGCGGGCTGCAGATTCACCGCTCGCATTGGGTGGCGCTCGGCCATGTCACCAAGGTGCAGCGCGAGCGCGCCCGGGCCGTTCTGACAGTGAGCGACGGGCGCGAGCTGCCCGCCAGCCGCACCTATCTGCCCGCGCTTCGTGAAGCGGGCCTGCTGCCGGCGCATCATGGTTGAATGGCGCACATCGACCGGCCTTGTTGCCTATGACGAGGCTCTCGCATTCATGGAAGCGCGGGTGGATGCCATTGCAGCCGGCGAGGCCGACGAGCTGATCTGGCTGCTCGAACACCCGCCGCTCTACACCGCCGGCACCTCGGCCCGCGACGAAGACCTGCTCGACGCCCGATTCCCGGTGCATCAGGCCCGGCGCGGCGGCCAGTACACCTATCACGGGCCGGGGCAGCGGGTGATCTACGTGATGCTCGATGTGGGCAAGCGCGGGCATGACGTGCGCCGCTTCGTGCAGGAGCTTGAGGCCTGGGTGATCGCGGCCCTCGCCGAGTTCAACGTCACCGGCGCGGTGCGCGAGGGGCGCGTCGGTGTATGGGTCGAGCGGCCCGAGAAGCCCCCCCTGCCCGACGGCGCCCCGCGAGAGGACAAGATCGCCGCCATCGGCATCCGCCTGCGCAAGTGGATCTCGTTCCACGGCATTTCGATCAACGTCGAGCCGGATTTGTCGCATTTCTCGGGCATCGTGCCCTGCGGAATCAGCGGCCATGGCGTGACCTCGCTCGTCGACCTCGGCCTGCCGGTCACGATGGACGATCTCGACCTCGCCCTGCGCCGCAGCTTCGCCGAGGTCTTCGAGGCCGGGCTGCCCGCCTGACCGCGGCGATTCGAGCCCGCCGACCCTCTAAGCCTCCTGCCGCGACGACTGGCCGCGCCCGATACACCGCGTAACCCCTTGTTCACCCGGACAGGGCAGGGTCACGATCAAAGTCGCAATATTGCCCTTCGGTCGCCATCCCCTTAGAAGGCGACCAAGAGACCGGCGCATCAACCGCGCCCGCCCCATGTTTTGCAGGAGACCCTCATGGCAGACGCGGCCATCCACGGTTCGGAGCACCACGACGAACGCGGGTTCTTCACCCGTTGGTTCATGTCCACCAACCACAAGGACATCGGCATTCTTTATCTGCTGGTGTCTGGCGCGGCGGGCTTCATCGCCGTGCTCTTCACCGTGTACATGCGCCTCGAGCTCATGAACCCCGGCGTGCAGTACATGTGCATGGAAGGGGCGCGCCTCTTCTCTGCCGCTGATCCGGGCGAATGCACCCCGAACGGCCACCTGTGGAACGTGCTGATCACCTACCACGGCGTGCTGATGATGTTCTTCGTCGTCATCCCCGCGCTCTTCGGCGGCTTTGGCAACTACCTGATGCCGCTGCAGATCGGCGCGCCCGACATGGCATTCCCGCGGATGAACAACCTCTCGTTCTGGATGTACGTGGCCGGCCTGTCGCTGGGTGTCGCCTCGCTCTTCGCCCCCGGTGGCGACGGTCAGCTCGGCTCGGGCGTGGGCTGGGTGCTCTACCCGCCGCTGTCGACCTCCGAACCTGGCATGTCGATGGATCTCGCGATCTTCGCGGTGCACCTGTCGGGCGCCTCGTCGATCCTCGGTGCGATCAACATGATCACCACCTTCCTCAACATGCGCGCTCCGGGCATGACGCTGCACAAGGTGCCGCTCTTCGCCTGGTCCATCTTCGTCACCGCATGGCTGATCCTTCTGGCCCTGCCCGTACTGGCCGGCGCCATCACCATGCTGCTGACCGACCGGAACTTCGGCACCACCTTCTTCCAGCCCGATGGCGGCGGTGACCCGATCCTCTACCAGCACATCCTGTGGTTCTTCGGCCACCCGGAAGTCTACATCATCATCGTGCCGGGCTTCGGCATCATCTCCCACGTCATCGCGACCTTCTCGAAGAAGCCGATCTTCGGCTACCTGCCGATGGTCTACGCCATGGTCGCCATCGGCGTGCTGGGCTTCGTCGTCTGGGCGCACCACATGTACACGGTGGGCATGAGCCTGTCGCAGCAGAGCTACTTCATGCTGGCGACGATGGTCATCGCCGTGCCGACGGGGGTGAAGGTCTTCAGCTGGATCGCCACGATGTGGGGCGGCTCGGTTGAGTTCAAATCGCCGATGCTCTGGGCCTTCGGCTTCCTCTTCCTCTTCACCGTGGGCGGCGTTACCGGCGTCGTGCTTTCCCAGGCCGCCGTCGACCGCGCCTATCACGACACCTACTACGTCGTGGCGCACTTCCACTACGTGATGAGCCTCGGCGCCGTCTTCGCGATCTTCGCGGGCATCTACTTCTACTTCCCCAAGTTCACCGGCAAGATGCTGCCTGAGTGGGCCGGCAAGCTGCACTTCTGGGCCATGTTCATCGGTGCGAACCTGACCTTCTTCCCGCAGCACTTCCTCGGCCGTCAGGGCATGCCGCGCCGCTACATCGACTACCCCGAAGCCTTCGCGCTCTGGAACAAGGTCTCGTCGATCGGCGCCTTCATCGCCTTCGCCTCGTTCGTGTTCTTCATCATCGTGGTGTTCTACACCCTGTTCGCCGGTCGCCGGATCACCGTGAACAACCCGTGGAACGAGTATGCGGACACGCTGGAGTGGACGCTGCCCTGCCCGCCCCCCGAGCACACGTTCGAGATCCTTCCCGAGCAGAAGGACTGGGACAAGAGCCACGCTCACTGAGGACCTTATGCCCTACAGTTGGGTCAAGGATTTCGACACGGCCCCGGAGAGTGACTCCGGGGCCGTTTCGCATCGCAGCGCAGCCGCCGGCGATGAGCCATGGTGCGAGCTGCGCATCTGGGCGAACAACTCGCTGGCGCCCTCGGGCTTTGTCACCTTCGTCGCCGCCACCGCCGTGCTGATGGCGCTGCCGCTGCTGGCCCTGCTCGGCAAGCCGGTGCTCTGGGTGGTGCTGCTGTTCCTGGCGCTCGCCCTCGCGGCCACGTGGTGGGCGATCCGCTACAACCAGTCGAGCCGCGAGCGCACGGTCGAGCGGCTGTGGCTGTGGGAAGACAAACTCCGCCTCAACCGGCAAAACCCGACGGGCGACGACCGTCTCTTCGAGGCGAACCCCTACTGGCTGCGCGTGACGATCCACAAAGAGGACGGGCCGGTCGAGGACTACCTGACACTGCAGGGCGGCCCCCGCGTCGTCGAGCTGGGCGCGTTTCTGGTGCCGGAAGAGCGCCGAAGGCTCGCGGGCGACCTCGAGCTGCGCCTCGCCCGGCTCCGCCACGTCACGGGCGATTACGGCAAGCTGCCGCCCGAAAGCTGATCGCCGCTGCGGGGGTGCCCCGCCCGACAAGGCCAGCCCCGGCGCACGGGTTGGGTGGGCGGGAGCGGGCCGGGGCTGGCCGGCCCGGGGAGGCTAGCCCAGGCGGGCTTTCACCTTGGATCCGGCCTTGCCGAAATCCATGCGGCCGGCGAAGCGGCTCTTCAGCTCGGCCATCACCTTGCCCATGTCTCGGATGTTGTCGGCGCCCACTTCGGCAATGGCGTCGTCGACGGCCTTGTCGGCCTCGGCATCCGAAAGCGGCTTGGGCAGGAATTCCTCGATCACCTTGATCTCGGCCTCTTCCTTGGCGGCCAGCTCGACGCGGCCGGCCTCGGCATAGGCGCGGGTGCTTTCCTGCCGCTGCTTGACCATCTTGCTGAGGATGGCCGTGATCTCGCTGTCGGGCACACCGCCATCGTCGCCTTCGCCGCGTGCGGCGATGTCGCGATCCTTGATGGCGGCGTTGATCAGGCGCAGGGTCGACAGGCGGTCCGCCTCTCTGGCCCGCATGGCATCCTTGAGCGCCCCATTGATGCGGCTGCGCAAATCCATTGGTTCGATCCCCTGATGCTGTTGGGCCGCCCGAGCTTGGCGCGGGCAATACGACAAGACGCCGGTTTAACGATTTACGCGCCCGCCCACAACCGTGCAGCGGCGCGGCCCGGCCGCCCGTGCCGCACCGTCCTGCCGCTGCTTGACGCCCCCCCGGCCCCTCCTTAGATGTCCGCCCCAAGCCCACATCACCGCACCAGGAGCCGCCCGATGACTCACGCCGCCCCGGCCCGCCCGACCGCCTGCCTGGCCCTCGCCGATGGCACGATCTTCTATGGCAAGGGCTTCGGCGCCACGGGCAAAGCGGTGGCGGAGCTCTGCTTCAACACCGCGATGACCGGCTACCAGGAGATCATGACCGATCCGTCCTACGCCGGGCAGATCGTCACCTTCACCTTCCCCCATATCGGCAACACCGGCACCAACCCCGACGATGACGAGACGGGTGAGCCCGTCGCCGCCGGCCTGGTGGTGAAGTGGGACCCGACGGAGCCCTCGAACTGGCGCGCCGTCCAGCCGCTCGGCGACTGGCTCGCCAGCCGCGGCCGGGTGGGCATCGGTGGCATCGATACGCGGCGGCTGACCCGCGCGATCCGCCAGCAGGGCTCGCCCCATGCAGCGCTGGCGCATAATCCTTCCGGCGAGTTCGACATTGCCGAGCTGGTGGCCGAGGCGCGCCGCTTCCCCGGCCTCGTCGGGCTCGATCTGGCGCGCGACGTCACCACCCGGCAGCTCTACCGCTGGGACGAGATGCGCTGGGCCTGGCCGCAGGGCTACGAGCGGCAGGAGAACCCCAAGCACCGCGTCGTGGCCATCGACTACGGCGCCAAGCGCAACATCCTGCGCAGCCTCGCCTCCGCCGGCTGCGATGTCACAGTACTGCCCGCAACAGCGACGGCGGCGGATGTGCTGGCGCATGAGCCGGATGGCGTATTCCTGACCAACGGCCCGGGCGATCCGGCGGCGACCGGCGAATATGCCGTGCCGGCGATCCGCGAGCTGGTTGAGAAGACCGATCTGCCGATGTTCGGCATCTGCCTCGGCCACCAGATGCTCGCCCTCGCCCTCGGCGCCCGCACCGTGAAGATGAACCACGGCCACCACGGCGCCAACCATCCGGTGAAGGATATCGAGACCGGCAAGGTCGAGATCACCTCGATGAACCATGGCTTCACAGTGGACAGCCAGACCCTGCCCGCCGGCGTGAAGGAGACCCATGTCTCCCTCTTCGACGGCAGCAACTGCGGTATCCGCGTCGAAGGCGGCCGCCCGATCTATTCGGTGCAATATCACCCCGAGGCGAGCCCCGGCCCGCAGGACAGCTACTACCTGTTCGAGCGCTTCGCCGACGCCATGGCCGCGAAGGCCGGCGAGACCGCCCCCGCGGTGTAAGGACTCACCGCGCCCATTCACCACCTGTTAACCACGCGCACCTAGCCTCCCCCGCAAGGGAGGGTGCGTGTGGCTGAACCTCTGTTGATCGAGATCAGGGCGCCGGCGCCGCCTCGCCAGCCATCCCGCAGACGAGCGCGCCCCCGCGCCGACCCGCGTGGCCGGCTCCGTGTCGATCCCGTATCCGATCCTGCCGATCCCCGCCTCATCGCCCGTCTCGGGGCAGAGACCTGCCTGACCGATCAGGTGCTCCCCTGGCGGCGCCGGGGCGGCGCGACCATCCTGCTCGCCGCCGACATCCCCGCCATCCGCCACCGCCTGAAAGCCTATGAGCTGGTGCTGGGCCCCGTGCGCCTGGCCAGCGCGCACCCCGCCCGCCTGGCCGAAGCGCTGACCCGCGACGCCGGCCCGGCCCTTGCGGCGCAGGCAGAACATCAGGTGCCTGCCTCCATGTCGTGCCGCAGCCTGGCCGGGCGCGCCGCGAAAGGCCCCCGCCGGCTCGCCCTTGTCCTGCTGGCGCCGCTGGCAGCCCTGCTCGCCGCACCCGGCCCCGTCTTCCTTTGCCTCTGCTTCTTCACGGCGGCCCTCGGCGCGGCCTTCACCCTCCTGCGCCTCGCCGCACTCTTCGCCACGCGCCGCCGGATCGCTCTCCCGACCCCGCCGACGCAGGAGACGGAGCTTCTCCCCCGCATGACCCTGCTCGTGCCGCTTTACCGCGAGCGCGAGATCGCGGGCGCTCTGCTACAGCGCCTGGGCCAGCTCGACTACCCGCATGACCGGCTCGACCTCTGCCTGATCCTCGAGGCCGACGATCCGCAAACAGAGGCCGCCCTCGCGGCGGCCGCCCTGCCGCCCCATGCCCGCGTCATCCGCGTGCCGCCCGGCGGCCTGCGCACCAAGCCCCGCGCGCTCAACTACGCGCTTGGCATGGCGCGCGGCCGCATCATCGGCATCTACGACGCCGAAGACGCGCCAGCGCCCGACCAGCTCCGCCGCGTCGCCGCCCGCTTTGCCACCGCGCCGCCAGAGGTCGCCTGCCTGCAGGGCGCGCTCGATTTCTACAATGCGGGCGCCAATTGGGTCTCGCGGTGCTTCGCGCTGGAGTATGCCGAGTGGTTCCGCGTCATCCTGCCCGGCCTCGCCGCGATGGGCCTGCCCGTGCCTCTCGGCGGCACGACGCTGTTCATCCGCCGCGACGTGCTGATCTCCCTCGGCGGGTGGGATGCGCATAACGTCACCGAGGATGCCGATCTCGGCCTGCGCCTGCACCGCGCTGGCTGGCGCACCGAGCTGATCGAGACGGTCACCCGCGAAGAGGCCGGCACGCGGCCCCTGCCGTGGATTCGCCAGCGCTCCCGGTGGCTGAAGGGCTACGCGATGACCTGGGCCAGCCACATGCGCGACCCGGGAGCCCTGCAGCGCGACCTCGGCTGGCGCGGCTTCTGCGCGGTGCAACTGCTCTTTCTCGGCACGCTGCTGCAATTCCTGCTCGCCCCGCTGGCGTGGAGCTTTTGGGCCCTGGCGCTGGGCTTCCCCCATGCGCTGCAGGCGCTGCCGGGCTGGGGCGTGCTGGCGCTGATGGGCGTGCAGCTCACGGGCCTGGCCGTCAGCGCCGCCACCTTCGCCGTCGCCGCCTTTCGTGCCGGCCGGCCCCGGCTGGTGATGAGCTATCCCATGACCTGGCTCTATTTTCCGATGGCCACGGTCGCCCTCGCCAAGGCGCTGAGCGAGCTCGCCCTGTCTCCTTACTACTGGGACAAAACGGCGCACGGCCAGTCGCTGCCCGAGCCGCACCCGGCTACGGGCGCGCCGCCTCGACCTTCTGCGCGTCCAGCTTCAGCCGGGTGATGAAGGCGCGGCTGATATGCTCGCGCACCGCCTCGCAGGCCGCCTCGCCATCGCTCGCCTCGATGGCCGCCACGATGGTTTCGTGCTCGTCGAGCGTGCGTGCTCCCCGCCCCTCGGCGGCAATCGAGGTGCTGGCCAGCAACGCCATCGAGCGATGAACAAGATCGAGCTGGCGCACAAGGAAACGGTTGTGTGAGGCCAGATGGATCTGCTTGTGAAAGCGCCGGTTGGCCCGCGCCATCGCCGCCGGGTCTCCCACCAGCGCCCGGTCGGCCTCGAGCATGTCGCGCAGCACGCGGATCTCTTCCGGCGTGGCATTGCGGGCCGCCAGCCGCGCCGCCAGCCCCTCCAGCTCGCCCCGCACGACGTAGAGCTCCGCCAGCTGGTTGTGATCGAGGCTCGCCACGATCATCGAGCGGCCGTCGCGGGTGAGGATGGCCTGCGTCTCCAGCCGCTGCAGCGCCTCGCGGATCGGGGTGCGCGACACACCGAAGCGCTCGGCCAGCTCGCTCTCGACCAGCCGGTCGCCGGGCCGGTAGCTGCCGGCGTCGATCGCATCGAGGATGAGGCGATAGGCGTCCTTCTGCGGGGTCTTGTGGCTACTCATGGGCGTCTCCGAAGGGCCGGTCGAGCCTAGGCCTGCCGGTGGGGCCATTCAAGTGGCTTGCACCCCGCCAGCGGGCGCGGCAACAGAAGGCCCATGGTCGCCGCGTCATTCTCTCACGTCAAAGTCTGGGTCTTCGACCTCGACAACACGCTCTATCCGCCCGAGGCGCAGCTGTTCGCCCTGATGGAGCCGCGCATCAACGCCTACATCATGCGCGAGCTCGGCGCCGACCCCATCGAGGCCGAGCGCCTGCGTACGGCCTATTGGCGCGACCACGGCACCACGCTGGCGGGGCTCGTTGCCATGCACGGCATCGACCCGCAGCCGTTTCTCGATGAAGTGCACGACATCGAGTTCTCCTCCCTCGTGCCCGACCCGGCCCTTGCCGATGCCATCGGCGCCCTGCCCGGCCGGCGGATCGTCTATACCAACGGCGCGCGCCCCTATGCCGAGAAGGTGCTCTCTGCCCGCGGCCTCGGCGGCCTGTTCGACGCGGTCTACGGCATCGAGCACGCCGGTTTCCGCCCCAAGCCCGAGCAGGCCGCCTTCGAGGCGATCTTCGCGCTCGACGGCCTGACGCCGGCGGAGGGCGCAATGTTCGAGGACGACGCGCGCAATCTCGCCGTGCCCCATGCGATGGGTATGCGCACCGTGCATGTGGGGCCGCAGCCACTGCCGGCGCCGCATATCCACCACCATACCGATGACCTCACGGCGTTTCTCGCGGCCCTCGCCCCCGCCGCCGGAGCGGCCTAAGTAAGGGGCATGGACAGCGATATTCTCATCGCCGGCGGCGGCATTGCCGGCCTCACCGCAGCGGCCACTCTCGGCGCCGCCGGCTTTTCCGTGATTCTGGTCGATCCGGCCCCGGCGGATGCGCCGACCGACCACCGCTCCACCGCCTTCCTGCAGCCCGCCCGCGCCCTGATGGAGGAGGCAGGCATCTGGCAGCACCTGGCCCCACATGCGACGCCCCTGCGGATCATGCGCCTGGTCGATGCCGGCGGCCCGGCGCCCGAGCCGCGGGTGACCGCCGATTTCGACAGTGCCGAGTTCGGGGGGGCCAAGAGCGACCCTTTCGGCTGGAACATCCCCAACCGGCTGATCCGCAGCGCCCTGCTGGAGCGGCTGGAGGAGCTGGAGAACGTCACCCTCCGCCAGGGCACCGGTTTCGCCTCGGTCACGCCGCGCGATGCCGAGGCGCTGGTGCGGCTCACCGATGGCGCGCGCCTCTCCACCCGCCTGCTGATCGGCGCCGACGGGCGCAATTCCGCGGTGCGGCAGGCCTATGGCATCGGCACGCATGTGCTGCGCTACGGGCAGAAGGCGCTGGTCTTCACCGTCACGCATGACCAGGCGCATGACGATATCTCGACAGAGGTGCACCGCACCGGTGGCCCCTTCACCCTGGTGCCGCTGCCCGATCACGATGGCCGCCCCGCCTCTGCCGTCGTCTGGATGGACAAGGCCGACGAGGTGCTCCGCCTCGCCACGCTGGACGAAGCCGCCTTTTCCGCCGCCGCCACCGAGCGGTCGGCTGGCCTGCTCGGCCCGCTCACCCTTGTTGGCCCGCGCCAGGCCTGGCCGATCATCTCGCAGCGCGCCGAAGCGCTGGTGGAGAAGCGCATGGCCCTGATGGCAGAGGCCGCGCATGTGGTGCCGCCAATCGGCGCGCAGGGGCTGAACATGTCGCTGGCCGATCTGCGCGCCCTGCTCGATCTGGCCACCCCCGAAAGCCTCGGCACCCCTCAGATGCTCAGCGCCTATGCCCGCCGCCGCGAGCCCGACGTGCGCGCGCGCGTCCTCGGCATCGACGCCCTCAACCGCGCGGCCATCGCCGGCGCCCCGGCCCTGCGCGATCTGCGCGCCTTCGGCCTCAGCGCCCTGCACGGCACACCGCCGGTGCGCCACTCGCTCATGCGTCTGGGTCTCGGCGCCCGCTAGCCTGTCCGGACCAGACAGACCGTTCTGTCTGCCTGTCTTTGCTCTAGAAAATCCCGGGGGTCGCCATTGCTTGCGCCATTGGTTCGAGCACCAATGGCGACGGGCTGGCCCCCGGACGTATCCGCCTCGCGCCAACGCCTGCCCTCTCTCCTCCATCCTTTCGCCACCATTTTCCGTCATCCCCGCGTCAGCAGCTCAGGAGCCCTGGCCGATGAACATGGAAAACCCCGCCGTCTTCGCCCCGCCGGCGCCGCGCCAGCTGTCGCAGATGCGCCTGCCGCTCATCATGATGCGCGACATCCTTCTGAAGACGATGTTCCGCAGCAATGTCACCGAGGTGACCGAGATCGCCCGCGCCATCTGCCTGCCGCGCCCCGTCACGCAGGAGCTGGTCGATCTCGCCCGCGAGCAGTTGCTGCTGGAGGCGACAGGCGTCATGTCCGCCAGTCGTAGCAGCAGCGAGATGGGCTATCGGCTGACCGAGACCGGCAAGGCGCGCGCCATGGATGCGCTGGCGCAATCGGAATATTTCGGCGCAATGCCCGTGCCGCTGGAGCTTTACGCCGAGCAGGTGGATCGGCAATCGATCCGCAACATTCAGCTGTCGCGCGACCAGCTGACCGGCGCCATGGGCCACCTCGTCCTGCCGCCGACGCTGCTCGACCAGCTCGGCCCCGCCGTCACCTCGGGCCGCTCGATCCTGATGTACGGGCCCCCCGGCAACGGCAAGAGCTCCATCTCCAACGGCATCCGCGACGCGCTGGGCGACAAGATCTACATCCCCCGCGCCATCGAATATGCGGGCCAGGTCATCACCGTCTACGACCCCATCGTGCATTCGGCGGCGGAGGAAGACGTCGACGACCCCAATTCGCTGCGCCGCACCTCGGGCCGTTTCGACACGCGCTATGTGCGCTGCGAGCGGCCGACTGTGATCACCGGCGGCGAGCTGACGCTGCCGATGCTCGATCTGGTCTTCAACCCGGTCGCCCGCACCTATCAGGCGCCGTTGCAGCTGAAATCCACCGGCGGCATCTTCATCGTCGACGACCTCGGGCGCCAGTCCGACCCGCCGCAGAAGCTGGTGAACCGCTGGATCGTGCCGCTGGAAGAGGGGCGCGACATCCTGGCCCTGCAATCGGGCGAGAAGTTCGAGGTGCCGTTCGACACGCTGGTGATCTTCTCGACCAACTTCCACCCGGGCAAGATCTTCGACCAGGCCGCGCTGCGGCGGATCTTCTACAAGATCAAGATCGACGGGCCGAGCCGCGCCGACTTTCTGAAGATCTTCGCCATGGTCGCCCGCAAGCGGGGTATGCCGCTGAACGAAGAGGCGCTGATCCACCTGATCGAGAAAAAGTATCCGACGATCGACAACGTGTTCGCCAATTACCAGCCGATCTTCCTGATCGACCAGATCATCGCGATCTGCAAATTCGAGGGCATCCCGAACCAGATGACGCCGGAGCTCGTCGACCGCGCCTGGGCGAACCTCTTCGTCAAGGACGAGGAGATCGTCCGCTAGGCACTGCTGCCGGCGGCGCGAAGGGTGGGGAGGCCGTGGGGCCAGCCCCCCGGACCCCCCGGGATATTTGGAAGTCGAAGTTTGCAGGGGACGTGCCCCGGGTGAGACGTCGGGTGCGGGATCAGCGCAGGGGTCGGGGCGGATTGCCGCGCCCGGGCGGCGAGCCTACATCAGGCGCATGACCGCCCTGCCCGCTGCGCTCGATGCCTTCTTCACCCGCCGGGGCTGGTCGCTCCATCCCCATCAGCAGGAGATGCTGGCCCGGGCTGAAGAGCCGTCGCTGCTGCTCATCGCGCCAACTGGCGGAGGCAAGACGCTGGCGGGCTTTCTGCCGACGCTCGCCGAGCTGGCCGAGGCGCCGCGCGAGGGGCTGCACACGCTCTACATCTCGCCGCTGAAGGCGCTGGCCGCCGATATCAGGCGCAACCTCACCCGCCCGGTGGAAGAGGCCGGCCTGCCGATCCGCATCGAGGACAGGACCGGCGACACCTCCTACGCCAAGCGCCGCCGCCAGCGCGCCGACCCGCCGCAGATCCTGCTGACGACGCCGGAGAGCCTCGCGCTGCTGCTCTCCTACGAGGACGCGCCGCGCATCTTTGCCGGGCTGCAGCGGGTGGTGGTGGACGAGATCCATGCCCTCGCCGAATCCAAGCGCGGCGACCAGCTGCTGCTCTCGCTCACCCGGCTGGAGACGCTCAGCCCCGGCCTGCGCCGCGTCTTCCTCTCCGCCACCGTGGAAGACCCGCACGCGCTCGCCGCCCTCGTCAGCCAACCGCCCGCCCCCATCCTGCAGGCCGATCCGGGGCCGGCACCGGATATCGGCATGCTGGAGACGGAGGAGCGCCCGCCCTGGGCCGGCGGCGGCGGGGCCTATGCGATCCCCGCGGTGCTGGAGCAGGTGCGCAAGCACAAGACCACGCTCATCTTCCATAACACCCGCGCGCAGGCGGAAATCTTCTTTCACAACCTCTGGCTGGCAAACGAGGAGAACCTGCCGATCGGAATCCACCATGGCTCGCTCGCCCGCGCCCAGCGCGAGAGGGTCGAGGCGGCGATGGTGGCGGGTGAGCTGCGGGCCATCGTCTGCACCGGCACGCTCGATCTCGGCATCGACTGGGGGGATGTCGACCTGATCATCCAGGTGGGCGCGCCGAAGAACGTCAA
Source organism: Pseudoroseicyclus sp. H15 (assembly GCF_054353345.1). NCBI lineage: Bacteria > Pseudomonadati > Pseudomonadota > Alphaproteobacteria > Rhodobacterales > Paracoccaceae > Pseudoroseicyclus > Pseudoroseicyclus sp. H15. Next base: position 48,182 of record NZ_JBTHJE010000006.1, read on the forward strand.
GCGGCTGATCCAGCGGATCGGACGGGCCAATCACCGCTACAACGCGCCGTCGAAAGCGCGGCTCGTGCCGGCGAACCGCTTCGAGATCATCGAATGCATGGCGGCGCTGGATGCCGCGCGAGAGAACGACCTCGACGGCGATCCGCGCGGCCCCGGCCCGCGCGACGTGCTCTGCCAGCACATCCTCATCCGCGCCTGCGCCGGGCCCTTCGACGAGGCCGAACTCTACCGTGAGGTGAAGTCCTGCGGCGCCTACCAGGGCCTGACCCGCGCGCAATTCGACGAGGCGCTCGATTTCTGCGCGACCGGGGGCTACGGCCTTGGCGCCTATGACCGCTGGCAGCGGCTGATGCTGCGCGAGGGCAAATGGACGCTGCGCGACCCGCGCTCGGCGCAGCGCATCCGCATGAACATCGGCACCATTCAGGACAGCGACAAGCTGAAGGTGCGGATGAGGGGCCAGGGCACGCCGCTCGGCGAGATCGAGGAAGGCTTCGCGGCGACGCTGACAGCGGGCGATACCTTCCTCTTCGGCGGCAAGATCGTGCGCTTCGAGGGGCTGAAGGAGATGAGCGTCGAGGTGAGCCGTGAGCGTGGCCGCAAGCCGAAGATCGCCGTCTACGGGGGCACGAAGTTCGCCACCTCCACCCAGCTCTCCGAGCGCATCCTGCGCATGTTCGCCGCGCGCGATTTCGCCCGCCTGCCGGAGCACACTCGCAGCTGGCTGGCGCATCAGGAAGAGGTCTCGCGCCTGCCGGGGCCGGGCGAGCTGCTGGTAGAGAGCTTTCCGCACGAGGGCCGCCACTACGCCTGCTTCTACGGCTTCGCCGGGCGCAACGCGCAGCAGACGCTGGGGCTGCTGCTGACGCGGCGGATGGAGGATGCGCGGCTGGCGCCGCTGGGCTTCGTCTCCACCGACTACGCCACGCTGATCTGGTCGCTGGAGCCGGTGGAAGACCCGGGGCCCCTGCTCGCCGCCGCGCCGCTGCGCGAGGAATTCGAGACCTGGCTGCAGGGCAATGCCGTGATGAAGCGGACCTTCCGCTCCTCCGCCACCATCGCAGGGCTGATCGAGCGCAACCAGGCGGGCGGGCGGAAGACGGGGCGGCAGGCGACCTTCTCCTCCGACATCCTCTACGACACGCTGGTGAAATACGCGCCCGAGCACATCCTGATGGGCATCACGCGGGAGGAGGCCATGCGCGGCCTCGTCGATTTCGGCCGGATCGAAGAGATGCTCTCGCGCACGCATGGCAGCTGGGATTTCCGCCAGCTCCCGGGGCTGACGCCGCTGGCCGCGCCGCTGTTCCTGGAGCATGGCCGCGTGCCGGTTGACGGTGAGGCGGGCGAGCGGCTGATGGTCGAGGCGGCTGAGGCGCTGCTGGCGGAAACGGAGTAGCGTCACCGTCTTGCGGACCGCTCCGGCAGACGCCATAGAACACATCATGAACGCCTGCCTCATCCCCCTTGCCGGAACCGAGCTGCTCGCCCTGCCTTCCGGCGCGCTCTATCTGCCCGGTGAGGCGATGCTCGTCGTGTCCGATCTGCATCTCGGCCGGTCCGAGCGGGTGGCGCGAGAGGCCGGGCCGCTGCTGCCACCCTTCGAGGCAGAGGAGACACTGGGCCGGCTGGAAAGCGACGTGGCGGCGACGGATGCTCGCGCCATCGTCTGCCTCGGCGACAGTTTCGACGATCCTGCGGCGGCGGCCGCGCTGGGTGAGACCATAAAGGCGCGGTTGCTGACGCTGCAGGCCGGGCGGCGCTGGCTTTGGATTGAGGGCAACCACGATCCGGGGCCCATTGGCCTCGGCGGCACGCATCTGGCCGAGCTGGAGCTGGGGGCGCTGACCTTTCGGCATATCGCTGAGGCTGGCGCATTCGGCGAGATATCAGGGCATTACCACCCGAAGCTCTCGCTACCAGGTGCCGGGCGGGCGCGGCCCTGTTTTGTCTACGATGCGCGGCGGCTGATCATGCCGGCCTACGGGGCCTATACCGGCGGGCTTTCTGCCCTGTCGCCGGTGCTGACGCAGCTCTTCGAGCCGCCCGCTCATGCGGTGCTGACCGGTAAGCGCGCGCTGAAGGTGCCGCTGGCGGCCAAGCGCACGGCGCGGCGCCGCCCGCCGCTGACGGTTCGCTAGCTTCAGCGGCGCTGGCGTGTGCGGCGGGTGAGGCCGCTGTCGAGCGACATGGCGGGCTGCGGGCGGCCATCCTCGGTGGCCGGCTCTGCCGCGCCCTTGGCCCCCGCGTCGCTCGCCGGTCGCGGCTCCAGCAGGCCGAGCTCGACCAGCCCCTCACGATAGGTCCGGCTCACCGGAAGCCGCGAGCCGTTACGTAGCACCACGACATCCTTGCCGCCCTCGCGCCGCGCCTCGCGGATCGCGTCGCGCGCCACCCAATGCGAGCGGTGCACGAGCAGGCCCTCTGCCGTGTCCATCTCGGCCACGGCATCGGAGAGGCGCATGAGCAGCCGCTCCTCGACCCGGCCGTCGATCAGGACGGAAACGTAGTGATCGTCGGCCGACAGGCGCCAGATGCGCGCCCCCTCATGGCCCGAGAGGCGCGCCAACAGGCGCGGCGGCGGCGCTTTGATCCAGGGCTGCGCACTGCGAAACAGCATCTGCGCGCCGAAGATCGCCAGCCCGATGAAGAAGGTCTTGAGCGTGATGGTCAGCAGGCCCGGCGCCGGGCCGAGCATCCATGGCTCGAACATCGCAAAGAGGCCGATCGTGAGTGGCACGACCAGGACCGAGAAGAGCAGCGTGCGCAGGCCCCAGATCACGGACCAATGCAGCCGAGCCGCCAGGCTGCTCGTGGCCCAGGTGAGGCCCCAGGCCACCGGGGCAACAGCGATGATGGAGAGCTTGTAGAACAGCAGGCGCGGCACCAGCGGCAGCAGGCTGTAGGTGCCGAACGGGCCTGACACGCCGAGGATCGCTGAAAGCAGCAACAGCAGCGGCAGCCAGATGCCCCACGCGAACGTCCTGAGGCGGCCGTCCCAGTAGAGAGAGCGAAGGAAATTTTCGACAATTGGCGTCATTTCGACGCCTCTTTTGGCGGCGGCAGACCATAGCGTCAATAACCGCGCCAGAACCGCGCCCCAGCGTCAGCCTTGGGCAACGGCTCCGGCGCGGCGGCGCAGGCGCTAACCCAGAAGCTGCGGCTCGGGCAGATCGTTGGCCCGGCAGCAGGCGGTGAGCGTGTTGGCCAGCAGGCAGGCGATGGTCATCGGCCCCACACCGCCCGGCACCGGGGTGATGGCCCCCGCCACCTCGGAGGCACTGGCATAATCGACATCGCCGACCAGCCGGTGACCCTCGCCATCGTCCTTCGGCACACGGTTGATGCCGACGTCGATCACCGTGGCGCCCGGCTTGATCCAGTCGCCCGGCACCATCTTCGGCCGGCCCACCGCGGCAACGACGATATCGGCGCGCCGCACCGTCTCTGCCAGATCCTTGGTGCGCGAATGCGCGATGGTCACCGTGCAGCTCTCGCCCAGCAACAGCTGCGCCATCGGCTTGCCGACGATATTGCTGCGCCCGATCACCACGGCCTCCATGCCCGAAAGGGAGCCGTGGTGGGCCTTCAGCATCATGAGGCAGCCGAGCGGCGTGCAGGGCACGAGGCTCTTCTGGCCGGTGGCGAGCAGGCCGACGTTCTGGATGTGGAAGCCATCGACGTCCTTGGCGACGTCGATGGAGTTGATGACGAGGTCGCTATCCAGATGATCCGGCAGCGGTAGCTGCACGAGAATGCCATGCACCGCCGGGTCGTCATTGAGCTCGCGCACCTTGGCGAGCAGGTCGGCCTCGGAGGTGTCGGCCGGCATCTTGTGCTCGAAGCTCTGCATCCCGGCTTCCACCGTCTGCTTGCCCTTGGAGCGCACATAGACCTGGCTGGCGGGGTCTTCCCCCACCAGCACCACGGCGAGGCCCGGGGTGATGCCGTGATCGGCCTTCAGGGTCGCCACCTCCTCGGCAATGCGCCCCCGCAGGTTGGCCGAGAAAGCCTTGCCGTCGATCACCTCTGCCGTCATCAGAACAGGCCCTCTATCTGCAAATCGTCGTTGAGGCGGATACTCTCCGCCGAAGGCACCCGCGGCAAGCCGGGCATCGTCATGATCTGTCCGCAGACCACCACCACGAAGCCGGCGCCGGCGGAAAGCCGCACCTCGCGCACGGGCACCGAATGGCCGGTGGGCGCGCCGCGCAGGTTGGGATCGGTCGAGAAGGAATACTGCGTCTTGGCCATGCAGACCGGCAGGTGGTCGTAGCCATCCTTCTCCCACTGGTGCAGCTGATCGCGGATCGACTTGTCGGCCAGCACCTCGTCGGCATGGTAGATGCGCTTGGCAACGGTTTCGATCTTCTCGAACAGGGGCATCTCGTCGGGGTAGAGCGGCGAGAAGTTCGATGTGTGCTCGGCGAGCTCGACGACCTTGTACGCCAGATCCTCGATGCCCGCGGAGCCGTTTGCCCAGTGCTTGCAGAGCACCGCTTCGGCGCCCTGCCCGGCCACGTAATCCTTCACCGCCTGCACCTCGGCATCGGTATCGGTGACGAAGTGGTTGATAGCCACCACGACCGGCACGCCGAAGCTCTTCACGTTGGAGATATGGCGGCCGAGGTTGGCGCAGCCCTTCTTGATGGCCTCGACATTCTCGGTGCCGAGGTCGCCCTTGGCGACACCGCCGTTCATCTTCATGGCGCGGCAGGTGGCGACGAGCACCACGGCATCGGGCGCAAGACCGGCCTTGCGGCACTTGATGTTCATGAACTTCTCGGCGCCGAGATCGGCGCCGAAGCCGGCTTCCGTCACCACGTAATCGGCGAGCCGCAGCGCCGTGGTGGTAGCGATGACGGAGTTGCAGCCGTGGGCGATATTGGCGAACGGGCCGCCGTGCACGAAGGCGGGGTTGTTCTCCAGCGTCTGCACGAGGTTGGGCTGCATCGCGTCTTTCAGCAGCACCGTCATGGCGCCATCGGCCTTGAGGTCGCGGCAATAGACCGGCGTCTTGTCGCGGCGATAGGCCACGATCATGTCGCCGAGGCGCTTTTCGAGGTCCTTCAGATCCTTGGCGAGGCAGAGGATCGCCATGACCTCGGAGGCGACGGTGATGTCGAAGCCGGCCTCCCGCGGGAAGCCGTTGGCCACGCCGCCGAGCGAGGCGGTGATCTGGCGCAGCGCCCGGTCGTTCATGTCGACCACCCGGCGCCAGACGACGCGGCGGGTGTCGATCTCCAGCTCGTTGCCCCAGTAGATATGGTTGTCGATCATCGCAGAGAGGAGCGAATGGGCGCTGGTGATGGCGTGGAAGTCGCCGGTGAAATGAAGGTTCATGTCCTCCATCGGCACGACCTGGGCATAGCCGCCGCCCGCGGCGCCGCCCTTCATGCCGAAGTTCGGGCCGAGCGAGGCCTCGCGGATGCAGATCGCCGCTTTCTTGCCGATGCGGTTGAGCCCGTCACCGAGGCCGACGGTTGTCGTGGTCTTGCCCTCGCCCGCCGGGGTCGGGTTGATCGCGGTCACGAGGATGAGCTTGCCCTTGGGCTTGTCCTGCACCGACTGGATGAAATCCTGCGCCACCTTGGCCTTGTCATGCCCGTAGGGCAGCAGGCTTTCGGAGGGGATGCCGAGCTTGGCGCCGATCTCCTGAATGGGTTTCTTGCTGGCCTCGCGGGCGATTTCGATGTCGGTCTTGTGGCTCATGGCTCTCCCCTGCCCTCTCCCTGCCGCGGCCAGTGCCGGGCGTTGCGCCGAGGGATAACCGGGCAAGGCGCGGTGGAGAACGGCAATTCCGACACTTTCAGCGCTGGAATCGGCGGGGCCGGAGGCGCCAGGTTTCCGATGGGAACGACGCGGCGCCGGTAGGGGCGCCGGCCGCTCAGCTGGGTGCCCAGGCCCGCTGGCCCGGCACATGCAGGCGCAGCTGCTCGCCGAGCTGCAGCGTGCCTTCGCGCTCGACCCAGGCGGTGACACCGCGCTTGCCGGTGGCGGCGCGCTTGAACCCCTTGCCGTGGCCAGGGCGCGCATCCTCGATGGTGCGCGAGACGATGTTGCAGGGCTGGTTCTCCATATCCACCGTCAGCGTGGCGCCGCCCTCCTCGCCCTGCAGCCGGCTGTTCGGCGGCAGATGGGTGAAATCCGGCAGGCCGGAGACGACGATCGAGGCGCCGAGCCAGGCCGGGTCAATCTCGTCGAGCTCCAGCACCGCCGCGATCTCGGCCAGCTCCTCGGCGGAGACGATGCTGATCTGCCGCACGTTGCGGATCTCGGTGCCGCGCAGATATTGCGAGACCACCCGGCTGCAGGAGGGGCGCGTCAGCCCCGCATGCGCCTCGCCGGAGAGGCCGGCAAAGGTGAGCCGCATCTCCTCCAGCGCCTCGCAGACCAGCGCGCCGTCGCGATGCGGCACCCGGCCAAGCCAGGTGATGCGCCCGTAATTATCGGTTGGCACGAGTGCGGGCATGGGGGTCTCCTTGGCGGTGCGGATTGGCTCGGCGGCGACCTTAGGGGCGCCGCCGCGAAGCCTCAAGCAAGGCCGGTCCCGCAAACGTGAGCCGCCGGGCTGGGCCGCGCAGCGCGCCGGCCTAGATACGGCCTCAGGCCCCCCGGTGAGGCGCTGCCCCGGGGCCGGTGTCAGCGACATCTGCACCCCGGCGCCAGGAGCGGCCCATGACCTCCGAGACTGACAATCACCACCATCCCGACCGCCACGATGCCGACACGCCGGAATACGGCGGCGCCGCCGGCGGCTGGGGCTCGATGCAGGGCATCGCCAGCCTGATGGGGCAGGATCGCCCCTCGGCCGACGCGCTGCAGGCCCTCTCGCGGCAGAACAAGCCGGGCGGCGTGATGTGCACCGGCTGCGCCTGGGCCAAGCCCGCCAAGCCGCATGTGGCCGAATTCTGCGAGAATGGCGCCAAGGCCACGCTTTGGGAGCTGACGCACAACCGCTGCACGCCCGAGGTGATGGCCAGCCACACGCTTGCCGAGCTCCGCACCTGGCCCGACCACGATCTGGAACGCCTCGGCCGCCTCACCCATCCCATGCGCTATGACCCCGAGGCCGACACGTATGTGCCTGTCGCCTGGGAGGAGGCGTTCGCCGCCATCGGGCAGGAACTGCAGGCCCTCGACCCCAAATCGACTGTCTTCTATTCCTCCGGCCATGCCGGGCTGGAGGCTTCGTATCTCTACGCCCTGTTCGCCCGGCTCTACGGGCACAACAACCTGCCGCAATCCTCGAACATGTGCCACGAAACCACGAGCGTCGGCCTGAGCGAGATCATCGGCACGCCGGTGGGCACCTGCACACTCGACGATTTCGAGGAATGCGAAGCGATCTTCTTCTTCGGCCAGAACACCGGCTCGAACAGCCCGCGCTTTCTGCACCCGTTGAAGGAGGCGGTGGAGCGCGGCTGCAAGATCGTCACCTTCAACCCGGTGCGCGAGAAGGGGCTGCTGGAATTCGTAGACCCGCAGAACCCGCTGCAGATGACCGTGGGCAAGCCCACCCCGATCTCGACCCATTACTTCCAGGTCCGCCCGGGCGGGGACATCGCCGTGCTGATCGGCATGATCAAGCTGGTGCTCGAAGCCGAGGGCAAGGCGCCCGGCAGCGTGCTCGACAGCGCCTTCATCGAGAGCGAGACCAGCGGCTTTGCCGAGATGAAGGCCGCCGTGCAGGCCGTCGGCTGGGATGAGATCGAGCATACCTCGGGCCTCAGCCGCGAGATGATCGGCAAGGCAGCCGACATCTACCTCGGCGCCGAGAAGGTGATCGGCATCTACGGCATGGGGCTAACGCAGCATGTCCACGGCTTCCAGAACCTCGCCATGCTGGTCAACCTGCTGCTTCTGCGGGGCAATATCGGCCGCCCCGGCGCCGGCATCAGCCCGGTGCGCGGCCATTCCAACGTGCAGGGCCAGCGCACCGTCGGCATTGCCGAAAAGCCCAAGCTCGTGCCGGTCGAGAAGCTGGAGGAGCTCTTCGGCTTCGACTGCCCGCGCGACGAGGGGATGAACGCCGTGCATGCCTGCGAGGGCATCTTGGATGGCTCGGTCAAAGCGATGATCCTGCTCGGCGGAAACCTCGTGCGCGCCCTGCCCGACCGCGAACGGATGGAGGCGGCATGGCCCAACATGCGCCTCACCGTCTACATCGGCACCAAGCTCAACCGCAGCCATCTGACGCCGGGCCAGGTGAGCTACCTGCTGCCCTGCCTCGGCCGGCTCGATGAAGACATGCAGGCCAGCGGGCCACAGGCGATCAGCATCGAATGCTCGTTCAGCCATATCTATGGCTCTATCGGCAAGGCGACGCCGGCGTCGGAGCATCTGCTCTCTGAGACGGCCATCGTGGCAGGGCTGGCGAAGGCGACGCTGCCGCCCAACCCAAAGGTCAAATGGGACGAATGGACCGGCGACTACAGCCTGATCCGCGATCTGGTCGAGCAGAGCTACCCCAGCGATTTTCGCGATTTCAACGGCCGAATGTTCGAGCCCGGCGGCTTCTACCGCGGCAACGCGGCGCGCGAGCGCAAGTGGAACACCGAAAGCGGCAAGGCCGATTTTACCGCGCCCACCGTGATCTCCGCCCTCGGTGCAGAAGAGGCGGAGGGCCGGCTGACGCTGGTGACCCTCCGCTCCAACGATCAGTTCAACACCACGATCTACGGCTATTCCGACAGGCTGCGCGGGCTGAAGGGCTCGCGCGAGATCGTGCTGATCAACCGTGACGAGATGCGCCGCCTCGGCCTGACAGAGGGTCAGAAGGTGACGCTCGCCTCGGATTTCGACGATGACGTCACGCGACAGGTGCCGGGGCTCACGGTGACGGCATTCGATCTTCCAGACGGCTGCGTGGCGGGCTATTACCCTGAATTAAATGTTCTCGTTCCCCTGTCCTATCATGACATCAAGTCGCAGACCCCTGGTTCGAAAGGCGCCCCTGTTCGTATCCGGGCGTGACCCCCGCACCCTTTGTGGGAGCGACGCCGCGTGAGGCGTGTGCTCCCCTTCCTCATGCTCGCGGCCCTGCTGCCGCTGGCGGGATGCGGGGCGGTGCACATCAGCTTTCTCGACCCACAGGGGCCGGTCGCAGCGCAGCAGCGCGGGCATTTCCTGCTGATCATCGGCGTGATGATGATCATCGTGCTGCCGGTGCTAGTGCTCACGCCCTGGCTCGCCTGGCGCTATGCCTACGGCAAGCACAACGATTACCGGCCCGATTGGCACTTCAACTGGGGGTGGGAGCTGGCGCTTTGGGGCGTGCCCTTCGTGATCGCCGGGGTGCTCGGTGTCTTCCTGTGGCAGAACACCACCACGCTCGACCCCTATGACGAGCTGGCCATGCCCGGCGAGCCGCTGCAGGTGCAGGCCATCGGCTATGACTGGAAGTGGCTGTTCGTCTACCCCGAGCTTGGCATCGCCAGCATCGGCGAGCTGGCTTTCCCCGCCGACCGGCAGCTGGCGATCGAGCTGACCTCGGCCACGGTTATGCAGTCATTCTCCATCCCCGCGCTCGGCAGCCAGATCTATGCGATGGGCGGCATGGTCACCCGCCTGCACCTCGCTGCCGACGAGCCCGGCCGCTTCCTTGGCCGCAACACGCAATACAACGGCACGGATTTCTCCGATCAGCGGTTCGAGGCGGTGGCTATGAGCAGCGAAGATTTCGCCGCCTGGGTGGCAGAGGCGCAGGCCGCCCCGCCGCTCAGCCCCGAAGCGCAAGCTCTGGTCGCCGACCGGAGCGCGCCGGGTGACCTCGCCGAAAGCCTCGGCCGGTCGCTGCCGCTGACGTTCAGCCAGGCCTCGCCGGACATGTTCTCCACTATCGTGCACGAGGCCATGCAATGACGCTCGACGGTTTCATCGACGCCGCTCTTGGCCGCCTGCGGTGGGATGCCCTGCCCTTCTGGCCGATCGTCGAGCAGCCGCATGACGGGCAGGTCGTGCTCAACGCGCTGATCGCCAGCGGCGCCGCCTCGCTCGTCGTCTTCGGCGGGCTGGCGCTGCTGATCGTGCTCACACGCTACCGTCTTTGGGGGCCGCTCTGGCGCGACTGGCTGACCAGCGTCGATCACAAGAAGATCGGCATCATGTATGTCGTGCTCGCCCTCGTCATGATGGCGCGCGGGCTGGTCGAGGCCTTCATCATGCGGGCGCATCAGGCCAGCGCACTCAACGGCGGCTTTCTGACGCCGGAGCATTTTGGCCAGTTCTTCTCGACGCATGGCACGATCATGGTCTTCTTCGTGGCGATGCCGTTCCTCACCGGCCTGATCAACTACGTCATGCCGCTGCAGATCGGGGCGCGCGACGTCTCCTTCCCCGTCCTCAACTCCATCAGCCTCGGCCTGACGGCGGCGGGCGCGGCGCTGGTGATGGCGGCGCTGGTGCTGCTGCCCTTCTCCACCGGCGGCTGGACGGGCTACCCGCCCTATACAGAGAAGTCGTTCAGCCCCGGCGCGGGACCGGATTACTGGATCTGGGCGGTGACGCTCTCCTCCCTCGGCACCACACTCAGCGGCATCAACTTCGCCGTGACGATCTACAAGGAGCGGGCCGAGGGCATGACCTTCATGCGCATGCCGCTCTTCTGCTGGACGGTCGTGTGCACCTCGATCCTGATGATCTTCGCAATGCCGCCGCTGACCGTGGCGACGCTGCTGCTGGCGCTCGACCGCTATGCCGATTTCCACTTCTTCACGAACGATCTCGGCGGCAACATGATGAACTATGCCAACCTCTTCTGGCTGTTCGGCCACCCGGAGGTCTACATCCTCATCCTGCCCGCCTTCGGCATCTATTCGGAAGTCTTCACCACCTTCTCGGGCAAGACGCTCTACGGCTACGGCAGCCTTGTGATTGCGACGATGGCCATCGCGGTGCTCAGTTTCACCGTCTGGGTGCACCACTTCTTCACGATGGGGCAGTCGGCTGAGCTGAATGCCATCTTCGGCATCGCCACGATGCTGATCGGCATCCCCACCGGCGTGAAGATCTTCGACTGGATGCTCACCATGTACCGCGGCCAGCTGCGGCTGACGGTGCCGGTGATCTATTCGCTCGGCTTCATCATGCTCTTCGTCATCGGCGGCTCGACGGGCATCGTGCTGGCCAACCCCAGCGTCGATTACCAGGTGCACAACACGCTGTTCCTCGTCGCCCATTTCCACAACATGCTGATCCCCGGCACGCTCTTCGGCCTGCTGGCGGGCTACAGCATGTGGTTCCCCAAGGCCTTCGGCTTCCGCCTGAACGAGGCGTGGGGCCGCCGCGCCGCCTGGTGCTGGATCGGCGGGTTCATCCTGGCGTTCTTCCCGCTCTACGGGCTGGGCCTGCTCGGCATGCCGCGCCGCGCCTATGCCTATTTCGAGCCGGCCTATCTGCCCTTCACGCTGGTCGCCCTCGTCGGCGCCGCGCTGGTGCTCACCGCCTTCACGTGCCTCTGCATCCAGCTCGTCGTCAGCATCCGCCAGCGCGATGAGGCGCGGGTGACCGCCGGCGATCCATGGGACGGGCGGACGCTGGAATGGGCGACCTCGGCCCCACCGCCAGAATACAACTTCGCCGTCATCCCCGAGGTGGAGAGCCGCGATCCATTCGCCCAGGCCAAGATCAACGAGACCGCCTATCAGATCCCGAACGAGTGGGAGGATATCGAGATTCCGAGGAACGCCGCGCTCGGCGCCCTGCTCGGGCTCGCCGGCTTTGCCTGCGCCTTCGGCCTCGTCTGGTACATGTGGTGGCTGGTGGCGCTGGGCGCGCTCGGCGGCCTCGCCTCGATCATCGCCCGCAGCTTCGTGCGCGACACGAAAGAGACCATACCCGCCGCGCGCCTGAAGGCCGAGCATATCGCCTGGGTCGAGGCGGTGCGGGCGACGCCGCTGGCCACGCGCGACCGTGAGACCAGCCATCTGAACTTCGGCCGCGCCGTGCCGCTGGCGAGAGAGGGCGCATGAGTGGCCATCCCGGAATAAACCTCGGCGAGAGCCACGGCGCCGCCAACGACCAGGCCGAAGTGCTGCTCTTCGGCTTCTGGGTGTTCATGATGAGCGATGCCGTGATCTTCGGCCTGCTCTTCGCAACCTATGTGGTGATGCTGAACGGCATGGCCGGCGGCCCCGGCCCGCAAGAGCTGTTCGAGCTGCGCCCCGCCTTCATCGAGACGATGATCCTGCTCACATCCAGCCTCACCATGGGGATGGCGTCGCTGGCCATGAAAGAAGGCCGCAGCAACGCCGTGCTCCTCGTCTGGCTCGGCGTGACACTGGCGCTCGGCCTCGCCTTCCTCGGCTTCGAGCTGAGCGATTTCGTCTCGATGGTGCAGAAGGGCGGCGTGCCGACACGCTCGGGCTGGCTGTCGTCCTTCTGGGCGCTCGTGCCGCTGCACGGGCTGCATGTCACCGCGGCCTCGCTCTGGCTGATCGTCATCGGCGCCCAGGTGCTCATCTACGGTCAGGATGCGGCGATGAAGACGGCCATGCTGCGCCTCGGCGTGCTCTGGCACTTTCTCGATATCGTCTGGATCGGCATCTTCTCGGTCGTCTACCTCGGAGGGCTGGCATGAGCGCAGAGATCCGCGAAGACGAAAGCGGCAGCCGCCCCGAGAGCGCCGCGCGCGAACGGCGCATCTATCTGCTCGGCTATGCCCTGGCGCTGGTGCTGACGCTGGTGCCGTTCGCGCTGGTCGCATGGGACCTCGCCGACCGGGGGACGATCCTCATCGGCATCGGCATCGCCGCCCTGCTGCAGGTCGTCGTGCATTTCCGCTGCTTCCTGCACATCCGCTTTCAGGGCCAGTCGCGCGAGGATCTGCAGCTGATCCTCTTCACCACGCTGATCCTCGTGATCATGATCGGCGGCACGATCTTCATCCTGGCGAACCAGGCGGCGCGGATGATGTGAGCGCCGGCCCCACAGCCCGGCGCCGTTCGGCCAGATACTGCCCCGCCTCGGCCTGCATGGCGTTGAAGCGGGCTGCCACGAAATCCTCGAAATCGAGGAGCAGCGGGCTGCCGGCAGAGGCGTGGTGGGTGACGGTGCCGAGGGCGACAACCGGCAGATCCTCGGGCGCGCCGAGCACCTTCAACTCGCCCTCCCGCAGCTCGCTCAGTGCGGCGATGACCGGCAGGATGGCGAAGGATTCCACCATTCGCAGCATGTTCAGCAGCGCCTTGCCCGATTCGCTGGAGGCGAAGCTGCGCATATGCATCACCCCCATCCGCGCCAGCACCCGTTCGGCATAGCCATGCATGATCGACCGGTCGGCATGGCCGATCCACAGGCCGGATTCCAGGATTTCAACCAGCGACAGCGCCGGGTCCGGCTCGTAAGCAGCGCGCACGAAGATGGCGTGCTCGGCATCGATGAGCCGGCGCTGGATCAGGCCGACGCTGCCGTCGGCGCTTTCCATCGGCACCAGCGCGATGTCGAGCCGCCGCTCAGTCACCCTGTCGCGCAGCTCGGGGCCGTAGGCCGCGCAGAGTTCGAACCGCACACCCGGGCTCAGGAGGTGATACTCGGCGACGATGCGGGCCATGACATCTTCGCAGAAGAACGGCGGCGCGCCGACGCGGATGGTGCCGACCTGCCCGTCGGCCATCTGCTCCGCCGCCTGCCCCGCCTCGCGGATGATGGCGCGCAGCTGCGTGCCGCGCAGCGCCAGCTCGCGCCCAAGCTCCGTCGGCTCCAGCGGCTGGCGGCGGCGGGAGAGCAGGCTTTGCCCCACCCGCCCTTCCAGCTGCGCCACCGCCTTGCTCAAAGCCGGCTGCGCCATGCCCAGCGCCTCGGCGGCGCGGGTAAACGAGCGCTCCTCGACCACGCGGGAGAACAGCATCAGGCTGCGCGGATCGAGCTGCAGGACCTTGGCCATGGCGCCACCTTTATGCCTTCAGGGAATGAACACGTGCCAAGACATTATTTGAAAGCAAGAAGCAAGCAAGGCAAGCTTCGCCCAAGCCTCGGGGAGGAGGCACAGCAGGGCTGGGAGGGCTCTATGCAACGCCGCACCGCGCTGGTGCCGGGGGATCTTTGGGCCCTCCGCGCAATCACAGCGCTCTTGCTCTTTGCCATGATGGCCCTGACCTTCGTCGACGTGCTCGGGCGCTATCTCTTCAACGCGCCGGTCTATGGCGCGGCGGAGATGATTCAGATCCTGCTCGCCGCCACCATCTTCTCCGGCCTCGGCCTCGTCTCTGATGCCGACACCCATATCACCGTCGATCTGTTCGAGGCGCCGCTCGCCAAGGCCTTTGGCCGGCCGCGGCGCATTCTGATCGGACTCGTCTCGGCCGCCGGGCTGCTGCTGATCGGCTATGAGCTGGCGCGCACCGGCCAGAAGGCCATCGAGACGGCGCGCGAGACGCTGGTGCTGGAATGGCCGCAGGCCTGGCTGTCGCTGCCGGGTGCCATCTTCTGCGTCATTGCCGCGGCGCTTCAGCTCAACCGGAGCCTTCGCAAGTCATGATCGCCGCCCTCATCGCCTTCGCCATCGTCCTCGCGCTCTGCTTCTTCGGCATCCGCATCGGCTTCGCTACGCTCTTCGTCGGCTTCATCGGCTTCGCGCTGGAGCGCGGGGTCGGCCCCGCCTTCTCGCTGATGGGCGGGCAGGTGCTAGAGACAGCGACGAGCTACTCGCTCTCCGTCATCCCGCTTTTCGTGCTGATGGGCGTGTTTATCTACCGCTCCGACATCTCGGGCGATCTCTACCGCGCTGCCCACGCCCGGCTGGGCCATTACCGGGGCGGGCTGGCGCATTCGACCGTGCTCGCCTGCGCCGGCTTCTCGGCCGTCTGCGGCTCGTCGCTCGCCACCGCCGCCACGATGACACGGGTCGCCCTGCCGCCCATGCGGGCGCATAACTACTCCGACCGTCTCGCCACGGGCACCATCGCAGCCGGCGGCACGCTCGGCATCATGATCCCGCCCTCCGTTCCCCTGATGATCTACGGCATCATCGCCGAGCAGGACATCGGGCGCCTCTTCATCGCCGGCATCCTGCCCGGTGCGATCCTCGTGCTCTCCTTCATGGCGGCCATTGTCGTCTGGGCGAGCCTGAAGCCTGACATGGCCCCGCCCGGCGAGAAGCTGGAGCGCAAGGAGGGGGCCAGCGCCGTGCGCGCGGTGCTGCCGGTGCTGGCGCTCTTCATCCTCGTCCTCGGCGGCATCTACGGGCGCATCTTCACGCCGACGGAGGCCGCTGGCATCGGCGCCACCGGCGCCGCGCTCATCGCCATGACCCGCGGGCATCTCTGGAGCTTCCGCGAATGGGTCGAGGCGCTGGTGGAAGCCTCGATGACCACCGCCTCGCTCTTCATGGTCGTTTTCGGCACCATGGTCTTCGCGCAATACATCAACCTCTCGGGCATGCCGTTCGATCTGATGTTCATGCTGCAGGACATGCAGCTGTCGCCCACCGGGCTGGTTGTCGGCATCTGCGTGATCGCCCTGCTGCTCGGCATGGTGTTCGAGTCGCTCGGCATCCTGCTGCTGCTCGTGCCGGTCTTCATGCCGGCGCTCCTGTCGGCGCAGGTCGATCTCATCTGGTTCGGCATCGTCATCGTGCTGGTGACAGAGCTGGGACTCATCACCCCGCCCATCGGCATGAACGTCTTCGTCGTGCGCGGCGTGGTCGACGATGTGCGCATGGCCGACATCTTCGCGGGCGTTCTGCCCTTCGCATTGGCGATGCTGGCAGTGCTGGCCCTCATCCTGGCGCTGCCGGGCATCGCAACGTGGCTTCCCGGGCTGTCCGGGTGAACCGGGCCGGCGGGGAGGCCGGCCCAAAAGGGAGGACTTTCATGAGCTATCAATTCAAGGCCGCACTGGCCGCAACCGGCCTGGCGCTGACCATCGGCGCCCCGGCCAGCGCCGATACCCGTGTGCTGGTGAACTGCTTCTTTCCGCCCCAGCATTTCGTCTGCACCGATGTGCTGGGCGGCTGGGCCGAGGATGTGAACGCCGCCACCGAAGGCCGCGTGCAGGTCGCCATCCTGCCGAGCAACATGGCGCCGCCGCCCGAACAGCTGAACTCCACCCGTGACGGCGTGTTCGACGCCGCCCTTCAGATGAACGTGTTCATCGCCAACGAAGTCACCGGCATTCAGCTTGGCATGCTGCCCTTCACCGGCACGTCGGATTCCCGCGCCAACTCGCTGGCGCTCTGGAACACCTACGAGCAGTACTTCGCCGAGGCCGACGAATACGACGGCGTCGAGCTGCTGTCTGTCTATGTCGCCCCGGGCGCCGATTTCTACTCGCTCGACAGCACGCCGATCCTGTCGGTGCAGGATCTGGCCGACAAGAAGATGTGGGCCGCCGCCGGCCTTGTCGCCGAAGAGCTGAAAGATCTCGGCTCTCCCGTCGTCTCCGGCCCCGCAGTGCAGATGACCGAGCTGATCCAGCGCGGCGTGGTCGACGGCTTCGTCGGCATCCCTGCTACCGATGCGAAGGTCTTCAACGTGCTGCCGCCCGCGCAGTCTATGACGGTGACCGATCGCAAGATCTCCACCCCCGCCTTCTCGTTCTTCATCAATTCCGATGTGTGGGACACGATCTCGCCCGAGGACCAGCAGGCTATCCGCGACCTCTCTGGCGCCGCCTGGGCCGAGACGGTGGGCACGATCTTCACCGAGGTCGAGATGGGCGTGCATGAAGAGATCGCCGGTATGATGGAGGTGAATCAGGCCTCGCCGGAGTTCGAGCAGGCGCTCATCGACGCCGCGCAGCCCTATGTCGACGCCTGGATCGAAGAGGCGAATGCCAAGGGCATCGACGGCCAGGGCGCGCTCGATTTCTACATGGCCGAAATCCAGCGGCTGTCGGCCGAATGATCAGGCGGCCAGGCGGACGGAACGAAGGGAGAGCAGCATGAGCAAGCCGAAGAACGTGCTCTGGATCATGGCCGATCAGCTGAGGTTCGATTACCTCAGCTGCTACGGCCATCCCCACCTGCACACCCCCAATATCGACCGCCTGGCCGCGCGCGGCGTGCGCTTCACCAACGCCTACGTCCAGTCGCCGATCTGCGGCCCCTCCCGGATGTCGAGCTACACCGGCCGCTACACCCGCTCCCACGGCGCCACGTGGAACGGCTTCCCCCTCCGCGTCGGCGAGCCGACCCTCGGCGACCACCTCCGCGAGATCGGCGTGCGCCCGGTGATCGTCGGCAAGACCCACATGGTCGCCGACACCAAGGGGATGGAATGGCTGGGCATCGACCCCGGTTCGACCATCGGCATCTCCATCTCCGAATGCGGCTTCGAGCCCTACGAGCGCGACGACGGGATGCACCCCTATGGCCCCTACGACCCCGACCCGGAGTACAACCGCGCGCTCAAGGAGTCCGGCGTCGAGGGCGACAACCCGTGGGAAGAGCACGCCAATTCCGGCCTCGGCGACGATGGCGAGCGCCTCTCCGGCTGGCTTCTGAAATACGCCAACCTGCCGGCCGATGTGCCGGAGGAGCTGTCAGAGACCCCCTACATGACCCGCCGGGCCATGCAGTTCATGGAAGAGGCCGGCGACGAACCCTGGCTCTGCCACCTCTCCTTCATCAAGCCGCACTGGCCCTATATCGTCCCCGCGCCCTACCACGACATGTACGGGCCGGATGACATCCTGCCCCCCGTGCGCGCCGAAGCCGAGAAGGAGACGGACCACCCCGTCTTCCGAGCCTTCATCGAAAGCCGCATCTGCCGCAGCTTCGCCCGTGACGAAGTCCGCGAGCGGGTGATCCCCGCCTACATGGGCCTCATCAAGCAGATCGACGACCAGATGGGCGTGCTGTTCGACTGGATGGAAGAGCGCGGGCTGTTCGAGAACACCATGATCGTCTTCACCTCCGACCATGGCGACTACCTCGGCGACCACTGGATGGGCGAGAAGGACCTCTTCCACGAACCCTCCGTGAAGGTGCCGCTGATCGTCTATGACCCCCGGGAGGAGGCGGACGCCACCCGCGGCAAGGTGCGCGGCGAGCTGGTCGAGGCCATCGACCTCGCCCCCACCTTCCTCAGTTATTTCGGCGGCACGGCGAAGCCCCATGTGCTGGAGGGCCGCGGGCTTGAGCCGCTGCTCCACAACCGCGCCAAGCCCGCCGAGTGGCGCCAATACGCGGTGTCGGAATACGATTACGCCACCCGCCCCGCCCGTCAGGCCATCGGCAATGCGCAGGAGGATGCGCGGCTGGTGATGCTGCGCGACGGGCGGTGGAAATACATCCACGCCGAGGGTTTCCGCCCGATGCTCTTCGATCTGCAGACCGACCCCGACGAGCTGGAGGATCTCGGCGCCAGCCGCGCGCCGGAACATGCCGCCGTGCGCGCCCGCATGATGGTCGCCCTCGGCCGCTGGTCGCGCCGCCACCACAACCGCATCACCCTCTCGCCCGAACAGATCGAGGCGATGACCGGCAAGGAGCCGCCCGGCATCCTCATCGGCTTCTGGGACGAGGCGGAATACGAGGCCGAATTCGGCAAACCCTTCGCAGAGCGTCCCTGAGCGGCTGAGGCGGGGCCAGCGGCCCGGCCGCCCTGCCCCGCGGAGCGGTTATTCACTCCGAGAGCGTGGCTGATTATCGGTCACGGAAAAGGCGCATGAGCGCCTGAGGCCGCAGGCAACCACAAAGGTCGCCACGCGACGCTTGTAAAGCTCAAGCGCCCGCCCCAATGTTAATGCCATTAACATTGACCTCTCTTCCCAGCATATCGGAGACCGACCCATGCGTACAAGCGTCCTTCCCCTTTGTCTGGCGGCCCTCGCCATACCGGCCGCGCTCTCGGCAGAGCCCGACCTGCGCGCCTCCCTCGACCAGCTCGCCCCCGAGCTGCTGGCGCGAGAGGACGTCCCGGCCCTCGCCGTGGGCTACATCGCCGACGGCGAGGTCCAGTGGACGGCCATCTACGGCGAGCAGGCCCCCGGCCAGCCGGCGACGGAGGAGACGCTCTTCAACGTCGCCTCGCTGACCAAGCCCATCGTGTCCGAGCTCGCCCTCTCGCTGGCCTCCGAGGGCGAGATCGACCTCACGGCCCCGATGGCTCCCGCCTGGACGGACGGCGACTTGGCGGATGACCCGCGCGCCGCGCTGATCACGCCGGAGATGGCGCTGAGCCACCGGACGGGCTTTCTGCGCAACTGGCGCGAAGACATGCCGGGCGGACAGCTGACCATCGAGGCCGAGCCGGGCACCGTCTCCGCCTATTCGGGCGAGAACTTCTCGGCGCTCGGCAAGTTCATCGTCGGCTCGGTGAGCCCGGATTTCCCCGGTCTCGTGCAGGCCCATGTCTTCGGCCCGGCCGGGATGACCGACACCTTCTTCAGCCCCGATCCTTCGTGGGAGGGCCGGGTCGCCATGGTGCGGGGGCCGGACGGGGAGCTCGCCCTCCCGTCGTTCAGCGAAGGCGGCAGCGCCGCCGACGACCTGCACAGCACCATCGGCGACTACTCCCGCTTCACCGCCTGGGCGATGGCCGGCGAGCACCTGACGGAGGAGCTGCGCGAAGCCCGCGGCAGCATCACCATCGACGATACGGCGGCGGCCTGCCCCGAAGGGATCATCCCGCAGGACATGTGCCCCGCCGCCTCCGGCTACGGGCTGGGCTGGATGGTCTATGACAGCGGCGACCACAACTTCCTTCTGCACAACGGCAAGGGCTGGGGCGAGCGGACCATCGCGCTCTTCGCCCCCGAGGAAGACTTTGGCGTCGTCGTGTTCACCTCCGGCGCGAACGGCCGCACGGTCATCAGCGAGGTTCTGCAGCTCCTCGTGCCCGACGACCGGCTCAACACCCTCGTCGCGGCAGAGGCGGCGTACGAAATGCGGTAGGAACGCCGCTCTGGGGCGCTGGGAGGGGCATGTGCCCCGCTCCGGCGCCCCGCTCAGGCGGTCTCGCCCGCCGCTCCTGCCCCGCCCGCGGGCACACCGGCGAGTTTGCACGTCGCCGCATGCTGGCTGAGGAAGACCTCGCCGCTCAACGCCTCCAGCAGGTGGCTGCGCTTCAGCCGGTCCATCACCGGGCCCTTCACCTCGCTCAGATGCAGCCGGATGCCGGCATCGAAGAGGCGCGCATTGATCGCCTCCAGCGATTCCAGGGCTGACAGGTCGATCTCGTTGACGGCAGAGAACATCAGCACCACGTCGGTCAGCTCCGGCTTCTCGGCGGCAAGCTCGGCGAGCCGGTCTTCAAGGTAGCGGGCGTTGAGGAAGAACAGGCTCTCGTCGACCCTCAGCGACAGCACATGCGGCTGCGTCTCGACATCGTGGCGCCGGACGTTGCGAAAATGCTCCGTGCCCCGCACCTGGCCCACCACCGCCATATGCGGGCGCGAGGTCTTGTAGAGATGCACGAGGATCGAGGTCACCACGCCCGAGATCACCCCCAGCTCGACGCCCGCCCCCAGCGTCAGCAGGATCGTCACCGAAACGGCGGCGAAATCGGCGCGGCTGAACACCCAGGCCCGGCGCAGGATCGACAGATCGACGAGGCTGAGCACCGCGACGATTATGGTGGCCGCCAATGTCGCCTTGGGCAGATAGTGGATCAGCGGTGTCAGCAGCATCGCGGCCAGCGCCAGGCCGAGCGCGGTGAAGGCGCCGGCGGCCGGAGTTTCGGCGCCGGCATCGTAGTTGACGACCGAGCGCGCGAAGCCCCCCGTGACCGGGAAGCCGCCGGTGAACGCCGCGCCGAGGTTCGCGGCGCCGAGGCCGATGAGCTCCTGGTTGGGGTCGATGCGCTGGCGTTTTCGGGCGGCCAGCGTCTGCGCGACCGAGACGGACTCGACAAAGCCGATGACCGAGATGAGCAGCGCCGGCACCATGAGCTGCGAGACCAGATCGAGGGCGAGCGGTGGCATCGTCAGCGGCGGCAGGCTCTGCGGCACCTCGCCGACAATGGCGACGCCCTGGCCCGCAAGGTTGAAAAGCCAGACAGCCAGCGTCGTCACCACGATGGCCAGCACCGGGCCCGTCTTGGCGACCAGATCGGCCATCCGGGGCCCCAGCCCCATGCGCCGCAGCAGCGGCTTCAGCCCCCGGCGCACCCAGAAGAGGAAGGCGGTGGCCGATAGGCCGATCACGAGGGTGAGGACGTTGATGTTGCCGAGATGCGCCCAGAGGCTGGCGACGATCTCGATCAGATTGTCGCCCTCGGCCTCGATGCCGAGGATATGGCGCAGCTGGCTGGCGGCGATCAGCAGGCCGGAGGCGGTGATGAAGCCCGCAATCACCGGGTGCGACAGAAGGTTGGCCAGAAAGCCCAGCCGGAACAGGCCCATGGCCAGCAGCATGCCCCCCGACATCAGCGCCAGCGTCAACGCCGCCGCCGCGTAGCCGGCGGTTCCGCTCTCGGCCACGCTGCCCACCGCCGTGGCCGTCATCAACGAGACGACGGCGACGGGGCCGACGGCCAGCGCCCGTGAGGTGCCGAAGATTGCATAGAGCAGGATCGGTGCGATCGAGGCGTAGATCCCGGCCTCCGGCGGCAGCCCCGCCAGCAGCGCATAGGCCAGCGATTGCGGGATCAGCATGATCGTCACGATCACCGCCGCCACCGCATCGCCGGTGAAGGCGGCCCGGTCGTAGCGCCGGCCCCAGTCTAGGATCGGCAGGTATCGCGAGAGCGGCGGCAGGGACATGGGATTGATCCGTTCGGCAGGCGGGCATTGGGGTCGGGCGGCCGCAGGGGCCGCCCGGGGAGTGTCACTCGAAGCGGTTCACGGGCAGTTTCAGGTATTGATGCCCGTCATCCTCCACCGGGGGCAGCCGCCCGCCGCGCAGGTTGATCTGCAGCGCCGCGAGGATGCGGTTCGGCAGCGCCAGCGTCGCATCCCGTTCCTGCCGGCGCTTGATATAGGCGTCGCGCTCGGTGCCGTCCTTCACATGCCGGTTCTGCGCCTTGTGCTCGGCCACCGTCGCCTCCCATTGCGGCTCATCGCGGCCCTCCGCGCCGTAATCATGGCCGACGTAGAGCCGCGTCTCGGGTGGCAGGGCGAGGATAGCCTGGATCGAGTCCCAAAGCTCAGAGGTTTTGCCGCCCGGAAAGTCGGACCGCGATGTGCCGACATCGGGCTGCATCAGCGTGTCGTGCACGAAGGCCGCGTCGCCGCAGACATAGGTGATCGAGCCAAGCGTATGGCCGGGCGAGAGCATGACGCTCATCTCCAGCTCACCGAGCTTGAAGGTCTCGCCCTCTTCGAACAGGTGGTCGAAATCGCGGGTCGGGTCGAAGGCGCCGGGCAGGTTGTAGAGGCCGGCCCAGATCTCGGCGATCTTCGGCACCAGCGCCCCGATGGCATTCGGCGCGCCCGTCCGCTCCTTGAGATGGGCCGAGGCCATGACGTGGTCGGCATGCGGGTGGGTGTCGAGCACCCATTCCACCGTCAGCCCCTGCTCGGCGACCAGATCGAGCACCTGATCCATGCTCTCGGTCGACAGGCGGTAGTTCTTCGGGTCGAAATTCCACGCCACGTCGATCAGCGCGGCCTTCTTCGTGGCCGGGTCGGCGCAGATATACTGGATCGAGCCGGTATCGGGCTCGTAGATGCCCCAGACATCGGGGCTGCCAGCGCCCGTCGAGGGAGAGTGGCGGACCACGCGGGAGTTGAGTGCGTCGGTCATCGTGTTGCTCCTTTGGCAATCAGGCGGAAATCAGGAATGTTGCGGGCCGCCCAGATGCCGACCAGCATGAAGGGCACGAAGATCAGCGTGCCGCTGGCGGCGATGGGCAGCGAGGTCAGCGCCGGGCCGGGGCAAAAGCCGCCAAGGCCCCAGCCGATGCCGAAGATCGCGGCGCCCGTGATGAGCCGCGGCTCAAGATCGCGCTTTGTCGGGATATGGAACTGGTCGGCGAAGAGCGGCTGATAGCGCAGCCGGGCGAGCAAGGCATAGCCGGGCGCGGTGACAAGGATGGCGCCGCCCATGACGAAGGCGAGGCTCGGGTCCCAGGTGCCGAAGATATCAAGGAAGTTCAGCACCTTGGCCGGGTCTGACATGCCGGAGACGATGAGCCCCAGCCCGAAGAGCAGGCCGGAGAGAAGGGCGAAGAGATGTTTCATGGCTAAGCCCCTCAGATCAGGTGGCGGGTGACGAGGACGGTGAGGATCGCCGTCGTCATGAAGGTGATTGTCGCTACGATAGAGCGGGTGGCGCCGCGAGAGATACCGCAGACACCGTGGCCCGAGGTGCAGCCGCCGCCGAGGATGGCGCCGAAGCCGACGAGCAGGCCGGCCCCTGCCATCAGCAGCGGGTCGGACGGCACCCATTGCTCCGGCCAGCCGCCCGAGACGACCCACCACAGCGGCGCCGCCAGCAGCAGGCCGAGGACGAACAGCGCCGAGACGCCGCGCGCCTCACTGTCCGCGTAGCGCTGGAAAATGCGCGAGGTCAGGCCGCTGATGCCGGCGATGCGCCCGCTGGTGGCCATCAGCAGCACGGCAGACGCGCCGATCATCATTCCGCCCCCGAGGGACACCCAGGGGGTGAAAGCGGTTTCCATAGCGTCACTCCGTGTTAACAACTTGGGGTCAAGGCTCTTGCCCTGTTCGATGATGCCGATATATACACTCAAACGAATATGCAATAGGCCGCATACATGGAAGTCGAAGATTTTCTGAAGGGGGACATCACGGGCGCCGCGGCGCTTATGGGGATGCTCGCCTCCGAGACGCGGTTGCGCATTCTGTGCCGGCTGCTCGAAGGTGAGCGCTCGGTCGGCGAGCTGGCGCGCGAGTGCAGCCTGCCCCAGCCGACGATGTCGCAGCAGCTGAAGCGCCTGAAGGAAGCCGGGCTGATCGAGGGTCGGCGCGAGGCGCAGACGATCTACTACCGGCTGATCGGCGACGAGGTGACCGCCGTGCTCAACACGCTCTACGGGCTTTACTGCCATCGCTGAGGCGGCGGCGCCTTCCCCTACGCCATGGCGCTAGCGGGCGCCCTACCCCTGCGCGAGCACAACCCGGGCGGCGGCGTGGCCGGAGCGCAGGGCGCCCTCCAGCGTCGACGGCAAAGGCGCCGCGACATGATCTCCCGCCAGAAGAACGTTCCCCATGTTGCTCTGCGGGGCGAGGCGGCAGGCGAGGCTCTCCGGCGTGGCCGCGAATGTCGCCCCCTTCTCGCGCAGCAGGCGCGCCGCGTCGGGGCGCTCGGTCGTGCCGAGAGCGCGCGCGACATCGGCCCAGAGGAGATCTAGCAGGTCTGGCGGATCGGGCGGAGGCGGCGCTGCCGAGACGGTGACGGAGATGACGTCGCCCCGGGTGAAGGCCCATTGCGCGCGTCCTGAAAGCAGCCCCAGAAGGCGCGGCGCACGCCCGGCGAGCTCCGGCGACACCCGGTAGTGCGCGTTGAGAATAGCAGGGCCGGCCAGCGGCGCAGGCTGCCCGAGCAGGCGCCCCGCCGCCTCGGCCGGCACGGCGAGGATCACCGCATCCTGCAGCCCGAGCGGCACCTCGTGCCCATCGAACACCAGCGCCGACGCCCGGTCGCCCTCCCGGGCAACCTCGCGCAGGGGCGACCGGAAAGACAATGCAACGCCAAGCTCGGACAGGCGCCGGAGTGCCGGATCTACCAGCGTCGGGCCCAGGCCCTGCGGCATCGTCACAGGGCGGCAGGCGCGGCCGCCCTTGAGCAGGCTGAGGCGCAGGACCGCCACCAGGGGCCGCGCCGCCCCCTCCTCCGGCGCCGCATTTAGAACGGCGAGGCTGAGCGGCTCCCACAGCCGCTGCCAGGCCGCGCCGCGCCGGGGGATCGCCGCGGCGACAGTGCGGTCGGGGCCGGCGAGCAACAGGCGGATCATGTCGGCCCCTGCCACGGCGCCCACGCCGGGGGGCAGCGCTACGCGACCGCGCAGCAGCTCGGCAGGGCCGTCGGGGATGCGCAGCGTCCAGGAGGCGCCGTCCGCGAGGTCGTGAAAGGGCAGCTCGGCCGTTGGCGCGATGTCCAGCAAGTCGAACGTGCCGATCCGCCGGCAGTGGTCCATGACCGCGGCATTCCCGGAGAGAACAAGGTGGTTGCCGTTGTCGATTAGCCGGTCGAGACGGCTGTCGTGGAAGCTCCAGCAGCGCCCGCCCGCGCGGGCCGTCGCCTCGTACAGATGCACCTCCATGTCGCCCCCCTCAGCCAGGTCGAGCGCGGCGGCAAGGCCGGCGAGGCCTGAGCCGACGACGTGAACACGCCTCACCCGCGCCCGCGGGCGACGCAGCGAACCCCGTCCCAGACCTTGCCGAGGCGGCCCCTGTCTGCCGGGCGGCGGGACGGGTCCTGCTCGATCTGTCGCAGGATGCGCTCGTAGGGGCCCATCATCAGCAGGGCCGGCGCCAGGCGGCGGCGCGAATGTGCCGGCACCTCGGCCTCTGCCGCCGTGAAGGCCGCCCGGGCCTCGGCAGCGAGCCGGGCGCGCACCTGCGGCAGATGCGGGTCATCCGACAGGCGCTCGGGGTCGGCGGTGGCGCCAGCATCGCGCAGCAGGTCCTCCGGCAGGTAGATCCGGCCCATCCCTGCGTCTTCCTCGACATCGCGCAGGATATTGGTGAGCTGCAGCGCCCGCGCCAGCGACAGGGCGAAGCGGCGCGAGAGCTCGCCTTGCCACGCGCCGAAGACATGCATGCAGAGCAGCCCCACCGAGCCGGCAACCCGGCGGACATAGGCATCCAGCGTTGCGCGATCGGGGGCGACGACACCGTCGATGTCCATGCGCATCCCCTCGATCATCAGATCGAACTCTTCGACAGGCAGCTCATAGCGGCGGATCGCCCAGCTCAGCTCAATGCCCACGGGCGTCGTCGCCTCGCCGGTGCAGGCGCGATCGACCTCGCGCTGCCAGGCGTTGAGGCCGGCGGTACGGTCCATCGGGCTGGCGTCGCCATCGGCGATATCGTCCACCGCGCGGCAGAAGGCATAGATGGCGTAGATCGCCCGCCGCCGCTCTTTCGGCAAAAGCCGCATGGCGGCGGCGAAGGAGCTGCCCGCCTCCTCCACGATGGCCTCTGGCGGGCGCTGCATATCCGTATCGAGCGCCATCAGCCGCGCAGCCCCGCCAGCCGCGCCATCCCGGCGACTGCCGCACGCGCCGCATCGCCGCGGGTTGGGGCGATGCGGCGGGCCAGGGGGTCGCCCCGGCGAAGGCGGGCATTCAGAGCCCGGGCGAGGCTCAGGATCGCGGCGGTCTCGGCGGCCAGGCGGCGCGAGCGCAGCAGACCGGGCAAGGTGCCCGCGCGTGTCAGCAGCTCGTCCGTCTGATCCAGCGCCCGGTCCACCGCCTGCCGCAGCGCGGGCGTGAGGCACGGGCCATCGAGATCGCCCAGCGCGCCGCCGGCCTCCTCTATCCAGTCCACC
Source organism: Pseudoroseicyclus sp. H15 (assembly GCF_054353345.1). Lineage (NCBI taxonomy): Bacteria > Pseudomonadati > Pseudomonadota > Alphaproteobacteria > Rhodobacterales > Paracoccaceae > Pseudoroseicyclus > Pseudoroseicyclus sp. H15. The sequence continues at coordinate 74,520 of NZ_JBTHJE010000006.1, forward strand.
GGCAGGTAGACGCGGCCCAGCGCCCGCCGGTCTTCACCCAGATCCTGCAGGTGGTTGAGAACCTGCAAAGCCGAGCAGAGCGCGTCGGAGGCCTCCAGCCCCGCGCCCCCTTCTCCATGCAGCTCCAGCAGGAACCGCCCCACCGGGTCAGCCGTGCCCTGGCACGAGGCGATGAGATCGTCCCACGTGCGGCAAGGCGCCGCGGCCATCTCATGGCGGAAGGCCTCGACCATCCGCAGCGCATGCCGCTCGGCGCCGGGGCGGCCCACCTTTTGCAGCTCCAACACGAGGTGAAGCCCGCGTTCATCGCCCTGCTCCTGCCCCCGCAGCCCGGCCTCCATCCAGTCCAACTGGCGGGTCTTTTCGTCTGGCGGCAGGTGCGGATCGTCTGCAGAGTCATCCGCAGCGCGCACGACGTCGTAGAATGCTCTGACAGCGGGGCGCAACGCGGCGGGCAGCAACAGCGACGCCACCGGAAAGTTCTCGCCGTCGCGCCGAGGGGAGCGCACCACCGCGCCGGCCCCGGGCGCTGCGGGCTGGTTCAGGCCGGTGGGCATTGCGGCGCTAGTGCCGAGCCTGCGCATGACGGCATGGCAGGGGCGTGGTGGAAGAGCTAAGGTTAAGGACGGACGTGACGATGACATTTCTCCAGACGGCGCGCGCCACAATGGGGCAGGAACGACGGACATGAAAGACGGCTCGCCTGCGCCCCTCGACCGCCCCCGCCCCACCCGCGCCCCGAAGCGCGTGCTTGTCATAGGGGCCGGGCCCGGCGGGCTGGCCTCGGCGATGCTGCTGCGGGCCGCCGGCGCCGAGGTGACCCTGCTCGAGAAGGAGGCCGCGCCCGGCGGCCGGACGGGGGCGATCAGGCGTGACGGATTCACCTTCGACATCGGGCCGACTTTCTTTCTCTATCCCGAGATCCCTCGCGAGATCTTCTCTGCCTGCGGATACGATTTCGATGCCGAAGTGGATCTCATCCGGCTCGATCCGATGTACCGGCTGCAGTTCGAAGACGGCCGCCGCATCGATGCCACCGCCGATGTCGAGCGCCTCGTCGAGCAGGTCGCCCGGATCGATGCGGCCGATGCCGAGAAGGTGCCGGCCTACCTGGAAGAGAACCGCCGCAAGTTCGATGCCTTCCGCCCGATCCTGCAGCGGCCCTTCCTCTCCCCCGCCGATCTGGTGCGCCCCGACATGCTGCGCGCCCTGCCCAAGCTGCGCCCCTGGGCGACGGTGGATACGGAGCTCAACCGCTGGTTCCAGCACCCCGATGTGCGCGTCGCCTTCTCCTTCCAGAGCAAGTACCTCGGCATGTCGCCGTTCAAGTGCCCGTCGCTCTACACGATCATCGCGCATATCGAGTACGGCTTTGGCGTCTGGCATCCGCGGGGCGGCTGCAATGCGATCACCGCCGCGATGGCGCGCGTCGCAGGGGAGATGGGCGTCGACATCCGCCTCAGCGAGCCGGTGGAGCGCCTGGTGCTCGACGGGCGCCGCGCCACCGGCGCGCTGACGGCGCAGGGGCAGTACGACGCCGACGCGGTGGTGATGAACGCCGATTTCGCCCATGCGATGACGACGCTCGTCCCCGACAGCGCCCGCAAGAAGTGGACGGACAAGAAGCTCGCCGCCAAGAGCTACTCCTGCTCGACCTTCATGCTCTACCTCGGCATCGAGGGGAGCCTGCCGGACATGGCCCACCACACCATCGCCTTCTCGGGCGACTACGCCCGCAACGTCGAGGAGATCGACGCGGGCCAGGCCCCCGAGGACCCGACGATCTACATCCAGAACGGCAGCGCGACCGACCCGACGCTCGCCCCCGAGGGGCATTCGGCGCTCTACGTGCTGGCCCCGGTGGGGAACCTCACCGGCGGGGTGGACTGGCAGGCCATCGCCCCCGCCTTCCGCGAGAAGATGCTGAACCGGGTGAGCAAGCTCGCGGGCCGCGACATCCGCCCCGATATCCGCACGGAGGTGATGTTCACCCCCGACGACTGGCAATCGAAGATGGCCGTCTACGAGGGCGCCACCTTCAACCTTGCGCATAACCTCGGGCAGATGCTCAACTTCCGCCCGCGCAACCGGTTCGAGGATATCGACGGCGTGTACCTGACGGGCGGCGGCACGCACCCGGGCTCGGGCCTGCCGACCATCTTCGAGAGCGCGCGCATCGCCAGCCGGCTCTGCGCCGAAGACCTTCACCTCGCCGGAACGGACGAGCTGACCACCAGAATGCCGAAGGAGGCTGCCGAATGAGCGTGACAGCAGTTATCGGGGGCGGCCTCGGCGGGCTCGCCTCGGCCTGCACCCTGGCCGCGCGGGGCCACAAGGTCATCCTCTTCGAGAAGAACGACTGGCTCGGCGGCAAGGCCGCGGTGCTGGAGGAAGGCGGCTACCGCTTCGACATGGGGCCGACCATCCTGACCATGCCCCGCGTCTTGGAGCGCATCTTCGGCGAGGCCGGGCGCGACCTGCACGCCGAGCTCGACCTCCGCCGGCTCGACCCGCAGTGGCGCTGCTTCTACGACGACGGCTCGGTGCTTGACCTGCGCGACGACCCCAAGCTGGCGGGCGAGGAGATCGCCAAGCTCTCGCCGCAGGACAAGGAGGGCTTCGAGAAGTTCATGGCCGTCGCGCGCCGCCTCTCCGACGTGTCCGACAAGTTCTTCTTCTGGAAATCGGTCGAGGATCTGCGCGACACGATGGACATGAAGGCCAACATGAGCCTCTCCACCCTTTCGGACGTGCTTGCCCTTCGGATGCACCGCACCGTCGCCGGCGAGATCAAGCGCAACGTGCGCGACAAGCGCGTCACGCAGATGCTGGAGCATTTCATCCAGTATGTCGGCTCCTCCCCCCTCGCCTCGCCCGCCGTCCTTTGCGGCATCGCGCAGATGCAGCAGGGCGAAGGCGTCTGGTACCCGATGGGCGGCACCCGCGCCGTGCCCGTGGCGCTGGAGAAGCTGGCCGGAGAGCTGGGCGTCGAGATCCGCACCGGCTGCGGCATCTCGAAGATCGAGCTGGAGAAGGGCCGCGCCAGCGCCGTGGTGACGGAAGCCGGTGAGCGCGTCGCGGTGGACCGCGTCGTCTCCAACATGGACAGCGTGCGCACCTACCGCGAGCTGGTCGGCGGCGAGGTGTGGGAGCAGTTCCGCAAGTCCCGCAAACGCGAGGCCGCCTGCTCGGGCGTGGTGCTCTATCTCGGCCTGAAAAAGGCCTACGATCACATCGCGCACCACAATTTCGTCTTCTCCCGCGACCCCGAGGAGGAGTTCAACGCGATCTACGACCGGGGCATCCCCGCGCCCGACCCCACCGCCTATCTCGCCGCGCCCGCGCGGACAGAGCCGGGCGTGGCGCCCGAGGGCGGCGAGGCGCTCTACGTGCTCGTGCACACGCCCTACCTCCGCGAGGGGCAGGACTGGTCGCAGATGCTGCCCGGCTACCGGCAGACCATCCTCGACAAGCTGGGGCGCACGGCGGGGATGGAGGATATCGAGGAGCGCATCGAGGTCGAGCGCACGCTCACCCCGCAGGACATCCACGACCGCTACCGCGTGCTCAACGGCGCCATCTACGGCCTTGCCAGCCACGGCAAGGTGCTGGGCGCCTTCAAGCCGGGCAACCGCTCGCGGCAGGTGCCGGGGCTCTACCTCGCCGGCGGCTCCGCCCATCCGGGGCCGGGGATGCCCATGGCGCTGATGTCGGGCTGGATCGCCGCGGATACGCTCGATCAGGATGCCGGCGGCGAGACGCGGAAGCCGGATGTCGCCGCGGAGTAACGCCGGCCCCGAGGCGCTGCGCTCGGAGCACGCCGTCCGCTTCTTCATGCGGGTGATGCGGCGCCAGCTGGCGGGCAACTTCCGCGCGGTGCGGCTCGCCCGGCCCGGCCTGCCGGAGCTGCCGGAGGGGCGCCCGGTGATGATCTACGCCAACCATCCCTCGTGGTGGGACCCGGCGCTGTTCATCGCGCTGCAGGGCGCGCTCTTCCCCGGCCGCATCGGCTTCGGCCCGATCGACAGCGCGATGCTGGAGCGCTACCCCTTCATGGCGCGCATCGGCCTCTTCGGCGTGGCGCAGGACAGCCGGCGCGGCGCGGCGGAGTTCCTCGCCCAGGCGCGGGGCATCGTGGCCAAGCCCGACCGCATCCTCTGGATCACCGCGCAGGGCCGCTTCGCCGATGTCAGGGAGCGCCCGCTCGCGCTCCGCCCCGGCGCGGCGCATCTGATGGCGCGGGGGCCGGGGCTGATCGCGCTGCCGATGGCCATCGAATATCCCTTCTGGTCGGAGAAGAAGCCCGAGGCACTCGTGCGCTTCGGTGCCCCCCTCGAGGCCACCCCCGGCGAGCGCCCCGACAGCCTCGCCCCCCGCATGGAAGCCGCGCTGACGGAGACCGCCGACGCGCTGGCGGCGCTGGCCATCGCCCGCGACCCGGCGCCGTTCGAGACGCTCATCGGCGGCGCGCGCGGCACCGGCGGCCTCTACGGGCTCTGGCAGCGGGGCCGCGCGGCGCTGAGGGGCGAGCGCTTCTCGCCCGACCATGCGCCGGAGGCGGAGCGGTGATCCTCGCGCTCAGCCTGATCGGCCTCGCCCTCGCCGCGCTCTTTGCCGGCATGGTCTTCGCCAACCTGCGCGTGCTGCAGCCCCCCGCGCCGGCGGAGGGCCCCCTGCCCGCCGTCTCGCTGCTGATCCCCGCCCGCGACGAGGCGGAGAACATCTCCGCCGCGCTCGACAGGGCCCTCGCGCAGGAGGGCGTGGAGATCGAGGTGGTCGTTCTGGACGATGGCTCGACCGATGGCACGGGCGAAATCGTCGCCGCACGCGCCGCTGCCGACCCGCGGGTGCGGCTCATCGTGGGCGCGCCGATGCCGGACGGCTGGATCGGCAAGACCCACGCCTGCTGGCAACTCGGGCAGGCCGCGCGGCACCCGATCCTCCTCTTCGTCGATGCCGATGTGCGCCTCGCCCCCGATGCCGCCGCCCGGCTCGCGGGCCAGATGGAGCGCGCGGGCCTCGCCTGCCTCTCCGGCTTTCCCCGCCAGATCACCGGCACTCTGGCGGAGAAGATCGTCATCCCGCAGATCTTCACCACGCTGCTGGGCTACCTGCCCCTGCCCGTGGCGCGCCGCTCGCCCGAGCCCTCCTTCGGCGCCGGCTGCGGGCAGCTCATGGCCGTGCGGCGCGCGGCCTATGACGCCGCGGGCGGGCACGAAGCCTTCGCCGGCCGAATGCATGACGGCCTGCTCATCCCGCGCAATGTGCGCAAGGCGGGCTTCCTGTCGGACCTCACCGATGCCACGCCGCTGGCCACCTGCCGTATGTACGACACGCCCGGCGACATCTGGCGCGGCTTTTCCAAGAACGCGACCGAGGGCATGGCCACGCCCCGCGCCCTGCCCGTATGGACCACGCTGCTCTTCGGCGGCCATGTCCTGCCGCTGCTAACGCTGCTCGCCGCGCTGATCGCGGGCGCGCCGTGGTCCGCGGGGCTCTCCGCCCTCGGCGTCGCGCTCGTCTATGCCGCCCGCGCCGCGATGGCGGTGCGGCTGGGGCAATCGTGGCTGTCGGTTCTGCTGCACCCGCTCGGGGTGCTGGTGGTGCTGGCGATCCAGGTCTCCGCCCTCGTCTCCGCCCGGCGCGGCGGGCAGACGGAGTGGCGGGGGCGCAGCTACGGCCCGGCGGGCCCCGACGCCTAGCGCATCAGCGAGGCGAGGATGCCCTCCATCGTCTTGCCATAGGGCGGGCGGACCATGCGGGCGAGCGAGGGGCGCGCGGTGACGATGCTGCGGGCCTGCGTCAGCGCCCGGAACCCCTCATCGCCATGATAGGCGCCAAGGCCCGAGGCGCCGGCCCCGCCGAAGGGCAGCGATTGCACGGCGACATGCTGGACCGCCTCGTTGATCATCGCCCCGCCGGAGCGGATCGCGCGTACCTCGTCCATCGCCGCCCGCCGGTCGCCCCCGTAGACATAGAGCGCCAGCGGCGTCGACCGGTCGTTGACATAGGCGCGCGCGGCCTCGGCGCTGTCATAGGGCACGAGCGGTAGGATGGGGCCAAAGATCTCCTCGCTCAAGCTCGGGTGACCCGCCGGCGGGTCCAGCAGCGCATGGGCGCCGAGCTTCGGCGCCTGCGGGGCGGTGGCCATCAGCGGCACCGCCTCGGCACCTTCCAGCATGGCCGTCAGCCGCGCCCTGTCGGCCTCGCGCAGAATGGCGGCGTAATCGTTGCCTAATGGGTCGGGGTAGAGTTCCGCCGTCGCCGCTTTCAGCGCGGCCAAGAGCGGCGCCATCCGGGCGCGCGGCACCAGCACGTAATCGGGCGCGATGCAGGTCTGCCCGGCGTTGAGCAGCTTGCCCGCGATGATCGAGCGGGCGGTCTCGGTGAGGTCGGCATCCGCCAGCACCAGCGCGGGGGACTTGCCGCCGAGCTCCAGCACCACCGGCACGAGGTGCTCCGCCGCCGCCGCCATGACCTTGCGGCCCGTGCCCGTCGAGCCCGTGAAGAACAGCCCGTCGAGCGGCGCGGCGGAAAGCGCCTGCGCCACCTCCGGCCCGCCCGTCACCACGCGCGCCCGGTCCGGCACCGCGGCCTCCACCAGCCGCTTCAAGAGCGCCGCCGTGCGCGGCACATGTTCCGACGGGTGCAGGATCACCCGGTTGCCGCCGGCGAGCGCGGCGACCAGTGGGATGAGCGCGAGCTGCACGGGGTAGTTCCACGGCGCATGGATGCCGACGAGGCCCAGGGGCTCGCGCACCACCCGCGCGCGGGAGGGCCACAGATGCACCGGCAGCGGCGGGCGCAGCGGGCGCATCCAGCGGCGCAGGTTGCGCCGCGCGTGGCGGGCCGATTGCAGCACCATGGCCACCTCGGTCAGCAGCGTCTCGGGGCGCGGCCGGTGGCCGAAATCTTCGCTGACCGTGGCCGCGATCTCCTCCGCCGCCGCCTTCACCTCGCGGGCCAGCGCCGCCAGATGCGCGTCGCGTTCGGCACGGGAAGGCGCGGGCCGGTAGCCGCCCAGCGCCTGCAGCGCCTCGTCCAGCGGCCCGCTCATCCCGTCAGCAGCCCGCGATGTTCGGCGAGGTAGATGCGCAGCCAGGGCACGAAGCGCTCCGGCGCCGCCGCGATCTCCCGCTCCAGCGCCTCCCACGAGACCCACCGCGTCTCGGCGACTTCGTTCGGGTCGGGCCGGGGCGTGGCGCCGGGCATCTCGGTGGTGAAGATCTCCACCACCTCATGCTCAGTAAGCCCGCCGCCCACATCGGCCCGGTAGGTCACCTGCCCCCGGTGGCGGAGCGGGCCGGAGGTGAGGCCCAGCTCCTCGCCGAGGCGGCGTCGGGCACAGTCCTCGGGCGCCTCGCCCCAGCGCGGATGGGTGCAGCAGGCATTCGCCCAGAGGCCCGGCGTGTGGTATTTGCCCTCGGCGCGGCGCTGCAGAAGCGTCTCGTCTCCGCGGCCCACGAAGACGGAGATCGCGAGGTGCCGCAGCCCCTCTTCATGCACACGCAGTTTCTCGACGGGCTCAAGCGTACCGTCTCGCCAGGCGGGGATCATCTGGTTCACGTCGTCTCCATCAGGGCCGAGTCCGCCCGGGCCGCATCGGGCCGGGCGGGATCTGTCTTGGCGCCGGGCTGTCTGGCGCCGGCTGTCTTGAAGGGTACGCCCGGCCAGGCGCCGTAGATCACCGGATTGCGCTCGCAGAACGCCACCAGCAGCCCCGACAGCGGCAGGCGGAAGCCGCGGCGGAGGACGAGCGCCCCCGCGAGGGCGCCGTAGGTGGCGCCGACCAGGTTGGTCGCCACGTCGCCCATGGTGTCGGGCAGGCCGGAGCGCTGCGCATTGGTGCCGAAGATCGCGTCGATGGAGAACTCAAGAAGCTCCCATGCGCCGCCCACCATGGCAGCGAAGCCCACGGCGAGCGTGCCGCCGATCCAGAGGCCGGTGCGGGGCGGCGCGCCTTCGGTATTGAGCAGGACGAGCGCCATGCCGACGAGCGCGAGAACGGCGGAGGAGACGAGGTGCAGGGCGATGTCCCACCAGAAGGTGGCGGTGTAGCCGCCGGCATATTCGCCGAGCACGAAAGCGGCGAGCGAGAAGCCCAGCACGCCGCTCGTCAGCCCGGGCGGCACCGCGATGCCGGAGATGCGGGTGTAGCCGGGCAGCAGCAGCGCGAGCGCCACCGCTCCGGCCCCGCCGACGAAGAGCAGCGTCTCGCCGGTGACAAGGCCCCGCAGGATGACGCCGGCCGCCGAGAGCCAGATCGCGAGCGCCACGGCCCGCCCGAGCTGGGTGGCGGGTCTGCGCGTGGGGTTCGGTTTCGGCATGACAGCGAAGATAGGGGCTTCGGGCCTGATGTCACGGGACAATGCTTGTGGCGGGGCGCTGCCTGTGGCGGCGGCGCGGAATAAGTGCTGTGACGGGCGATCCCGCGGTGGCACCATCCATGCCGCTCTTTCCCCCTCGCGGTATCAAAGCCGTCAGGCCGCCGCGCGAGCGCGCGCCCGTCCCGGCGGGCGTCGGGGTCGCCTCGGGAGGGTCGTTTCCAGAAACGGAGGTCGACCGCGAATTCATCCCGTTGGCTGGGCACTCCGCAACCGCGCCCGGGCCGGACCCCCACCGCTCAGACCCTGTCACCCAACACCGGGCGCACACATTCCGAGAGGCCCCGCCCTAGAGCAGCGACGCCGCCCCATCACCGGTGAGCTGCCGGATCTCGGATTCCGAAAAACCGTCATCCAGCAGAATGCCGATCACCTCGCGGAAGCCCTCCACCGGTTGCGGCATGCCCACCAGCCCGAGGTCGGAGCCGAGGAAGGACTGCTCCACCCCCACCGCGCGAATGAGGCCCGTATAGAATTCCGGCGGCTTCTTGCGGGCCCGGCAATCGATCATGGTGCAGACGGCGTGCTCCATGAACACGCCTATCTTCGCCAGCTCGCGCATGTCGTCTTCGCTGCAGCCGATGATGTAACTGGGGTGGTTCACCAGCATCTTGCGCACGCCGCGACGCTTCGCCTCGGGATAGAGCACCATCAGCTCCGAGACATGCAGATGGCCGCTGGCGAGGATGATGTCCCCGTCGGCGATGATGTCGAGCACCTGCTGCGCCGCCTCGGTCAGTTTGCCGTCCTCGCCCAGCACCGAGAGCGGCGTCTGCTCCAGCCGGGGCGTGTCGCTCTTGGGGTAGTTCTTCAGCGAGGTCTTCGATTGCTCGATATGGTTGGCGGCCGAGAAGGTGGGCATCCAGACGATCTTGCCGCCGAGCTTGACGACGTGATCGACCGCGAAGGGGTTGATGCCGCCCATGGCGTTGTTGAGCACGACGCCGGAATAGGCGCGCACCTGCGCCTCGGGGTTCAGCGTCTGCAGGAGGGCCGCATGCGCCATGCCGGGGTAGAAGTGATCCTTGGTCACGAAGGCCCGGAAGCCCGCGGCCTCGGCCTGCGCGAACGCCTCGGCATGATCGAGCGAGCGGGGGAAGGCCGAGGGGCCGGAGTGGCAATGAAGGTCGACCGCTCCGCGCAGGAGCTCGGCGATCTGGGCGTCGCGATCAGGCATCGGGCGTCTCCGGGGCGGGATAGTCATCGGCATTGAGAACCCAGCCGGGCTTGGCGGCCAGATCGAAGCGCGGCGGGCAGAAGATATCGACGAGCATGTTGCCCGCGGGGTTCATGCTTTGCGAGGTATGGATCGCCGGCGGCGGGATCACCGCGACCGAGGGCGCACCGCAATCCTCCGCCTCGTCGGGGCGCCAATCGGCGAGATTGGTTGTCCAGGGATAGCGCAGGTAGTGGATGTAATTGCCGGCGAGGCAGAGCGAATATTGCTCGAAATCGGCGTGGTGATGCGGCGAGAGGCGCGTGGTGTCGCGCGGCTGCGCCGATTTGAAGATGTTGACCATGACGGTCGAACCGCGGAACAGCCGTCCGAAACGCCCCGACTCATCGGGCACGTCTGTGCTGTAGGTCCGGATGCGCGGCGGCCCGGGCGGCGCGGGCCACGGTGCGAAGGGGGCGACGTTGGCATCCGGCTCGTCGTAATGGGAGGCGTTGCTGCATTTGGCCGCGACGTCGGGGTTCTGCGTGGTGATCATGCGCACGACGATGCCATCGGTCAGCAGCGTCACCGTGCTCTCGCCGGGGGGCACGAAGGCGACGGTCTCGGGGCCGATGCAGGCCTCCTCTCCGCCCGCTTCGATCAGCAGCTGTGCCCCGCCCAGCTCCGGCGATAGCAATGCGTATTCATCGCATTGCTGGGAGCGGGCGAGAACCAGCCCGGCCTTCCCGGCCGTGTAGGCCACCACGAGGTTCTGGCCCCGCGCATACCACGTATCGCCCTGGGGCGAGCTCTCCTGAGGAGGCTCGGCGTAGAAGCGGGCGTAGCTGGCCGCCTTGGTGGACACGGCCTTGGGCGCGGCCCCGGCGGGGGCGAGGCTGGCGCGCGGATCGTTGGCTGGGAACATGGGTCCTCCGGGGGGGCTAGGGGCGCAGGGGCTGGAAATCGGCCGCGAGATTGAGCGCGGCAGAGCGCATCAGCCCCTGATCGTTCGAGATGACGAAGGCGCTGGCTCCCCTGGGGATCAGCGCCTCGGCCCCGGCGGCATCGCGCACCATGATGGCCACCGGGCAGCCGGCGGATTTCGCGGCGGCCAGCACCTTGTCGACCGCCGAGCGCACCTCGGGGGCGGCGCTGTTCGGCGCGCCCAGCGAGACGGTGAGGTCGCCCTGCCCGATGAAGATGCCGTCGAGCCCCGGCACGGCGAGGATGTCGTCGATCACGTCGATGGCGGAGGCATCCTCGATCATGGCGAGGGTCAGCACGCCGGAATCCTGCGCGGCGATATGATCGGCCATGCCGGTGCCGCCGTAGGCGCCCGCCCTGTTGGTGTTGGAAAAGCCCCGCTCGCCGCCGCGATACCGCGCCCCGGCAACCAGCGCGCGGGCGCGCTCGGGGGTGGAGACATGCGGCACCAGCACACCGGCCGCGCCGCAATCGAGAGCCGATTGCAGGGCCGAGGGCTCGGGCGACGGCACGCGCACCAGTCCGGCCAGGCCCGAGACGCGGCAGCCGAGCAGCATCTGATCGAGGGCGACGCGGCCGATGGGGGCGTGTTCCTGATCGATGATGGCGAAGTCGAAGCCGGCGGCGCCGAGGATCTCGCAATTATGCGAGGTCGGCGTCTTGACGAAGGTGCCAAGGAGCGGCTCGCCCGCCCGGAACTTTGTTGCGAAATCTGTGGTCATCTGGCCCCTCCGCCAGCGTGTCGCTGGCCGGGTGACGATGGCAGCTTGGGGGGTGGCAGCGAAGCGGGCGATGGCCCCGTTTCGCTGCCTGAAACCCGGGGGCGGCCTAGCCGGTGGGGGCAGCCGGCTTCAGCAGCTTGAAGACGCCCTGCATCATGGCGACGGTCTGGTCCCCCACGATCAGCTCGCCTGAGATGAAGGTCATGCTGCGCGTGGCGCGGCTCACCTCTGCCCGACTGTAGACAAAGGCGCCCATCGGCACGGCGCCGGAGAAGCTGACGTTGAGCTGAACGGTGACAGACCGCCCTTCTGCCCCACGCTGGTGCCGCACCATGAAGCCCAGCCCCATATCGGCGAGCGTGGAGATCATGCCGCCGTGCATGACGCCGGAGCTATTCTCATGTTCAGGCGAACAGAACAGCCCTACGGCAGGCCCGTCCGGGCCGATCCTCTCCCACACCGGGCCGAGGTTGGCCGGGAAGCGCGCTGCCATCCGCAGGGTCCAGCCATGCTCGGCCGGGTCGAAATCGCGTTCGGGGTAGCTCATGCCGGCTCCAGCGCGCCGGCCTGCGCGGCGTCGATGGAGAGCATGTCACGGGCCTCGGCGGGGGTCGCAAGATCGCAGCCGAGCGAGCGGATGATCGTGGCGGCGCGCTCGACCAGCGGGGCGTTCCCCTCTGCCAGCACGCCGCGTTCGAGATAGAGGTTATCCTCCAGCCCCACGCGGCAATGACCACCGAGGATCACCGATTGCGCCACCATCGGCATCTGCGCCCGGCCAATGCCGAAGGCCGACCAGATGGCATCCTCCGGCAGCATCGAGCGCATCATGATCATGCCCTGCGGTGTGGCCGGCGCCCCGCCGGGGATGCCCAGTACGAACTGGTAGAAGGGCGGCGCCGGCAGCTCGCCCTTGGCCACCATCCGGGCCGCCAGTTCGGCATGGCCGAGGTCGAAGACCTCCAGCTCCGGCTTCACGCCGGCCTCGCGGATCGCCTGGCCCATGGCGCGCAGATGCGCCGGCGTGTTGACGATGGTGTTGGGCCCGAAGCTCATGGTGGCAACGTCGAGCGTGCAGATCTCCGGCCGGAGGTTCACCACGTGGCGCACCCGCTCGTCCGGCGACATCACCGAAGTGATCGGCGGCGCGCCCGGCTCCAGCCCGGGCTCGTAGCGCGCGCCGACACCGGTGGTGAGGTTGATGAGCACGTCCTGCCCGCTGTCGCGGATGCGCGAGACGACCTCGGCGTAGAGCGCCTGCTCCATGCTCGTCTTGCCCGTCTCGGGGTCGCGCACGTGGATATGCACCGAGGCTGCGCCTGCCTTTGCCGCGGCAATCGCCTCGTCCGCGATCTGGGCGGGGGTGATCGGCACGTAGCGGCTGTTCGGCCCGATCTCGCCGCCGCCGGTCACCGCGCAGGTCACGATGACCTTTCTCTTGCCGCTGGAGCTCATGTCGCTTTTTCCTTCTGCGATGCTGCGAGGATGGTGCCGCGCACGCGGGTGACTTCGGCGCTGATGGCGCGGGCCGCCTCGGCGACCGGCCCCACGATGCGCTCTTCGATCTCGCTGGCCGGGATGGCGCGGCGGTAAAAGCCCGTGCCCAGCGCGCCCAGGCAGCGCGGGCCGTCCATGATGGGCACCGCGACGAACTGAAAGCGCCGCACCTCCCACGAGACATCGGGCAGCGCGTAGCCGGCTGCCTGGATACTCTCGACCGCGTCGAGCGCGCGGCGGATGTCCATCGTGCGGCCGGCGCGCAGCCAGCTCTGGCCATGGGTGCGCACGAGGGCCTCGCGCTCGTCCTTGCCGCAGAAGGCGAAGTAGCAGCGCCCGAAGGCCGAGAAGAGGATCGACAGCCGCGTGTGCAGCACAGGGAACGGGAAGGAATAGGGCACGATCGAGCTGGTGGAGAATTGCACCTCCATCTCGCCCGCATCCGCCGTGGCGATGCTTACCGGCCACTTAAACGTGCGGCTGAGCTCGACGGCGGCGTCACGCGCAGCCTCGATCAGCAGCGGCGTGGAATCGAAGCCCGACGACAGCGCCGTCACCTGAGAGGTCACGCGATAGCCGCCCTGCAGCGTGTCGCGCACCACGTAGCCCTCGGCGATCAGCGTCTCGAGCATCCGCACGATGGTGGGTTTGCAGATGCCGCTGGCGCGGTGGATGTCGCCCACGCTGGCGGTGCGCAGCGTATTGAGATGGCGCAGGATGATCAGCGCGCGCCGCACCGCCTCGACCGGCGCGTAAGACATGGTGGCGCCGCGTGTCAGCGGCGGCTGGGGCACAGGCGCTTCGGCCTGTGCCGTGCTCAGGGCTATCGTCATTTCTCGCTCCTCTCGGCCCGTTTCCGGGCCTTCTCCCGCTGCTCAGTAAAGCAGCGACGCAGGATGCCGGCAGAGCATCGAGCGGCCCTCGTTTCACCAGATGAAACGGTGGGAGCGGCGATGTCATCCATTTTGTTCGGTGGGGAACGCCCGCCATTTGAGGAGTGCGACGCCGGCCATCAGCAGGGCGGCCACAAGGAACAGCGCCGGAAAGGCCACCCAGGTCGCGAAGAGCCCGAGGAGAAAGCCGCCCAGCGCCGGCCCGCCCCGCACGATGGCGCTGTAGCTGCCCATCACCCGCCCGAGCATTCCCGGCGAGGCGACGCGGTTGACGGTGGACTGGATCTGCACGCCCGCCTGCGTCATCGCGAAGGCGGCGACGAAGATCAACAAGACCGCCATCCAGTAGCTCGGCGCCACCGCCAGCCCGAAGAGGGCCGCACCCGAGAGCAGCATGCAGACGGGGATGGGAAAGAGCGCCAGCCGCTTGCTGGAGAGCGACAGAAGCGTGATGCCCGAGGCGACGGAGCCGAAGGCCGAGGCCAGCAGCAGCTCGACGAAGCCATCCACCCCGCGCCCATAGGTCCGGTCGGCGAGTGCCGGCAGCACCTGGTTCAACCCGCCGATGGTCATGCCGAATGTGACCTGCACCAGCATCGTGTCGCGCAGCAGCCGGCTCTGCAGCAGGTAGCGAAAGCCCTCTGTCGCGCCGGAGAGGAACGAGCCCGCCTGCGCCTCTGGCCCGACCGCCTCGCTGCGGATCGAGAGGAGCGCGGCGAGAAACAGCGCCAGCGCCAGCCCGGCGGCCAGAAAGCTCAGCCCCGCCCCTCCCGCCGACAGCGTCAGGCCGGCGAGCAAGGGCCCGACGAAGCGCGCGAGGTTGAAGCTGAGCGCGTTGAAGGTGATGGCCGAGGGCAGAAGCACCGGCGGCACCAGATCGCGCAGCATCGACAGACGCGCGGGCTGGTCGACGCTGTTGGCCACGCCCAGCGCCAGCGACAAGCCGAAGAGTGCGCCGATGGTGATCGTATCGGTCAGCACCAGCACCGCCAGCAGCAGCGATTGCGCCACGGCCGCCGCCTGCGCGAAGCGCATCAGGGTCAGCTTGTCGAACCGGTCGGCCAGCGTGCCGGAGAGGGCCGAGAGCAGCACCGCCGGCACAAGGTCTGCCGCCGTCACCAGCCCCAGCCAGGTCGTGGAATGCGTCAGCTCCCAGGCGAGCCAGCCGCTGGTGACCTTCTGCATCCAGACGCCCAGCATCGAGACGGCATTGCCCAGCGCCACAACCCGGTAGCTTCGCACGCGCAAAGCCTCGAAGATCAGCGCAGACATGGCGCCCCCGCTGGTGGCAGGTGATCTTGAGCGAGGCGGCGAGTGGTGTGACGCATGTGAGACCCTTCGCCCCCACCGGCCCCAGCCGCCCGGCGATGACCAGCGCTCGGCAAAGGCGTTTCGCGCGATGAAACGCAGGCGCCGGGGTGCAGACGAAGCGGTCCGAAGCCGCGCAACATCCATCGCGACGGGCCATTGCGCCCGGACGCTACCCTGAAGGACGCCAGGCCCGGCCATGACAGACGAGACCCAGCCGAAAGAGCCGCCGCTGGTGGACAGCCATTTCCATATCTACACGACCGATCTGCCGCTGGCCGAAGACGCCTGGCACCGCCCGCCCGAGGATGCCGGCACCGACCGGCTGATCCGTACGCTCGATGAGCATGGCGTGATGTTCGGCGTGGTGGCCGCGGCCTCGCTGCACGGCACTTACAATGATCATGTGCGCGATGCGCTGCGCCAGCACCGGCGCCTGCGCGCCACGGCTGTGGTCGACCCCGACATCTCGCAGGCCGAGCTCCAGGGCATGGACGCTGACGGCTTCGTCGGCATCCGCTTCGTCTGGTCGGTCAAGGAGAACCCGCCCGACATCACCTCGGCCCCCTACCGGCGGCTTCTGCGCCGCGTGGCGGATCTCGGGTGGCATGTCCATTTCATCGAGCGCCCCGCCCGCATGGCCGGCATGATCGCCGCCATCGAAGAGGCCGGAGCGACGGCGGTGGTCGATCACATGGGGCTGCCGAAGGCCGAGAACGGCATGGACGATCCGGCCTTCAAGACGCTGCTGGAAGCGGTCGACCGCGGCCGCACCTGGGTGAAACTCTCTGCGGCCTACCGCTTCAAGCCGCCGGCCTCGGGCATCGATTACGCGCGGGCGCTGATCGAGCGCACCGGCGGCGAGCGCCTCGTCTGGGCCAGCGACTGGCCCTTCGCGGCGCATGAGACAACGATGACCTATGCGCGGGCGCTGCAGGATTTCCACGATCAGGTGCTCGACCCGGAGCTGCGCCGCCGCATTGGCGGGCGCAATCCCCTTGCCCTCTACTTCGCGTAACCCAGGAGCCGGCCATGACCCAATTCGACGCTGCTGCCAGCAAGGCAGCCATCGCCGAGCGCGTGCTCGACTACTGGCACGACGTCGACACCAACTGGGGTGCCACCGCCCATGAGTTCTTCGCCGAAGACGGCGTGTTCGCCGGGCGGACGGAGATGGTGGGCCGGCGCGAGATCAAGGGCTTCTACGACTGGCGCGTCAGCCGCGGCGCCCGCGTCGTGCGCCACATCGTGACCAACCTGCGCGTCACCCCCACGGGGCCCGAGACGGCGACCGCGCGCTACATCATGACGATCTGGGCGCGCGACGGTGAGGGCGTGCAGGAGGTCAGCGAGCCGAACGCCATCTCGCAGGTGACCGAGAGCTTCGTCCGGCAGGCCGGCCAATGGATGGTCAAGCGGAAGGAATTCGAACTTCTGATGAAGGGCAGCGTGCCGACGACGGCGATGCCCGAGGCAGAGCTGGAGCGCCTGCGGGCGGAAGGCCCGCCCGGCTGACAACGCCCGGCTGACAACGCGCGGAAGGCCCGCCCGGCTGAAGCGGGGCGGCGTCCCGGCCTTACGCCAGGAACGCCTGCATCTCGTCCAGAAGCGCGGTGCGCCCGCGCTCGGGCCGGTCGAGGATCAGGTAATGCGTGGTGCCCGGCGGGTTGTAGTGCACGACGCTCTCGGCATTCACGAGGTCTTCGATGAGCGCCTCCATGTCGGAGTTCTGGCACATCGTATCCAGCTCGGGATTGACGATCATCACCTTGCAATAAACCTGGTTGGCGTTCAGCAGCTTGTTACCGCAGGCCATGTAGAACAGATCCTCCAGCATCCCGTTGGGGCTGCGATAGGCGGGCGGTTCGTGGGTGTAGCTCTCGGGGTCGCCGTCGAGCAGGGCCTTGCTGAAGGCCGCCACCATCGCAGGGTCGCGCCAGGCATCCTTGTCGTCGATAGGCACCTGCTTGTCCCAGTGCTCTTCGAGCAGGTCGATGTGGTTCAGCGCGTAATTGCCGAAGACGGGCTTGTTGAACCGGCCGGGATGGGCCGGGTCCTCCCATTTCGAGCCGTGCCCCATGCGGTAGGTGCCGCCGCCGCCATAGATCGCGTCATAGGGGAAGACATGCGAGGTCTTCTCGGGGTGCAGGGCCGCATACATCAGGATGCAGGTGCCGCCCACGCCCCAGCCGAAGAAGGCCACCTTCTCGACCCCGAGGTCGGCGATGATGTGATCGGCCGCGGCATCGAGATCGCGCGTGATCTCGATCGTTCGCACCAGCGAGCGGGCGCCGGGCACGGGCGGCTCGTCCATCTCCGCCGGCCTGTCGGAGCGGCCGAAGCCGCGGGCGTCGATCACATAGGCCGGGTGGCCGCGCTCGGCGAGCGACTGGGCGAAGGAGCCGTCGGGCACCTCGAGATCGAATTCCGACAGGCCGGGCACCCGTGTGCCGTGCAGCAGGATGAGCGGCACCTTGCCCGCCTCGAGGCTACGGTCGGCGGGGCGGACCTCGCGCAGGGCGATGTTGACGCCATCGACAGTCCTGACGTGAAAATCGCGGCGGGTGACGTCGGGCATGGGATTCTCCTGCAGGGTCATGGGCGCTGATCGGCCCGCGGGGCGGGCTCTGCGCAGGCTAGGAACGGCGGGACGCCATGCGATTCAATGAGGTGCTCAGGCTGTTTCACTGGCAGAAACGGGGGCAGTGGCCGCTGTGCCGACGAGAATTGCTGTGCATGGCTATAGCACAGGAAGCGCGCCAACCCGGCTTTCAGACCGGACGGCGCGACAGGGAGGAGATTTCGATGACATTCATGACAGGACCCATGCGCATCAGCGCGCTGGCACTGGCAGCCGCCAGTGCCCTTGCCGCCCCCGCGGCCCGGGCCGCCGATTGCCCCGAGGGTTTCCCCGGCGGCCCGATCGAGTTCTGGGTCGGCTATGCCGCCGGCGGCGGGACCGACCTGATCTCGCGCCAGCTCGCTGCCATCCTTGAGGAAGAGCAGGGCTGGACGGTTTCCGTCTCCAACCGCCCCGGCGCCGGATCGAGCGTGATGATGACCCAGCTTGCGGTGCAGCCGCCGGATGGCCGGACCATCGGCATCACCAGCACCGGCTCGGTCACCAAGGTGCCCAACCGCAACCCGGACAGCCCCTACGATTACCATGACTTCACCTATCTCGGCACCGCGCAGGTGACGCCCGTGGGTGTGGCCAGCCTGACCTCGATGCCCTTCACCACCTATGAAGAGATGATGGACTACGGCCGCGAGAAGGGCATCCTCACCATCGCCTCGCCGACCAACGATTCCGATATCTTCTTCGACGCGATTAGCGAGCGCGAGGGCGTCAACATCGTGACGGTCCCGTCGGAAGGCACCTCTGGCTCGCTCGCCCAGGTGCTCGGGGGCCATGTCGACGCGGTGCTGCTCGGCAACGGGCATGTTCAGCAGCTCCGCTCAGGCGAGATGCAGCAACTCTTCACCTTGGGCGAAGTGCCGGCGGCTTTCGCGCCGGATGCGCCCACCAGCGTGGATCTTGGCTACGATTTCGTCGGCGCCGTCAGCTACGTGCTGGTCGCCGCCCCGGCCAATATGGACCCGGCGATCCAGACCTGCCTTGAGACAGCGCTCGACGAAGCGGTCAACACCCCCGCCTTCGCCGACTTCCAGGCGCTCAACGACCAGACCGCCTACAATGCGGGTCATGACGGCATCACCGCCATGATCGAGAAGGACTCGGCCTATTTCGCCGAGTTCTACGCCGACGAGGCGAACCAGTAAGCTGAAGGGCGACAGGGCGAGGAGGCACGCGCGCCATCGGGGCGCGCGTGACGCCCGGGGGGATTTCATGGCAGCAGACGTTGAAACGAAGGGCTCGCCCCGGCTGGACAGGGTTCTGGGCGGGCTCATCGCCCTCTTCGGCCTTTACCTGCTGATCTGGGGGATACCGGCCAATGTGGCGGTGCATGGCGACAAGCACCCTAGCCCCCGGCTCTTTCCGCAGATCGGGGCGTGGATCATGCTGCTCGGCGGCGTGGCGCAGGCGATCTTTGCCAGCGGCACCTCCAGCCTGCCCCCGGCGCGAGAGGTCGGGCGCTTCGCACTCGTCTCGGTGCTGACGCTCGGCATGGTCGTGCTGATGGAGATGTTCGGCTACCTCGTCGGCGCCATCGCACTGATCGCCATCCTGATGTTCGTGGTCAACGAGCGCCGCCCGCTCTGGATCTTCGTGGCCGTCGTTGCTGTGCCCGTCGGCGTCTGGCTCTTCTTCGAGAAGCTGCTCGACCGCCCGCTTCCCTGACCGCCGCCCTGCCCTACTGGAGCTTCACATGCCCGATCTCGCGACGATCCTTGCCGGCCTCAGCGATGCGTTCAGCCTTGTCACGGTGTTCTACATCATCATCGGCGTTCTGATCGGCCAGATCATCGCGGCCATCCCCGGGCTCGGCACGGTGATGGCGCTCTCCATCGCCATCCCGTTCACCCTGTCGATGGACACGCTCTCTGCCGTGGCCTTTCTGATCTCGATCTCGAAGGGCGGCACCGTTGGCGGCGCCGTCTCGGCGATCCTGCTCAACACGCCGGGCTCGGCAGAGGCAGCGGCGACCACCTTCGACGGCCATCCGATGGCCAAGCAGGGCAAGGCGGGCAAGGCGATGCGCTATTCGCTCTACTATTCCGTCTTCGGTGATGTCTCGTCAGACATCGTGCTGATCCTCGTCGCGGCGCCGCTGGCTCTCGTGGCCCTCAAGATGGGCCCGGTGGAGATCTGCGCGCTGATGGTGCTGGCCTTCACGGTGATCTCGGGCCTCGTCGGCAATTCGATGATCAAGGGCTTTATTGCCGTGGGCCTGGGCTTTCTGCTCGGCTCCGTCGGGCTCGACCCGGGCTATGCCACGCCGCGCTTCACCTTCGGCTCCTACGAGCTTTATGACGGCATTCCCCTTGGCCCCCTGGCACTGGGCATGCTCGCCGTCGCCGTGATCGTGCGCGACCTTGCCAAGATCGAGCGCCACGGCGGTGGCACCACGAAGCTCGATGTTTCGGAAAAGGGCGATCAGCGCGTCAGCTTCAAGGAGCTCTGGGTCAACCGGCTCGTCGCCTTCCGGGCTTTCGTGATCGGCACGGTCATCGGGGCGATCCCGGGGCTCGGCTCGTCTACGGCGGGGATGATCTCCTATTCCGTCACCAAGCAGCTCGCCAAAGATCCCGAGAAGTTCGGTACCGGCGACCCGCGCGGCATCGCCGCCTCGGAGACGGCCAACAGCGCCGTGGTGGGGGCCAACCTGATCCCGCTGCTGACGCTCGGCATCCCCGGCAACATCGGCGCGGCGCTTCTGGTGGGCGCGCTGGTGATCCACGGCGTGCAGCCGGGGCCGTTCCTCTTTCAGAACCAGGGGCGGCTGGTCTACGGGCTCTTCGGGGCGATGCTGCTGGCCAACCTCGCCAACCTGCTCGTCGGCCAGTTCGGCATGCGGCTCTGGGCCAAGGTCATCTCGGCGCCGTCGACGGTGGTCTTCCCCTCTGCGCTCGTGATCTGCGCCACCGGCATGTACCTGATCACCGGCAGTCCGATGGGGGTGGTCTTCATGACCGGCGCCTCGATCTGCGGCTATGCAATGGTGAGCTTCGGCTACCCGTTCATTGCCTTCATCGTGGCCTTCATCCTGACCCCACAGCTCGAGGCGAGCATCGTGCAGACGGTGCGGATCGCGAATGGCGACTGGTTCATCGTCTTCCGCCACCCCATCGCGATCCTGCTGCTGATCCTCTCCGGCTTCCTCGTCTGGTACTTGCTGCCCAAGCGCCGCCACGCCTCTGGCCCCAACCCGTCGAGCGACCTGCTGTCCTGAGGGGCGTCGTCAGCCGACCTGTCGGAACCGGTTGGTCACCAGCACCAAGAGGCACAGCCAAGCAAATTCCGAGTGGACCGCTCTGCCGGCGTCCGGCCATAGTCGCAGGCAGAACGGAAAGGCCCCACCATGAAAGCTGTCCTCTACGAGCACTTCCGCGAAGAGCCGAGGCTTGCCACGGTGGACGACCCCAGCCCGGCCCCGCATGGCGTTGTCCTGAAGGTCGCCGCCACCGGCGTCTGCCGCAGCGACTGGCATGGCTGGATGGGGCACGACAGCGACATCGAGCTGCCGCATGTTCCGGGGCACGAGCTGGCCGGCATCGTCGAGGCCGTCGGCAAGGACGTGACCAATTGGAAGGCCGGCGACAAGGTGACCGTTCCGTTCATCTGCGGCTGCGGCAGTTGCAGGGAGTGCCAGGCCGGGCAGCAGCAGGTCTGCCTGCATCAGGAGCAACCGGGCTTCACCCACTGGGGCTCCTTCGCCGAATACGTCGCCATCCACCAAGCCGACCTGAACCTCGTGGCCCTGCCCGAGGCCATGGACTTCGCCACCGCGGCCAGCCTCGGCTGCCGGTTTGCGACGTCGTTTCGGGCGGTCATCGATCAGGGCAAGGTCCGCGCGGGGCAATGGGTGGCGGTACATGGCTGTGGCGGCGTCGGCCTCTCGGCCGTCATGATCGCCGCGGCGGCGGGCGCGAATGTCATCGGGGTGGATCTCGACCCCGCCAAGCTGGCGCTGGCGCGGGAGCTGGGGGCGGTGGCCGTGATCGACGGGCGGGAGGGTGACGTGCCCGAGGTCATCCACGAAATTACCCGCGGCGGCGCGCATGTCTCGCTCGATGCGCTGGGGCATACGGTAACGATGACCAATTCGATCCTGTGCCTGAGGCCACGCGGCAAGCACATTCAGGTAGGCCTGATGCTCGGCGAACATGCCGCCCCCGCCGTGCCGATGCCGCGGATCGTCGGGCAGGAGATCGAGCTTCTCGGCTCGCACGGGATGCAGGCGCACCGCTATGGCGCGATGCTCGACATGGTCGCCAGCGGCAAGCTCGACCCGGCGCGCCTCGTCGGCAACCAGATCTCCCTCACGGAGGCGCCGGGGGCCCTGATGGCGATGGACAGCTTCCGCTCCGTCGGCGCCACGGTCATCACCCGGTTCTGAAGGGGCTGCCCTAAGCGCGCGCCCGCGGCGCGGGCGCCAGCAACACCAGCACACCGGGCAGCGAGCCCAGCAGGATCACCATCCCCAGCGCGACCGAGGCGGCGATGCCCGCCTCGGCACTTTCGCCGAGCACCGGCCAGAGGGCCGCCGCCGCACCCTCCCGCACGCCCCAGCCGGCGACCGAGATGGGGATCACCATGGTGGCGAGGATGAGCGGCAGGATGGTCACGATTGCCAGCGGCGGCAGCGTGGTGCCGGTCGCGGCGCCGCAGAGCGCAAAGGCACCGAGGTTGCAGGCGACAATGGCCAGGCTGACCCCGGCCTGCCACGGCCAGGCCCGGCGCGCGAGCACCGCCGCTTGCACGCCTCCCACGAACCCCGCCACCGCGCGCCCTACCCGCCCGTGGAGCCGGGCGAGGAGGACGAGGGCGAGCACCACCCCGACGATACCGCCCGCGATGGCCAGTGCCAGTGGCGGCACCCAATGGGGCCAGCGCCCGGCGCCGCCCGTCAGGCCAACGACTGAGAGGCCCACGAGCAGCACGGCGAAAAGCGCGACCTGCCCGACCATCCGGTCGATGACCACTGCCTGCCCCGCCTTCACCAGCCCCACCCCCTCTCGCGCCCGCACCGCGCGGCCGGCATCGCCGAGCACGCCCGCGGGCAGCGTCATGTTGAGGAACTGCGACAGGAAGTACTCCGTCACCGCCCGCCTGCGCGCGATGAGCTGGCCCAGCCGCGCCGCCGTGAACCGCCAGCGCAGCGCCGATAGCGTGTTCTGGATGAGGATGGCAGCGACCGCGAAGGCCAGCAGCAGAGGGTCCGCCGCGCGCAGAAGGCTCAGCACCTCGCGCCCGTCGGTCGCGTGCCAAAGCCAGACGAGCAGCGCCACCGGCAGAAGAAGCCGGGCGATGCGGCCGAGACGTTGCAAGGAAGGAGCCATTCCCGGCACTATCGACGCGGGCGTCGCCGGGGCAAGCGCAATCCTTGTGTCCCTTGCCCGCAAGCAGGAAGGTCCCAAGCGTGACGGCAGACGGAGCAGCAAAGCCGGCAGCCCTCAGGGCCGTCTCCTGGAACGTGCACCGGGGGCGCGGCGGCGATGGGCGCGTCGATCCGGGCCGTATCCTGCGCACCTTAGCCGATGAGGTCTGCCCGACGGGCAGCGCCGACATCCTCGGGTTGCAGGAGGCCGACGACGAAGTGCCGCCGCACGGGCGCATCCTCGACATCCCGGCCATCGAGGCGGCCACCGGGCTGCGCTCTGTCCACGACCGGCCCAGCCTGCGCTGGGGGGCAGAGAGCGACGGTTTTCTCGGCTCGATCCTCTTCCTGCCGCCGGGCTGGCGGATCACACATGCCGACGTCATCGACCTGCCCGGTCATTGTCACCGCGGCGCCATCGCGGTGGAGGCGGAGGCGCCGGACGGCCTCCTGCGTATCCTCTGTACCCATCTGTCACTGGGCCAGGCCCTTCGGATCGTTCAGATGCGCACGCTGGTGCAATACATCTTCCGCCGCCCGCGCATGCCGAGCGTGCTGATGGGCGATCTCAACGAATGGCGGCCCTGGGGCGGGCTGGCCTTCTCGCCGCGCGTCACCGGTTGCCGCCTGACCGGCCCCTCGGCGCCGAGCTTCCCCGTGCGTCGCCCCATCCTGCCGCTCGACCGCATTCTCTGCGACGTGCCCGGCGCGGTCAGCGGGCTCGAGGTGCTCGACGGCCCGGGCATCCGAGCAGCGTCCGACCATCGCCCCATCCGGGCCCGCATCGCACCGTTCTAGCGGCGGCCGGGCCACATGCGCTGGAAGACGCCGTCTTTGCGGACAATCAGGTGATAGAGCGCCGCGCCGATATGCATCAGGATCAGCAGGACGAGCGCATATCGCACGGTGAGGTGCACCGCCTGCGCCGTCTCGGCAAGGTCATCGCTGCGCGGCACCAGCGAGGGCACGCCCAGCGCATCGAGCATCTCGATGGGGAAGCCGCCTGCCTTGACGCGGATATAGCCCGAGATCGTCATCACCAGCACCAGCGCGTAGAGCAGCCAGTGCGTGGCGATGGCGACCAGCTCCTGCAGCCGCGGCAGGCTGGCGGGCAGCGGCGGGGCGGGATGCATCGCCCGGTAGATCAGCCGCGCCACCACGAGCAGGAAGATCACCACGCCGGCATTCTTGTGCCAGAGGTAAAGGGCGTCCTGCGTCGAGCGGCTGATGCCCTCCTCGACCATAATGATGCCCGCCGGAATGGTGGAGAGGATCAGCAGCGCCGTCAGCCAGTGCAGCGCCTGTGCAGGCCCGCGATAGCGCCCTGCCCCGCGGTTCTCGATGGTCGCCCTGTCGGTCATGTCGCCCCCTGATCGCTGCCCCGAGCGTAGGCGCGGCTCGCCGGGGCATCAATGCCGGGCTTGACTTCGCACCCGCGGCGTTAACTTTATTTCTGATGGCGATGTCCGGGCGATCCACAGAGCTGACGCGGCGGAGCCGGCCTGTGGTGCCGGGCCCGATGGCCGGAATGCTCGGCATGTCCGCCGTCCATCTCGCCCTCGTCGCCGCTGGTATACAGGCCTTCGACGCCCTCCGCCCCGCGCTGGAGGCCGGGCGCCTGCTGGTGCTGCTGATGGCCGCGGCGATGGCGGCAACCATCGGGGCGCTGCTCTGGGCGACCGGTCGGCAGAGCTTCGGGCACGAGCGGTTCGGTGCCTGCAATTGCGTCACCTATCTGCGCGGCAGCCTCACCTGCATCATCGCCCTGCCGCTGGCCGCCCCCGCCACCCTCGCCGACCCGACCGTAAGCTGGGCTGTCTTCGCGACCGGCCTGTTGGCCCTGTCGCTCGACGGGGTGGATGGCTGGCTCGCCCGGCGCGACGGCCTCGCCTCCGCCTTCGGGGCACGGTTCGATATGGAGATCGACTCCCTTCTCGCGCTCGTGCTGGCGTTGCTGGCCTGGCTGGGTGACGCCGCGGGGCCGTTCGTGCTGGTGCTGGGTCTCGCGCGCTATGCCTTCCTCGTCGCGAGCTGGGTGCTGCCGTGGCTGGCCGCCCCGCTGCCGCCGAGCCTGATGCGCAAGACGATCTGCGTCATCCAGCTGGGCACGCTGATCGCGCTGCACGCGCCGATCCTGCCCGACGCGCTGGGCTACATCGCGGCCACGGTCGCGGCGGCGCTGCTGGCGTTCTCCTTCGGGCGCGACATCGTCTGGCTCTACAAGCAGGCCCATTCAGCGTGATCTTGACCCCTCTGCGCCTTGCCCTCGCAGCCGGCGTACTCTTCCTCGTGCTGATCCAGCCCAACCACCCAGGTGCGATGACATGGGGCGCGCTGCGGCTCTTCCCGCTGGAGCTGCCGGCGATCTTGCTGGGCCTGGTCGTGCTGCCGTCGCAAGCGACAATCACGCGGGTGATCCGCGTGGCGCTGGTGGCGGTGCTCGCGTTTCTCGCCGTCCTGAAGGGTACCGATTACGCGACGCAGCTGGCCTACGGGCGCAGCTTCAACCCGATGGTCGATATGTACCTGCTGCCAGCGGCCTGGCGGCTCGGCTCGGGCGCGGTGGGCATCCCGGTTGCTGCTGCCGCCGTCCTCGGCGCGCTGGCTGTCATCGCCCTCGTCACCTGGCTGCTCTGGTGGGCGACGGGCGTGTGGTCGCGCGTCACCATCCCCGGCGTGCCGCTCAAGCTGGCCGGCGCGCTCGCCGCCGTCGCCGCCACGGTGCTCGTCATCGCAGAGGTGGGCGACAAGCGCCGGCACTGGGAGCTGCCGTTCGACCCGCCGGGCACCGCCTTCACCGCCCGGGTGGCGATGGAGCGCATCGCGCAGGCGCGGCGCACCGGCACGCAGCTCGCCGAATTCGCCGCCGCCGCGCGGAGCGATCGCTATGGCGACGGCGAGGGCCTGTTCGACCGGCTCGCCGGGCGCGACGTGCTGATCCTCTATGTCGAGAGCTACGGTCGGGCGAGCATCGACGTGCCCTACCACGCCGAGGTGCATGTCCCCACGATGCAGGCCGCCGCCGAGCGCATGGCCGGCGATGGCCTCGCCATGCGCTCCGGCTGGCTGACGGCGCCAATGCGCGGCGGGCAGAGCTGGCTGGCCCATGCCTCGATCTCCTCCGGCCTCTGGACGCCCGACCAGACCCGCTACCGCGCCATGCTCGCCAGCCCGCGCCGCACGCTCTTTCATCTCGCCCGCGAGGCGGGGTTTCACACGGCGGCGGTGATGCCGGCGATCAGCTATGACTGGCCCGAGGGCGAGCTGATGGGCTTCGACTCCATCCGCAATTCCACCCAGCTCGGCTACCAGGGCCCGCCTTTCAACTGGGTGACGATGCCCGACCAGTTCACGCTCACCGCCTTCGACCGCATCTTCCGCACCGAGCCGGTGGAAGAGCGGCGCCCGCTCTTCGCCCAGATCGCCCTCATCTCCTCTCACGCGCCCTTCACGCCGATCCCCGAGATGATCCCGTGGGAGGATGTCGGCGACGGCAGCGTCTATGCGCCCTATGACGGCGCGGGGGATACGCCGGCGGTGGTCTGGCGTGACCGCGACCGGGTGCGCGAGCAATACCGCAAGGCCATCGACTACGCGCTCAATGCTGCCTTCTCCTATGCCGAGCGCACTGCGCCGGAGGGGCCGCTCATCATCATCCTCGGCGACCATCAGACGGCGGACTGGATTTCGCTGAGCGACAGCTACGACGTGCCTATGCACATCATCGGCCCGCCGGAGGCGCTGGCGCCGCTGGAGGGCTGGGGATGGACCGAGGGTCTCGTGCCCGCCGATGATCTTGAGCCCTGGCGGATGGACGAATTCCGCAACCGCTTCATCGCCGCCTATACGAGCGGCGCCGAGGAGTGATCGCCCGATCAGGCCGCCGCCACCCGGTCGCGATGCCGAGGCTTCGCATTCTCGGCCTGCCGGTTTCTTAGTCACTTGCCCCTTCCGGTGCAGGGGCCGAGCACCCGCTAACCCACCGTGAAGCGCGAAATTTCGCCGGTGCGGCATCG
The DNA here is from genome assembly GCF_054353345.1 of Pseudoroseicyclus sp. H15. Taxonomy (NCBI): domain Bacteria; kingdom Pseudomonadati; phylum Pseudomonadota; class Alphaproteobacteria; order Rhodobacterales; family Paracoccaceae; genus Pseudoroseicyclus; species Pseudoroseicyclus sp. H15. Next base: position 101,483 of record NZ_JBTHJE010000006.1, read on the forward strand.
GCGGACTTACGTTTTTTCTGCAGATGCACAATTTGGAGGAGAACGGATGCCTCCGATTCTCGAAACGAAAGACCTTCCATGAAAAATCTGCGCCTTGGCAACGGGTTCACGACACTTCCCCTGTCGCGGCGACAGTCCATCGGCCTCATGGCGGGGGCTCTTGCCGGTGCCGGGCTGGGCCCGGCCTTCGCGCAAGACGGGGCCGCCGGAGAGGCGTTCTCTTTCGACATCTTGACCGACCGGATGCGCACGAAAAGCCGCAGCGCCTACCGCGCGCCAGAGATCCCCGACCCCGGCCTCGGCGAGCTCGATTACGATTCCTACCGCCTCATCCAGTTCGACCCAGCCCAGGCCCGCTGGAAGGGCGAGGATGCCCCGTTCGAGCTGCATGCCTACCACCTCGGCTGGCTCTTCGCCGAGCCGGTGGAGCTCTATGAGGTCACGGACGGCAGCGCCCGACCGATCACCTTCACCTATGCCGATTTCCAGTATCGCGGCGACCTCGCCGAGGCGGTGCCGGAGGATGCCACCCAGCCCCTGCCCGGTGTCGCCGGCTTCCGCATCAACGCGCCCTTCAACACGCCCGGCCATTACGATGAGCTCGTCTCCTTCCTCGGCGCGAGCTACTTCCGCGCTCTGGGGAAGGACAACGTCTTCGGCATTTCCGCCCGGGGCCTGGCGATCAACACGGCGATGGGCCGCGACGAGGAATTCCCCCGTTTCAGCGCCTTCTGGGTCGAGCGCCCGGCTGACAACGCTGACCGCGTGGTGATCTACGCTTCGCTCGACAGCCCCTCCGTTACCGGCGCTTACCGCTTCGTGCTGCGCCCCGGCGAGACGACGCAGATGGAGGTGACCGCCCGCCTGTTCTTCCGCGAGGCGGTCGACCAGATCGGCGTCGCGCCGCTGACCTCGATGTATCTCTTCGGGCCCGGCGACGAGGGCGAGTTCGACGATTTCCGCGCCGCCGTGCATGACAGCGAAGTGTTGCTGCTCGAGACGGACGCCGAGGACTTCCTGCGCCCGCTGAACAACCCGCCGCATCTCGCGAATTCCTTCATCGGCGCCTACAACCCGCGCGGCTTCGGCCTGTATCAACGCCAGCGCGATTTCGGCGACTACCTCGATTCAGGCGCCTTCTACGAGCGGCGCCCCAGCTTGCGGGTCGAACCCATCGGCGATTGGGGCCAGGGCTTTGTGCGCCTGATCGAGCTGCCCTCGACGCTGGAAGCCAATGACAACATCGTCGCCTTCTGGGTGCCCGAGGCCGGCGCCGCCGCGGGGGACGAGCGCGAGTTCGCCTACCGCCTGCACTGGGGGATGGAACCCGGCCCAGATCGTTCGCAAACCGCCCAAATCGTGCGCACGCTTTCCGGCCACGGCGGTTTTGCCGGCGTTGAGCCCCTGACCGACCGGCGAAAGTTCGTGATCGACTTCGAAGGCGGCCGGCTGGCTGAACTCGATGGCGGGTCGGGCGTTGAGGCCGATGTGACCGCAGGGGGAGGGCAGATTTTGGAAAGCGCGCTGTTCCCCGTTCGCGGCACCGGTCTCTGGCGCCTCGTGATCGAGGTGCAGGGGCCGGAAGGCGGCATTGTCGAGCTGCGCGCGGCGCTCACGCTCGACGACGAGCCGCTGTCCGAGACCTGGCTTTACCAGTGGATGCAGCCATGACCATGAATACGCCCGCCTCCCTCACCTTCATCGCCGCCGAGCTGCCCACTGGCGAGAGCGCCCTCTGGGCGCCGCCCGATGCGCCGATCGACATGCCGCGCCAGGTGCTCGAGCCGGCCCGCCGGGGCTGGTCACTCCGCCGTCTGTGGCCGGTGCGGGATGTGAATGCGTAGCAATACCGCCGCCGCCTCTCCCGGCGCGCAGCCGGTCCTCGCCCGCAGCTTGGCGCTCGGCTTTGCCGGCATCTGCGGGCTGGGGGCGGCGCTGATCCTCGCGCAAGCCTCGGCGGCAGACCACTTTTCGGTCTGGGACGGCATCCGTGTGGCCCTGATCCTGCTCACCACCGCCTGGCTCGCCTGGGGCGCGGCGCAGGTGCTCGTGGGCCTGCCGCGCCACCGCAGCGCCCCGCCCCGCACCGCCGCAGAGCCCGCCGGGCGCACCGTGCTGCTCCTTCCGATCTGCCACGAAGACCCGGGGCCGGTCTTCGCCCGCATCGCCGCGATGGATGCCTCCGCCCGCGAGGCCGGGCTCGACCTCGACATCGCCGTCCTCTCCGACACGCGCGATGGCCCCGCCGCCGCGCAGGAAATGGCGGCCTTCGCGCTGCTGCTGGAGCGGACGGGCGGCGTGGGCCGCATCTTCTACCGTCGCCGCAGCGACAACCGGGGCCGCAAGGCCGGCAATGTTGAGGATTTCATCCGCCGCTCCGGCGCCGCCTATGACTACGCGCTGATCCTCGACGCCGACAGCCTGATGGAGGGCGCGACGATCCGCCAGATGATCCTGCGGATGGATGCCGACCCGCGCCTCGGCCTGCTGCAGACGCTGCCGCGCATCATCGGCGCCCGCTCGATCTTCGGGCGGGCCATGCAGTTCTCCGCCGGCTTCTACTCGCCCGTTTTCGCCCGCGGCCTTGCGCGGATGCAGGCCGGCGCCGGCCCGTTCTGGGGCCACAACGCCATCGTCCGCGTGCGCGCCATGGCAGAATGCTGCGGCCTGCCGGTGCTGAGCGGGCGCCCCCCCTTCGGCGGCACCATCCTCAGCCACGATTACGTCGAGGCGGCCCTCCTCGCACGCGGCGGCTGGCGGGTGGAAGTGGATGACCGGCTCGATGGCTCCTACGAGGAGGGCCCAGAGGATATCGTCGCCTACGCCCGCCGCGACCGGCGCTGGTGCCAGGGCAATCTGCAGCACATCCGCCTGCTCTTCGCGCCCGGCCTGCGCCCGTGGAGCCGCTTCGTCTTCCTCCAAGGCATCATCGCTTATCTCGTCGCCATCTTCTGGGGCGCCTTCCTTGCCGCCTCTGTTCTCGCGACGATCACCACGCCCTCGCCCGACTACTTCCCCGAGGCCTACAACCTCTTCCCGGCGTTCCCCGACGACCGCACCAGCCAGATCGTCGGCCTCGCCGCGGGCATCGGCGGGCTGCTCTTTCTGCCCAAGATCGCCATCTGCGCCGGCGCCGCCCTCTCTCGCCGCGCCCGCGGTTTTGGTGGTGCGTTGCGTGCGCTTCTGTCGATGCTTGCCGAGATATTCCTCTCAACGCTGATCGCCCCCCTGATGCTCGTCTATCAGTCGCGCGCGGTGGGCGAGGTGCTGGCCGGGCATGACGGCGGCTGGCCCGCGACGACGCGCGACGGCGCGCGTATGTCGCTGGCCGAGGGCTGGGTCGCCGGGCGCCGCATCACGGCCTGGGGCGTCGCGCTCATCGTCGCCGCCTTCCACCTGGCCCCGACGCTGGCGCCCTGGCTGCTGCCGGTGGCGCTGCCGATGATCGCGGCGCCGCTGCTCATCGCCGGCAGCTCTGCCCCCGGCCCCCGCTGGCTGTTCCGCGTGCCCGAAGAGGTGAGCCTGCCCCCCGTCGTCGCCCGCTACCGGGCCTATCTGGATCGCTGGAGCTGGACGCCGGCCCCGGGCCATGCGGCGGAGGCGGGCAGCCATGCGGCGATCTAAGCCGGCGCGGACAAGCGCCCCAGCCTCGCCGCTGCCGCGCGGCGAGCGTAACCCGCGCATCGACGCGTTCCGCGGCCTGGCGCTGGTGATGATCCTCATCGACCACATGCCCGGCAATCCCTACGAAGCCGGCACCATCCGCAACTTCGGCTTCTCCGACGCGGCGGAAGCGTTCTTCGTCATGTCCGGTATCGCCGCCGGCCTCGCCTATTCCGGCGGTTTCGAGCGGGCGAGGCGCGGCGAGGCCTCACTCTGGCGCGCCGTCGCCCCGCTCTGGTTGCGGGCGTGGACGCTCTACCTCGTGCAGATCTTCCTGACCGTCTTCGCGCTCGCGGCCTTCGCCTGGGCCGCCGGCACCTTCTGGCGGGCGGAGTTCAACACGATCCATAACACGGGGCTTATCTATAGCGCGCCCCGCGAGGCGCTGCAGGGGCTACTGATTCTGAGCTACCAGATCGGCTATGTGAACATCCTGCCGGCCTATATCGTGCTGCTGCTCGGCGCGCCCCTGGCGCTCTGGGCCGGGCTGCGCTGGCCCTGGGCGGTGATCGCCGTGTCGCTCTTGCTTTGGTATTTCGCCGGGCTCTGGCGCTGGAACCTGCCCAACTGGCCGGGCGGCGGCGGCTGGTTCTTCTCGCCGATGACTTGGCAATGCATCTTCGTCATCGGCCTGATGATCGGCATCCGCCAGCGGCAGGGCCGCCCCCTACTGCGCGCCAACCCCGTGCTGCTGGTGCTCGCTGCGGCCTTCCTCCTCTTCACCCTCGCCTGGCGTCTGGTCCCCGGCCTCGGCGAAGCCATGAACCACCGCATGTGGCAGCTGGGTGAGCTGGGCGTGCCGCCGAACATGGTGACGCACACGAAGACCTACCTCGGCTTCCCGCGCCTGCTGCATATCCTCGCGCTGGTCTACGTGCTCTCCTGCCTGTCCATCGTGCGCCGCGCCGCCGCCACTTGGGTTGCCGCGCCGCTGCGCCTGCTCGGCCGGCAGGGCCTGCTCGTTTTCGCCGCCGGCACCGCGCTGGCGCTCTTGGGCCAGATCGTTATGCGGGTCGAACCCGATGAGACCTGGCCCGCCTGGGCGCTGCCGCCCCTCGCCCTCGCGATCAGCTTCGTGCTCGCCTGGGTAAAGGATCTCGGCCGCTCGGGGGCAGGATCGGCCCGGGCGGCCCGGCAAGCAGGCGCTGCTCCGCCTCCCTGAGCCGGGGCCGTCTCCCGCCGCCTGCATATTTCCCCATCGCCGCCGCGAGCCCGCCCATCAGGGCGGGCCGAGCGCACTCACACCCAAAACCTAAAACCTTTTTCTTGAATCTAACTTTTTTAGATGCCAGCCTGATGACAGATCGGTGACCGCTCGCGGCGCCCGCCAGAGTTCGAGGCTGCCCTTGTCAGACGTCACCGCCCCGCCGGACCTTACCCACGATGTCTCCAGCGTCCCGGCGCGCCCCAAGATCGGCGCGCTCGTCCGCGCTGTCCGCCGACGCCAGAACCTGACTTTGCAGGCGCTCGGCGACGCCTCTGGCCTCTCTGTCGGCTATCTCAGCCAGATCGAGCGTGACATCGCCACCCCCTCGCTCTCCTCCCTCACCCGCATCGCCCATGCGCTCGGTGTCGAGGTCGGCCAGTTCATGCCCGTCCCCCACGGCTCGGGCATCGTAAACCGCGCCGAGAATCGCGAGACGACGTGGATCAACGACGGCGGCATGACCTATCAGCGCCTCCACGGCGACTTCCCCGGCGCCACCTTCTCCGCCTTCCGCATCACCCTGCCCCCCGGCTTCGTGGGCGAGATCGACCGCCATGACGGCGAGGAATTCGTGCAGCTGGAGACCGGCGAGGTCCGCTTCGAGATCGAGGGCCAGCCCCACGCGCTGACCCCCGGCGACACGCTGCACTTCCGCTCCGACATGCGGCACCAGGCCTTCAACACTTCCGCCACCGAGGCGGCGGTGATCTTCTGGCTCGGCACCTCTCCGGTGCTGCGCCTGCGGCAGGAGGACACTCCCCGTGGCTAACGGCGCCCTCTCCCGCCTGCCGCTGGCCTACGTGGGCCAGCGCCTCGTCCTGATGCTCGTGACGCTCTGGGCCGTCATCACGCTGACCTTCTTCCTCATGCATGCCGTCCCCGGCGGGCCCTTCGTCTCGGAAAAGATGCTGGCGCCGGAGATCGAGGCGGCGCTTAACGCCAAGTACGGGCTCGATGAGCCCATCTGGCGGCAGTATCTGAACTACCTCGGCAGCGTGATCACTTTCGATCTCGGCCCGTCGTTCAAGTACCCGGGCATGAGCGTCAACGAGATGATCGCCGAGGGCCTGCCCGTCACCGCGCAGACCGGCCTCCTCGCCGTCCTTTGCGTCGTCGCGCTCGGCGTGCCGCTCGGCGTCGCCGCCGCGCTCAACCGCAACCGCTGGCCGGACACCGCGGTGATGACCATCGCCACCATCGGCGCGGCCATCCCCTCCTACGTCATCGCCACGGTCTGCCTTTACATCTTCGCGCTCCGCCTCGGTTGGGTGCCGGCCTTCGGGCTCGATGACTGGCGCGGCTATTTCCTGCCCGTCTTCGCGCTCTCGGGCTTTTGGCTGAGCTTCATCGCCCGGCTCACCCGCTCGTCGCTCTTGGAGACGCTCGATCAGGATTACATGACGACGGCGCGGGCCAAGGGGCTGAAGCGCCGCAAGATCCTCATCAAGCACGGGCTGCGCAATTCGCTGATCCCCGTCGTCACCATCATGGGGCCGGTCATCGCCAACCTGCTGACGGGTTCGTTCGTGATCGAACAGATCTTCGCCCTGCCCGGCATCGGGCGGCATTTCGTGCTGTCGATCACCAACCGCGATTACACCGCCATAATGGGCATCACCATCTTCTACGCGGCGTTCCTGATGCTGATGATCTTCATCGTCGACATGCTCTACGTCTGGCTCGACCCGCGCATCGACTACCGGAGGCGGGCATGACCGAGCTGACCCCCACCCTCGCGCCTCTCGACGACCCCCGCTGGGCCCTGCTCGAGCGCGAGGACGACGCCGCCGAGATCATCGCCGCCCCGGTGCGAACCTACTGGCAGGACGTGCGCGCGCGCCTCGCGCAGAACAAGCCGGCCATGGCGGGGCTGATCTTCATCATCTTGCTCGTGCTGGCCGCGATCTTCGGGCCGATGCTCTCGCCCCATTCCTACCGGGCGCAGAACCTCTCGCTCGCCAACCTGCCGCCCATCCTGAAAACGCAGGAGGTCGGCGGCGCCGAAGAGCGGCAGCTCGTTTTCGTCAACACCGGCAACCTCAACCTCTACAGCGTCGATGAGGATGGCCATGTCACCGGCCTCCTGCCCGGCGGGCGCAAGGACATGATCAACCGGCAGACGGTCTGGCAGGTCGGCGGCGCCGAGGTGGTGCTCGACTATTCCTCCCTGCCCCCCGTCCTGCAGCAGGAGGGCGGCCCCGGCCTCTCCCCCGGGCCGACCAAGTGGAACCGCACCTATCTTTTCGGCACCGATCAGCTCGGCCGCGACGTGCTGGTGCGCCAGCTTTACGGCGCGCGCATCTCGCTGATGGTGGCCTTCGTCGCGACGCTGGTGAACTTCGTCATCGGCGTCACCTATGGCGGGCTCTCAGGCTATCTCGGCGGCAAGGTCGACCTCGTGATGATGCGCATCGTCGAGATCATCTCGACCATTCCGCTCACGCTCTACGTCATCCTGATGATGGTGGTCCTGCAATCGGGCCTCATCTCGGTGATGCTGGCCATCGGCACCGTCTTCTGGGTGGATATGGCGCGTATCGTGCGCGGCCAGATCCTCACCCTCAAGAGCCAGGATTACGTCGCCGCCGCCCGCACCATGGGCGCACCGACGCGGTGGATCATGGCCAAGCACCTGCTACCCAACACCATCGGCCCGATCCTCGTGACGGCGACGATGCTGATCCCCTCGGCGATCTTCATCGAGAGCTTCATGAGCTTCATCGGCCTCGGCGTGACGCCGCCGCAGGCGAGCTGGGGCACGCTCACCTCCGACGCGGTGGAGACTTTGCGCCGCTACCCGCACCAGCTCTTCTTCCCCGCCACCGCCATCTCGCTGACCATGTTCGCCTTCAACTTCCTAGGCGATGGCCTGCGCGATGCGCTCGACCCGAGGCTGCGCCAATGACCGAGCTTCTGAACGTCACCGGCCTCACGACCTCGTTCCACACCTCGCGCGGGCGGGTGCAGGCGGTGCGGGGCGTGGACTTGACCGTGAAGCCCGGCGAGATCCTCGGCATCGTGGGCGAAAGCGGCTCGGGCAAGTCGGTCACCTGCATGTCCATCCTGCGGCTTTTGAAGCGCGCGGGCCGCATCGAGGGGGGCAGCGCCTTTTTTGCCGGGCGCGACCTGATGGAGCTGGATGAAGACGCGCTGACCGATCTCAGAGGCAACGAGATCGGCGTGATCTTCCAGGACCCGATGTCGTCGCTCAACCCCACGCTGACCGTGGGCGAGCAGGTGATGGAGACGATCCTGCGGCACCGCAAGATCGGCAAAAAGGCCGCCCGCGCCCGCGCCGTCGAGCTCTTCGAGATGGTGCGCATCCCCTCCGCCGCCACCCGCGTCGATGCCTATCCGCACGAGTTCTCCGGCGGCATGCGCCAGCGCGTCATGATCGCGATTGCCCTCGCCTGCGAGCCGAAGCTGCTGATTGCCGACGAGCCAACCACGGCGCTCGACGTCACCATCCAGCGGCAGATCCTGAGCCTGATCAAGGAGTTGCAGGGCCGGCTCGGCATGGCGGTGATCCTCATCACCCACGACCTTGGCGTGATCGCCGAGACCGCCGACCGCGTCATGGTCATGTATGGCGGCATGGTGATGGAGGAGGCGCCGGTCGCCGAGATCTTCGCCCTGCCCCGCCACCCCTACACGCGCGGCCTCATGGCCTCGATCCCCGATCCGCGCACGGCGGGAGAGGGCCGCCTCTCCCCCATCCCCGGCACGCCGCCCGACATGAGCGACCCGCCGAAGGGCTGCCCCTTCGCGCCGCGCTGCCCGGTGGCGATGCGCATCTGCGCCGAAGAGATGCCCCGGCTCTACGAGGCAGGCGGCCCGGCCCACCGCTCGCGCTGCTGGCTGATGGACGAGGCGGCCCCCGCCCGCGCGCCCTACAACACGGAGGACGCCGCATGAGCCTTCTGCAGCTCGAGGGCCTCGCCCAGCATTTCAACGTCGGCGGCGGCCTCTTCTCCAAGCCCGCCAAGCTGCGCGCCGTCGATGGCGTCACCGTCTCGATCCAGAAGGGCGAGACGCTGGGCCTCGTCGGCGAGTCGGGCTGCGGCAAGTCGACCCTCGCCCGCTCGATCATCCGCCTCTACGAGCCGACCGGCGGGCGGGTGATCTTCGACGGCACCGACATCACGCACCTCAGCGAAGCCGAGCTGCGCCCCTTCCGCCGCCGCATCCAGATGATCTTTCAGGACCCGCTCGCCTCTCTCGACGGGCGCATGAGCGTGCGCGAGCTGATCACCGAGCCGCTCGATATCCTCAAGATCGGCACCCCGGCCCAGCGCCGCGAGCGGGCCAACGAGCTTCTGGAGACCGTCGGCCTCTCCGCCGCCCATGCCGGGCGCTACCCGCACGAGTTCTCCGGCGGCCAGCGCCAGCGCATCGGCATCGCGCGGGCCATCGCGCTCGACCCCGATCTGGTGATCTGCGACGAGCCGATCTCGGCGCTCGACGTCTCGATCCAGGCGCAGGTCGTGAACATGCTGGAGGATCTGCAGGCCAAGCTTGGCCTGACCTACCTCTTCATCACGCATGACCTCTCCATGGTGCGCCACATCGCCGACCGCATCGGCGTGATGTATCTCGGCAAGCTGGTGGAGCTGGCGCCCGCCGCCGAGCTCTATGCCCGACCCCGCCACCCCTACACGCGGCTCCTCCTCTCGGCCATTCCCGTGCCCGACCCCGCCGTCCGCAAGGATGCGCCCCCGGCGACCGACGAGGTGCCGAGCCCGCTCGACCTGCCCTCGGGCTGCCGCTTCCGCACCCGCTGCCCGCTGGCCAGCGAGATCTGCGCGAAGGTCGAGCCCGAGCCGCGCGACTTTGGCGGGGGCCATCTGGCCGCCTGCCACCATGCCGATGCGTCGGCACCCACCACTCCCATCACCAACCCGGAGAGAGAGAATGCGTAACCTCATGCTCCCCCTCGCCTTCGCGGCCGCCTTTGGCGCGCCCGCTATGGCGGCAGGGGATCTGACCTACGTGGTCAACAACGAAAGCGCCACCTACGACCCCGGCCTGACGTCGGAGACCTTCGCGGCGCCGATCATCGGCAACACCTTCGAAGGCCTCGTGCGCTTCAACGAAGCCGGCGAGATCGAGCCCGCGATGGCCGAAAGCTGGGAGGTCTCCGAGGACGGGCTGACCTACACCTTCCACCTGCGCGACGCCAACTGGTCCGACGGCCAGCCCGTCACGGCGCAGGATTTCGTCTATGCCTGGACCCGCGTGCTCGACCCGGCCGCCGGCGCCATGAACCCGGCGATGTTCTACCTCATCGACGGTGCCGAGGCCTACTACGCCAACGGTGCCACCGGCGACGTCGCCATCTCGGCGCCCGACGACAAGACCTTCACCTTCACGCTCGCGCAGCGCGTGCCCTACATCATGCAGCTGCTCACCTACACCAACTTCTTCCCCGTCCGGGAAGACATGGTGGAGGCCGATCCCGAAGGCTGGACGCGCTCGCCCGAGACGTTCATCGGCAACGGCCCGTTCAAGGTCTCCGAGTTCAACTTCGGCGAAAGCGTCGTCTTCGAGAAGAACCCCGAGTACTACGATGCGGAGAGCGTCTCGCTCGACACGCTGACCTTCCGCCTCATCCCCGAGCCGACCACGGCGCTGACGGCCTACGAGTCCGGCCAGGTCGACGGGATCGAAGCGGTGCCGGCGCCGGAAATCCCGCGCCTCATGGCGTCGGATGAAGGCTTCATGGTCGTGCCCTCGCTCGGCACCACCTACGCCTTCTTCAACCCCGCCGTCGCCCCGCTCGATGACGTGAAGGTCCGCCAGGCGCTTTCCATGGCGATCGACCGGCAGGAGCTGATCGACTTCGTCATGCAATCCGCCGACGTCCCGGCCCTCGCCCTCGTGCCCTACGGCATGACCATCGACGGCGAAGACTTCCGCGACGGGACCGACACCTTCGGCCTGGCCCCCACGGCCGAGGTCGAGGCCGCGCAGGAGCTGCTGGCCGAGGCCGGCTACCCGGACGGCGAAGGCTTCCCGGAGACGGTGTTCGTCACCTACTCCTCGCCGCCGGTCGAGCGCATCATCGAGGCCATCCAGCAGATGTGGAAGGCCAACCTCAACATCGACGTCGAGATCCAGGCCAGCGAATGGCAGGTCTACTACCCCGAAGTGCAGAAGGTGGAATACCAGATCGCGCAGATGGGCTGGGGCGCCGATTACCCGCACCCGATGACCTTCCTCGACATCTTCCTGTCCGACAGCCCGAACAACCTGGCTGGCTGGCAGAACGAGGAATACGACGCCGAGATCGCCGCCGCCAAGGCCGCGACGGACGAGGCGGAATCGCTGGCCGACATGCGCGAGGCCGAGGCGATCCTCATGAACGATCACATCATCCTGCCGATGTACCACCGCTACGCCTACATGATGATGTCGCCCGAGGTTGAAGGGTTCTGGCGTTCGACGCTGAACGTCCCCTACTTCCGCGACGTGACCATCTCTGAGTAAGCGGCTCGGGGGCGCCCTTCGGGGCGCCCCTCACAAAAGCACCGGGGCGCCCCTCGCCGGGCGCCCCTTCCCCAAAGGAACCCTGGCGCCCCCGGCATTGATCGTGCCGCACCCGCGCCTAGAGTGACCTCAAGGCCGTAGGGCGCCCGCCCTGAAGACCGGCCGCCATCCCCAACAGGAAGGGACCACATGCGCCTCAATTCCCTCATGGCCAGCCTCGCCGCCGGCGTCTCCGTCGTCGCGATGGCCCCGGCCTTCGCCGAGACCCCGGCGGACACGCTCGTCATCGCCGACGCCATCGACGACGTCATCACGCTCGACCCGCATGAAGTGGGCGAGATCGGCGGCGTGCTCGTCTCCACGCAGGTCTACCAGACCCTCGTGACGGTCGACGTCAACGACGCCACCAACATCATGGGCGTCCTCGCCGACAGCTGGGAGATCAGCGACGACGGCCTGACCTACACGTTCCACATGAACCCCGAGGCGACCTTCGCCTCCGGCAACCCGGTCACCGCCGAGGACGCCGCCTACTCCTTCCACCGCATCGTCAAGATGGACGGCCGCACCGCCTTCATCATCACGCAGTTCGGCTTCACGCCCGAGAACGTGGAAGAGCGCGTCGTCGCCCTCGATGACGAGACGCTGCAGATCACCATCGACGAAGCCTACGCGCCGTCCTTTTTCCTCGTGACGCTGTCGTCCTACGTCGGCGCCATCGTCGAGAAGGCCGCCGTGCAGGAGCATGAGGTCGACGGTGACTTCGGCAACGCCTGGCTGAAGACGGGCGAGGAATCCGTGGGCTCCGGCCCGTTCACGCTGGCGCAGTGGGACCCGTCGGTCGCCATCGTGATGGAGCGCAACGAGAATTACTGGGGCGATGCGCCCGAGATGAACCGCATCGTTCTGCGCCACGTCGCCGAGAGCGCCACCCAGCGCCTGCTGCTGGAGCAGGGCGATATCGACATCGCCAACAAGCTCTCGCCCGACGATCACGCCGCGCTCGCCGACAACCCCGATGTCGAGACAATCAACGGCCCCTCCTCGGTCATCTACTACATGGGGATGAACGAGCGCGAAGAGCCGCTCGGCAACCCGCAGGTGATCGAGGCGATGAAATATCTCATCGATTACCAGGGCATGGCCGACACGCTGGCCGCCGGCACGGTAAAGGTCCACCAGACGATGATCCCCGAGGGGTTCCTCGGCGCGGTCGACTACAACCCCTACAGCTACGACCTCGAGCGCGCTCAGGAGCTGCTGGAGGAATCCGGTGTCGAGCTGCCCATCGAGCTCGATATCGTGGTGTGGAACAACGCCCCCTACACCGATTTCGCGCAGGCCCTGCAGGCCACCATGGCGCCCGCCGGGATCGAGCTGAACCTGGAGGTCGTCGACGGCGGCCAGTGGCTCGACCGCTACCGCAACCACGATCTCGACGGCTGGATGGGCCTCTGGGGGCCCGACTACCCCGACCCCCATTCCAACGCCAAGGCCTTCGCGGTGACCGCGGCGGATTCGCCCGATGGCGTGGATACGCTGGCCGACCGCTTCGGCTTCGATCCGGGCGAGCTGTCGCCCCGCACCATGGCCGCCGTGCGCGAGCAGGATGCCTCTGTCCGCCAGAGCATGTATGAAGAGATCCAGCGCGAGCACACCGATATCTCGCCCTTCCTCTACATGTTCCAGGAACAGCGGGCCATCGGCGTGCGTGCCGGCCTCGAAGGCCTGACGCTCGGCGTCACCTTCGCCGACGACCGCTACTGGAACGTCACGAAGTAAGCCTCATAAACCATTGGCCCCGCCGCGCTTTTCCGGGCGCGGCGGGGCCGCCTCCTCCCCGCGGGGCCACCCCGCCCAAGCCGATTGCTCGCCCATGACCACCAATCCCGGCACCCGCTCGACGCAGGCGGCAGGGCGCGTCTTGCGCCTTGGCGGCAGCCTCGCCAACGTGGCGCTGACCATCGTCATCACGCTCCTCGGCCTCGTGGCGCTGACCTTCTTCATCGGCCGCATCGTGCCCATCGACCCGGTGCTGACCATCGTGGGCGAGAAGGCCCCGCCCGAGGTATATGACCGCGTCTACCGCGAGCTCGGGCTCGACCAGCCGCTGATCACCCAGTTTCTTTACTACCTGCGCGACATCTTCCGCGGTGACCTCGGCCAGTCCTACACGACCGACCGCGCCGTCCTTTCCGATATCCTGCGCTTCTTCCCTGCCACCTTCGAGCTTGCCGTGCTCGGCATCATCATCGGCGTCGCCCTCGGCGTGCCCGCCGGCGTCATCGCCGCGGTGAAGCGCGACACGTGGGTCGACCATCTCGTGCGCATCGTCGCCCTCATCGGCTACTCGGTGCCGATCTTCTGGCTGGCCCTGATGGGCCTCCTCGTCTTCTACGCCAAGCTGCAATGGGTCGGCGGGCCGGGGCAGCTCGATATCGGCTATGCCTATTCCTACACGCGCGTCACCGGCTTCATCCTCGTCGACACGGCGCTGAGCGGCGACTGGGCCGTCTTCGCCAATGCCGTCAGCCACATCGCCCTGCCCGCCCTGCTCATCGGATATTACTCCATGGCCTATATCAGCCGCATGACCCGCTCGGTCATGCTGGAACAGCTCTCCAGCGAATACGTGCTGGCCGCCCGCATCAAGGGCGCCTCGGAATACACGGTCGTCGTGCGCCACGCCCTGCGCAACGCCGCCATCCCGCTGGTCACCATCGTCGCCCTCTCCTTCGGCGGCCTCCTCGAAGGCTCGGTGCTGATCGAGACGGTCTTCTCCTGGCCGGGCCTCGGCAATTACATCGCGCAGTCGCTGCTGGGCGGAGACATGAACGCCGTGCTCGGCGGCACGCTGGTGGTGGGCACGATCTTCGTGCTGCTCAACGTCGGCTCCGACCTGCTCTACCGCCTGCTCGACCCGCGCACCAAGGCGGCCGCCCAATGAGCGAGACAGCCGCCCCCCGCGCCTCCGCCCTGCAGGCCCGCCTTGCCGAGCTCGGCCGCTTCGCCCGCGCCTTCCGCCGCAACCCACTGGGCATGGTCGGGCTCTTCATCGGCCTCCTCCTCATCCTCGCCGCGATCTTCGCGCCGTGGCTGGCAACGCATGACCCCTACCTGCCGAACTTCGGCGGCCGCCTCAGCCCGCCGGGGGCCGAATACTGGCTCGGCTCTGACGAGCTGGGCCGCGACATCTACACCCGCATCCTCTACGGCAGCCGCATCACGCTCTTCATCGTGGCGCTGGTCATCTTCACCTCCGCCCCAATCGGGCTCTTCATGGGGGTGGTTTCGGGCTATTTCGGCGGCTGGATCGACGCGGTGCTGATGCGCGTGACCGATGTCTTCCTCGCCGTGCCGAAGCTGCTGCTCGCGCTCGCCTTCGTCGCCGTGCTCGGCCCCGGCATCGTCAACGCCGCGCTCGCCATCACGCTGACCGCCTGGCCGCCCTATGCGCGCCTCGCCCGGGCAGAGACGCTGGCCGTCCGCAATGCCGATTACATCAACGCCATCCGCCTCGCCGGCGCCTCGCCGATCCGCATCATCGCGCGGCATGTCGTGCCGATGTGCACCTCGTCCATGCTGGTCCGCGTGACCTTCGACATGGCGGGCATCATCCTCATCGCCGCCGGCCTCGGCTTCATCGGTCTCGGCGCGCAGCCGCCGCTGCCCGAATGGGGCGCGATGATCGCCTCGGGCCGGCGGTTCATCTTCGACCAATGGTGGGTCGCCGCCATGCCCGGCGCCGCGATCTTCCTCGTCTCGCTCGGCTTCAACCTGTTGGGAGACGCCCTCCGCGACCTTCTCGACCCCCATGCCGTGAGGCGGACATGAGCGCCCTCTTGACCATCGAAGACCTCACCGTCGCCTTCCCCCGCGACGGCGGCGGCGAAGAGCCCGCCGTGCGCGGCGTGAACCTCACCATGGGCCGCGAAAAGGTGGGCATCGTGGGCGAGAGCGGCTCGGGCAAAAGTCTCACCGCGCGGTGCATCCTCGGTGTACAGGCCGTGCACGCCCGGCGCACGGCCCGTGCCATGCGTTTTGACGGGGTGGACCTGCTCACCGCCAGCCCTCGCCAGATGCGCCAGCTTCGCGGCGGGCGCATCGGCATGGTCATGCAAGACCCCCGCCACGCGCTCGACCCGGTGCAGCGCATCGGCGACCAGATCGTCGAGGCCATCCGGCTGGGCGACCGCAAGATCAGCCGCCGCGACGCCTGGGCCAAGGCCCGCAACATGCTGGAATCGGTAGAAATTCGCGAGCCCGACCGCGTGATGCGCCTCTACCCGCACGAGGTCTCGGGAGGCATGGGCCAGCGCGTCATGATCGCCATCGTCTTCGTGCGCGAGCCCGACCTCCTCATCGCCGACGAGGTCACCTCCGCCCTCGACGTCACCGTCTCCGCCCGCATCCTCGAACTGCTGGACGAGATGGTCACCCGCCGCAACATGGGCCTCATCTTCATCAGCCACGACCTAAATCTTGTGTCCCGCTTCTGCGACCGGGTGCTGGTGATGTACGCGGGCCGGGTGGTCGAAGAGATCGCCGCCGCCGACCTCCACAACGCCCAGCACCCCTACACGCAGGGCCTTCTCGCCTGCATGCCGCAGATCGGCGGCCCGCAGGAGCCGCTGCCGGTGCTGCAACGGCAGGAGAGCTGGCGGGACGAGGGAGCAGGCGCATGAGCGAGATCCAGATCGAGGGGCTGACCGTCTCCTACGGCGAGGGCCGCGGCCAACGGCAGGTCGTGCAAGGTGCGGATATCGCGGTGGAAAAGGGCGAGTGCTTCGGCCTCGTCGGCGAAAGCGGCTCCGGCAAGAGCACCATCCTGCGCGCCGCCATGGGCCTCGCCTCGCAATGGGAGGGCCGCATCGAGATCGCCGGGATCGACGCCCGCAAGGGCCCCCGCCCCGCCTTCCTGCGCAAGGTGCAGATGGTCTTTCAGGACCCCTACGCCTCGCTCCACCCGCGCCTGCTCATCGGCGAGGCCATCGCCGAACCCATGCGCGTCAACCGCCTGCCCCGCGTTGCGGAGCGGACATTGGAGCTCCTCGAAGCCATCGGCCTCACCGCCGCTCACCGCTACCGCTACCCGCACGAGCTCTCCGGCGGCCAGCGCCAGCGCGTTGCCATCGCCCGTGCCCTCGCGCTTGACCCCGAGGTGCTGCTGCTCGACGAGCCCACCTCGGCGCTCGACGTCTCCATCCAGGCGGAGGTTCTGAACTTGCTGAACAAACTCCGGGCCGAGCGCGGCCTGACCTACCTGATCGTCAGCCATGACCTGGCGGTGATCAGCCATATGTGCAGCCGCCTCGCGGTGATGAAGGAGGGCCGGATCGTGGAAACGCTGGGCCGAGAAGAATTGACCACCGGCGCCGCCGCCGAACCCTATACGCGCGATCTCATCGCGGCGAGCCGCTAGCATGGCCGTCGCGATCATCGGGGGCACGGGCTTTCTCGGCACCGCCATCGCCAAGGCGCTGGTGGCCCGCGGCGAGACACCCGTGCAAGTGGCCCGGCTGACCTCGCCCTACGAGGTGGTCGAGGGCAGCCTCACCGCCGCCGCCGACCGGGCGGACCAGCCCGCGCTGGAGGCGATCTTCGCCGAGCATGGGGTGACCGGCGTCATCGACGTGCTCACCCTGTCGCTGGAGAACACCCGCGCTCTCCTCGCCGCCACGGCGTCGGCGGGGGCGCGCTACGTGATGATCAGCGCCATCGACGTCTATGCCAATTACGGCGGGCTGATGGGGATGGAGACGCCGCCGGTGCTGGCCCGCCCCTCCCGCGAGGATGACCCGGTCCGCACGGCGCTCTACCCCTATCGCGGCAACCCGCGCCGGCCGAAGGGCTTCGACGATGCGCTGATCGACGATTACGACAAGGTGCCGATCGAGGCCGCCGCCCGCGAGGACGCGCGCCTCGATGCCACCATCCTGCGCCTGCCCGCCATCTACGGGCCGGGCGACAAGCAGGGCCGCTTCACCTGGATCACCGAGGCGCTGGCAGCCGGCGGGCCGATCCGCATGGACGAACGCGCCGCCGCCTGGCCGCAGACCTTCATCACGTTGCAGGATGCCGCCGCCGCCGTGGCCCTCGCCGCCACCAGCGACTGCGGCAGCGAGACCTTCAACATCGCCCCGCCCATCCAGCGGACAATGGGCGAGTGGGCCGCCCTCTTCGCCCGGCTGGCGGGCCGGGACGGCGCCATCGAGCTGCTGCCCCCCGGCAGCGGCGGCCTGATGCAGGAGCGCGCCGACACCACCAACATGGCCTACCCGCTCACCATGGACGGCACCCGCTTCGAGGCGCGCTTCGGCCCGGTGCAGCAGCGGCCCGAGGAAGAGGTGCTCCGCAGCCTGCTTCCGCAGACCGGCGGCTAGCCCTTCACCGCCCCCGCCGTCAGCGCCGAGACGATGAAGCGTTGCAGGGCGAGGAAGCACAGGATCGCGGGCACGATGGTGATGAGGCAGGCCGCCGCGAGCAGCTGCGTCGTGCTCGCCGTGGCGCTGCCGGCGTATTTGTAGATCGCGACCGAGATGGGCCATTTGCTCTCGTCCGACAGCATCAGGAGCGGCACGAGGAACTGCGACCAGTTGAAGATCAGGTTCAGCGTCACCGCCGAGGCGATGGCGGGCGCGGCCAGCGGCAGCGAGACAAGGAAGAAGATGCCCGGCCGCCCGTAGCCGTCGATCATCGCGGCCTCCTCCAGCGCCCGGGGGATGGCGTCGAACCCCGTCTTCAGCAGCCAGATGGTGAGCGGAATGCCGATGGCGATGTAGATCGCGGCGGTGCCGGTGTGCGTCTCCAGCAGGCCCAGTGCCCCCATGTAGCGGTAGAGCGGGATCAGGATCACGAGGCCGGAGACCATCTGCACGGCGAGGATCGCCATCATCAGCCCGCCCCGCCCGCGGAAGGTGAAGCGCGAGAAGGCATAGGCCGCCGGCGCCGCCACGATGGCCGAGCCGACCGCGCCGAGGGCGGAGAGCTTGAAGCCATTCCAGAGGTAGCCGGGGAAGCCGGTATCGGTGAGGACGGTGCGGAAGTTCGCCAGCGTCGGCGCCTCGGGGATGAAACGCGAGGCGCCGAAGTAGATCTCCTGCGGGGTGCGCAGGGCGAGGGAGATGAGGAACAGGATCGGCGCCACGAAGATCGCGGCGATCAGCAGCGCGGCCAGATAGGTGGCCGCGTTGGCGAGATGGCGCCTCATGCCTGCGCCTCCTCGCCGCGCGGCAGGAAGAGCGCGTAGACCAGCGCGAGGACGAGGCTGATGAGCAGCAGCAGGATCGCCAGCGCAGAGCCGCGCGCGAGGTCGTAATTGAGGAACACCGTGCTGTAGGTGAAGAGCGACAGCACCTCGGTCGCGCGGCCGGGGCCGCCGGCGGTGAGCGCGGCGATGGCGTCGAAGGCGTTCAGCATCTGGATCGTCACGAGGATGGCGTTGACGAGCAAGGCCCCCCGCATCTGCGGCAGGGTGATGAAGACGAACTGCTCCCACCCCTTGGCGCCGTCGATCTCCGCCGCCTCGTAGAGCGCGGGGTCGATGCCCTTGCGCGCGGCGTAGAGGATGATCATCGACACCGCCGAGCCCTGCCAGACGCTGGCGACGACGACCGAGACCATCGCCATGTTGGCATTGGAGAGCCAGGCGACGGGCGCGCCGCCCAGAAGACGGATCAGGCTGTTGATCGTGCCATAGGGCGCCTCGGAGAAGAGCACCTGCCAGATCACCCCATTGGCCACGCCGGGCACCACCCAGGCGGCGAGCACGATGGTGCGCAGCGTCAGCATCCCCCAAAGCCGCTCCCGCTCGCCCCGCACGACCAAGAGCGCGATGCCGAGGCCGACGGCAAGCTGGCCGAGCACGGCGAAGCCCGCGAAGACGAAGGTATTGCGCAGGACGAGGCCGAGCGCGGGGTCGGCGAGGATGCCTTCGATGGCGGCGGTGGAGTAGCTGACCTCGCCCCCGAGCAGCGAGGCATCGGTGAAGGCGAGGCGCAAGGCGTCGAGAATGGGCACGAGGTAGAAGAGCCCCAGAAGCGCGATGGTGGGCAAGAGCCAGAGCGCCGGCCCGCTGGCAAGCCGGGATAGGGGGCCGCTGCCGCCGCCCCGCTCTGCCGCCGCGCTCATGAAAGCCTACTGGGCGTCATAGGCGGCAAGCGCGCCCTGATAGGCTTCGTCCAGCGCCGCTTCGGGCTCTTTCGCCTGCGAGAGCACCTCACCCATCGCCACCTGGATGAGGCTGGTGACCTCGGGATAGAGCGCCACGGCGGGGCGGGCGACGCCGTCTTGCAGGCTTTCGGCGAAGAGCTGGTATTCCGGCGCCTGATAGACCTCGTATTCGTCGTAATAAGAGGCGAGCGTCGGCAGCTGGTTCTGGAAGGCGTTGCCGGGCCCGGCGTAGAGGCGGGCGATGTCCATGCACATCTCGATCTTCTCGGGATCGTCGGTCAGGGCAGCGATCGTCCAGCCGCCGGAGCCGGTGGCGCGCTGGTCTTCCGTCGGGCCGGGATAGGCCGAGACCTCCCATTTGGCGGCGATATCTTCGGGCAGGCGGGCGTTGATCTGGGCGTATTGCCAGTTGCCGCCGATGAACATCGCGGCGGTCTGAGCGGCGGCGGCGGCGAAGAATTCCTCGTAATCGGTGATGGTGGAGACGCGGGCGGGCGCGGCGCCGGATTCGACCAGGTCGTCGTAATATTCGAGCGCGGCGAGGAATTTCTCGCGGTTCTCGCCCTCGCCAAAGACGGGGCGGCCCGTCTCGTCGAAGAGCTTGCCGCCCTGGGCCCAGAAGTTCGGCAGCCAGTCGAAGGTCGTCCCCTCGGTGCGACCGCCGTTGAAGAGGATGCCCTCGTAGCCCTCGTCGGCGGCGGCGAGCGCGGCCTCTTTCACCTCGGCCCAGGTTTGCGGGGCCTCGGGGACCAGCTCGGTGTTCCGGTAGAGAACCTGCAGGCTGGTGAACCACCACCAGGCGTAGAGCTCGCCATCCGGCCCCGTCACGCCCTCGCGGGCGAAGGGGAACATGTCGGAGACTTCCTCATCGGTGAGGTAGGAGGTGATGGGCGTCAGCACCCCGGCCTCGATGAAGGCGGCGACGTTGGGGCTGTCGACCATGGCGCAATCAGGGCCGCGACCGGCGCGGGCCTGTTCGAGGATGCGGGCCTGCTCTTGCGCGGAATCGCCCGTCATCAACTCGGTGTCGATGCGCCAGCCGGGATGGGCCTCGATGAAATCGGTGAAGAGCGCCTCGTAGCCCTCCTTCGTGGCGGGATCGGCGCTGTAGAGGTCATAGGCCGTGAGGCGGAAGGTCAGCGACTTCTCGGCATCGGCAGGGCCGACGCGATCGCGCGTGACCGTGCTGTCCTGCGCGAGCGCCGGAGCGCCGGCGGCGACGAGGGCGATGAGCGAGGCGGCGAGGCGGGGTTGGGTGAGACGATGCGACATGGGCACTTCCTTCTGGAGGATAGGGCTTGAGCGCCCCGGGGCTGGCCAACAGGTGGCCCGGGTTCAGGGACGATCAAGGGCTATTGGTGCAAGGATGGCAAGGGCGGAGGGGGGCCTCCTGCCCCCCGCTGCCTGGCGGCAGCCCCCCCGGAGGTATTTTCGGCCAGATGAAGGGGCCCGTCAGGAGAGAACCTTGCCGGTCGCATTATCGATGAGATGGGCCTGGGTGAAGTCTGCGCTGAGCGTGACGGTCTCGCCCGGCCGCGGCGCCTGATCGGGCGAGAGGCGGGCGGCGGCCTCGGTGCCGGCGAGGGTGAGGTAGATGAGCGTCTCGGTGCCGAGCGGCTCGGTGACGCTGACGTGGGCGGGGCCGAGAGAGGCGCCGCCGGGGGAAGGCGACAGAGCCTCGGGGCGGAGACCGAGGGTAAGGTCGCGGCCACGGTGCTTCGCCCAGGCATCGGCGCGGGCGGCGGGCACGGGCAGGCGCGGGCCGTCCTTCAGGGCGAGGGTGAGGCCGCCCTCCCCCTCTTCCAGCGCGCAGGGGAAGAAGTTCATCATGGGCGAGCCGATGAAGCTGGCCACGAAGCGCGTGGCGGGGTGGCGGTAGATCTCCATCGGGGTGCCGACCTGCTCGATACGGCCCTCGTTCATCACCACCACGCGGTCGGCCATGGTCATCGCCTCGACCTGGTCATGGGTGACGAAGACGGTGGTGGTGGGCATCGCCTGGTGCAGGCGCTTGATCTCCAGCCGCATCTGGGCGCGCAGGCGCGCGTCGAGGTTGGAGAGCGGCTCGTCGAAGAGAAACACCCGCGGCTCGCGCACCAGCGCCCGCCCGATGGCGACGCGCTGACGCTGCCCGCCCGAGAGGGCACGGGGGCGGCGGGGCAGCAGCGGCTCGATTTCTAGCAGGCGCGCGACTTCATCGACGCGCTTCGCCACCTCCACCCGGCCAAGGTTGCGGCGGCGAAGGGCGAAGGCGATGTTCCGCCGGACGCTCATATGCGGGTAGAGCGCGTAGCTCTGGAAGACCATCGCGATGTCGCGCTGGCCGGGGGTGAGGTCGTTGACGCGCCGCCCACCGATGCGGATGTCGCCGGAGGTGACGCTGTCGAGCCCGGCGATCATGCGCAGCGTGGTCGATTTTCCGCAGCCGGAGGGGCCGACCAGCACGACGAATTCGCGGTCGGGGATCGTGAGGTCGAGGCCTTTGACCACTTCGGTCTCGCCGAAGGTCTTGGTGACGGATGAGAGCACCAGCTCTGCCATGGGTGGCCTTTCGTCAGCCGCGGCGACGTGCCCGCCCGCAGCCATGTAGGCGGGGGGCGGGCGCGGTCCATCATCCATCCCCCGCCGGGGGGTGGGATGCAAGCCGACATGCCATGAGATGCCGGTGATCCGGGCAGGCGCCGGCGCTTCTGGGGGGCGGGCGGCGCATCGATGGAAGCGGCGCCCTACCCCCGCCGCGCCCTCTCCACGTCCGGGTCGGGCACCGGAACCGCCGAGAGGAGGCGCCTCGTATACGCATGCGCCGGGCGGCGGATGATCTGCTCGGCCGTGCCGGTCTCCACCGCCTCGCCGGCGGTCATCACCATGATGCGGTCGGCGAGGCCGGCCACCACGGCGAGGTCATGCGCCACCAGCAGGTAGGCCACCCCGGCCTCGCGCTTGAGGTCGACGAGCAGCTCCAGGATCTCCTGCTGGATCGACACGTCGAGCGAGGAAACCGGCTCGTCGAGCACGATGAGGCGCGGGTCGAGCATCAGGGCGCGGGCGATGGCGATGCGCTGGCGCTGCCCGCCCGAGAACTCGTGCGGAAAACGGCCGAGCGCGGCGCGCGGCAGGCGCACCCGGTCGAGCATCGCCTCGGCCCGCGCCCGCGCCTCGCCGCCCCGGCCATGGATGCGCATCGGCTGGGCGAGGATGTCGGCCACGGTCATGCGGGGGTCGAGCGAGGAATAGGGGTCCTGGAAGACCACCGACATCCGCTTGGAGGCTTCGCGGCGCACGGCGCGCGTGGCCTTTGCCATGTCGACGCCCTCGAACTGCACGCTGCCTGCGGTGGGCGGGTGGATGCCGAGGATGCAGTTGAGCAGCGTCGTCTTGCCCGAGCCGCTTTCGCCGACGATGCCGAGCGTCTCTCCGGGCGCGAGATCGAAGCTCACCGCATCGAGCGCCCGCACCCGCCGCTCTTCCAGCGTGCCGCCGGAGGCGCGGGGGCGGATGAAATCACGCGTGAGGCCCTGCACCTGCAAAAGCGGCGGGCCGGGGCGCTCCACCGGCGGGGCGAACTCCACCCGGTCGAGCCGGGGTGCGAGAGAGAGCAGGCGCCGGGTGTAGGGGTCGCGCGGAGCGGTGAAGAGGCCGTGGACATCCTGCTCTTCGACCAGCGCGCCGGCCTTCATGACGGCCACGCGGTCGGCCAGCCCGGCCACGATGGCAAGGTCATGGGTGATGAACAGCATCGCCGCCCCCACCGCCTCGCGCGCCTTGGCCAGCGTCTCCAGCACCTGCGCCTGCACGGTGACGTCGAGTGCGGTCGTGGGCTCGTCGGCGATGATGAGGTCGGGCTGGTGCACCATGGCGAGCGCGATGACGATGCGCTGGCGCATCCCGCCCGACATCTGGTGGGGGTACTGGTCGAGCCGCGTGGCGGCATCGCGGATGGCGACCACCTCCAAGAGCTCGGCGGCGCGGGCGCGCATGGCCTCGCGGCTCATCGGGCCGGCGAGGCGCAGGCTTTCCTCGAAATGGGCGCCGATGGTCAGCACCGGGTTCAGGCTCGTCGCCGGGTCCTGCAGGATCACCGCGATGCGGCGCCCGCGATAGGCCCGCCAGCCCTCAAAGCCGAGCCGGCCCATGTCGTCCCCGTCGAAGATCAGCGTGCCGGTGGCGACAGATTGGTTGGGCAGAAGCCCCGCGATGGAGAGCGCAGTGAGCGACTTGCCCGAGCCGCTCTCGCCCACCAGCGCCAGCACCTCGCCGCGCCTGATGTCGAGGCTCAGCCCCTCTACCGCCGTGCCGCCGTCGAACCGGACGGAGAAGTCGCGGATCTCGACGAGGTTCTCCGCCGCGGGCGCCGGGGCCCCGGCCCCCTTGCGGGCGGCGGCGACGAGCGGGTTGTCGAGATCGGCGCGGGGGTTGAAGGCGTCGCGCAGACCCTCGCCCACGTAATTGATCGACAGCACGATCAGGATGATCAGCACGCCCGGCGCATAGAACATCCAAGGCCGCGTCAGCACCGCCGTCTGCGCGCTGGAGATGAGCAGCCCCAGCGAGGTATCGGGCGGCTGCACGCCGAAGCCGAGGAAGGACAGGCCGGTCTCCGACAGGATCGCCACGCCGACGAGCAGCGCGGTGGAGACGATGATGTGATCGGCCACGTTGGGCACGAGGTGGCGCAGCATGATGCGCGGCGCGCTGCCGCCCATCACCTGCGCGGCGCGCACGAAGGGCATGTCGCGCAGGCTGAGAGAGACGCCGCGCACGAGGCGGGCGACCGAGGTCCACATCAGGGCGGCGAGCACCAGCGCCAGCCCCAGCCACGAGACCCCTGCCCCGGCCAGCGAATTGCCGAGGAAGGCGGCGAGCGCGATGGTGGGCACGGTCAGCACGAGGTCGACGAGCCGCATGATGCCGGCATCGACCCAGCCGCCGAAATAGGCCGAGACGACGCCCATGATCGTGCCGATCACGCAGGCGATGGCGGCCACGCTGCCGGCGATGGAGAGCGATTGCTGCATGCCCCGCATCGAGAGCGCCAGCATGTCGCGCCCCAGCGTGTCGGTGCCGAGGGGGTGGGCGAGCGACGGCGGCTGCGACAGGTCGGGCGTGATGTCGGTATGGCTGTAGATCCACAGATGCGGGCCGAGGATCGCGGTTGCCACCAGCAGCACCAGCACCACGAGGCCGAGCATGGCCATCGGGTTGGCCCTGAACCGCCGGGCGGCGAGGCCCATGCGGCTGGCGCCGGGGCGCGCGTCGGTCAGGCCGGGTTCAGTGAGCGCCATAGCGGACCCTCGGATCGATCAGGGCATAGACGAGGTCTGCCACGAGGTTGAACAGAACGACGGCGGTGGCGGCGATGAGCAGCCAGGCCATCACGGCATTGGCGTCGCGGTTGCCGATGCTCTCGATGAGAAAGCCGCCCATGCCGCGCCATTGAAACACCGTCTCGGTGATGACGACGCCGGAGAGCAGCGCGGGCAGGTCCAGCGCAACCACGGTGACGATGGGGATGAGCGAGGGCCGCACCACATGCGCGCCGATGATGCGCCGCCGGCTGAGCCCGCGCAGCACGGCGAACCGCGCGTGATCGCTGCCGAGCGATTCCACCACGGAGGTGCGCTGATAGCGGCTCCAGCTCGCGTAGTGGATGAGCGTGAGCACGATGGTGGGCAGCACGAGGTGCCCGGCCATGTCGAGCAGGAGCGGCCAGAAGCCGCTTGGCGCCGGCACCGAGACATCGCCCACGGTGTAGAAGATGCGCGCCTGCGCCGCGCGGTTGGCCGCGATGCCGCCCTGCTTGAGCAACACCGCCAGCCAGAACGAGGGCAGCGCGATCAGGATGAAGGCCGAGCCGGAGATGAGGTGGTCGAACCAGCGGTTGCGGAAGAGCGCCGCCAGCGTGCCTGCAATCAGCGCCAGCCCGAAGGCGATGACGATGGCCGTCACCACGAGCCGGAGCGTGACGCCCACCCGCGGCAGCAGCTCGGCGCCGATGTCGCGGTTGGGCAGAACGGAGGGGCCGAAGTCCCCCCGCACGAGGCCCGACAGCCAGATCGCGTAGCGCTCGACCGGTGGATGGTCGAGGCCGAGCCGCTGCTCCTCTGCCTGGATGACGGCTTCGGAAACGGGCGGCTGACGATCCTTCAGATCCGCCAGGGGGTCGCCGGCCATGGCCACCAGAAGGAAGACCATGAAGGTCGACGCCAGAAGAATGCCGGCGCTGTTGGCCAGCCGTCTGAGGATCAATCCGGTCATGAACGGGCCCCTTGGTTCAGATCGAGGGTGGCTGCGTCAGTCTTTCGCGACCGGCCGGATTCGGCCCCAGTGCCACCACGGCACCGAGTATTCCAGCTGGTCGGCCCAGCCGAAGAATTCCTTCGAGCGCGCGTAATAGGTCGCGTACCACAGCAGCGGCACATATTCGCAATCGCGGGCCAGAACCTCCTGCAAGCGCTTGTAATGCTCGCCCCTTTCCTTGCGCGTCAGCGCGGAGCGCGCATCGGCATAGGCGGCATCGACATCGGCATTGTGGTGCTGGCCCATGTTGTTGAGGCCGGTCGAAGAGTACTTCGTCGAGGTGATCTCGGGATCGGGCGCCATGGTGCCGCCCACGATGATCAGATCGAAATCATGCTCCTTGCGGATCTTGCGCGACCAGTCGACCGAGCTCAGCCCCTCAACGTTGACGGAGAAACCGACCGCCTCGAGGTTGGCCTTCACGATATCCGCCAGCCGTTTGTGGCCGAAGAACGTTTCCATGAAATAGAGGTTCAGATGCTTGCGGATGCCGTCTTCGCCCTCGGGCAGGCCGGCTTCGTCGAGCAGCTCCTTCGACTTGGCGACATCATGATCGGGCGCCACGGCCTCGGGGTTGAAGGCCCATTCCACCGTTTCCAGCAGGTAATGCGGCCAGGCGAAGGAATAGCCCGGATCGGTGATCTTCTCGATGTCGGCGCGGTTCACCGCATGGGCTACGGCGTCGCGCCGGCGCTGATCGTCCCAGTCGCCGCTGCCGTGGTTGAAATCGAGCAGCGCCATGCCGGGACCCTTGCCGCGCATGATCTCGACATCGGCCCCCTCGACGAGGTGCATCCGGTCGAGCGTGAGCGTGTCCTGCGGGAAGAAATGCGCCTCGCCGCGGGTGACCATGCGCACGCATTCGTCGCGGTCGGGCTCAATCTTCAGGATAAGGCGGTCGATCTCGGGCTGCGGGCCCCAGTGATCCTTCACCGCCTCCATGATGATATGCTCGCCCTTGGCCCATTCGACGAGGCGGAACGGGCCAGAGCCGACGGGCTTCATGTTGTAGGGGTTCGTTTCCCAATCCGTGCCCTCGTAGAGATGCGCGGGCAGGAAATGCGAGAAGATGAAATTGCCGAGCTGCACGAGGAAGCCCGCGTTCGGGGCCTTCAGGTGGTAGTCGACGGTATAGTCGTTGACCATCTCGATGTGATCGACATCGGTCAGGAACATCGCCCCGGTGTAGCCCATCTTCATGACATGCGTGTGCGTGTAGACGACATCGCGCGCGGTGAGCTTCTCGCCATCCTGCCAGCGGGCCGCCTGATTGAGGTGGAAGCGCCAGCGGCGCGCGCCGTCGAGCATTTCCCAATGGGTGGCGAGATCGGGATAGGAGCCCGAGAAGTTGTACCACTCGGTCAGCACCATCCGGTTATAGATGTTGTTGCACACGATATAGCCGGCGCTAGCGGTGTAGTTGCGGAACACGTCGTTGAAGTGAACCGCGTCGTGGGGCGTCGCCACGACGAAATCGATGGTCATTCTATCCTCGGTCTTTGCTTGGGATTGCCCGTCTCGGGCGCAGGGGCGAGCGGCGCCGCCCCTGCCCTGCCACCTGACGTTCAGGCGGCAGTCGGGTTGAACCGCCCGCCGGGCAGACTGCGGGGCAGTCGAACCGGCGGGCGGGGTATGGCTGAGATGTGCCGGGGCGCTCGGGGCCTTACGGCTTCATGCCCCATTGCTCGATATTCATCGTGGTGCCGTATTTCGACGGGTTCACGAAGATATTGGCGTAGGCCTGATTGAACACCGCCATGTTGGTGATCGGGAAGAGCGGCACGACGATGCCGTCCTCCAGCAACGTCAGGTCCAGCTCGTTGGTCAGCTCCACCGTCTTGGCATCGTCGAGCGTGGCGGAGATCTCTTCGACCAGCGCATCCACCTCGGGGTTCGAATAGTCGAACCAGTTCCGCCCGGCGCCGGTCTGATACCATTGCGCGAGGGAGAGCGCGCCGAGATCGAGCGCCGTGGCGGTGGTGTAGATGTCGAACGCGCCTGCGCGAGCCTCAGGGCTGTAACGCGAGCGGTCGGCCGCATCGATGAAGGTGGTGATGCCGATGGCCGCCAGCTGCGACTGCGCGAGCTGCGCGAATTGCATGCGCAGCGGGTCGATCGAATAGGTCAGGATCTCCAGATCGCGCAGCGGCTCGCCGCTCGGCAGCATGAGCTTGCCATCCACGAGGCTGTAGCCGGCCTCTTCGAGGATCGCGAGTGCCCCTTCGGCATCGCCGATGCCCACACCGGCGGTGGTGGTGTTGTCACGCTCGGCCACTTCACCCGCGACCGTCTGGCCGGGGATATAGGCGGCGGAGGTCATCACCTCGGCGCCCTCGACATACTGGCCGATGGTGCGGCGGGTCATGTCTTCGGTATCCAGCACCATGGCAATGGCGCGGCGCAGCGGCAGATCGGACATCACGTCGCCCGAGGGCTTGATGATGAAGTGGTAGTAGGTGAGCGTCGGGCCGATATCGATGCCGACATCCCACATCTGGTTCACCTGCTCGACAGTATCGAGCGTGGCGCCGCCGTAAAGCGCATCGACCTCGCCGTTCTGCAGCGCCGTCACCTGCTCACCGACAGCGGCAATGTAGCGGAAGACCACGGTGTCGAGGTTCGGGCCCTCGCCGTACCACTCGGGATTCGCCTCAAGCGTGAGGGCGACGCCGTCCTGGTACTCGCCGACCATGAAGGGGCCGCCGGACCATTCGGGCACGTTCTCGGCGAAGCCTTCGTTGAAGCTCGTCGCGAGGTCGCCATAGGTCTCGGCGATATGGGCGGGCAGGATGTAGGGGAACAGCGTGCGCCAGGGCGCGAAGGGCGCATCGAAGGTGATGCGCAGCGTCTTGCCATCCTCGCTCGCCTCCATCGAGGTGACGAGGTCATAGCCTTGCGTGAAGGCGGCCTGGCAATCGCCGCAGACCTCCGGGTCCTGCACCATCTGGGTGTATTCGAAATCGGCCGCGGTGATCGGCGTGCCGTCGGACCAGACCGCATCGGGCTGGATGACATACTCCACCACCATCGGGTCTTCGCTGACGATATCGGCCGAGACCAGCAGCGCCTCGTTCAGCGTCACGCCAGCATCAGTGCCGGTGAGGAACGGGTGCGGGTAAATGGGCCATTGCTGCTGGCGGTTGGTGGTGATGTCACCGTTGGCCGTGAGCGGGTTCCAGTTCGGCGGCGGGTTGGTCGTGGCCAGGATGAGCTGGCCGCCTTGCACGACCTCCTGAACTTCGGCCTGCGCGTTGGCAGATTGCGCGGCCAGCGACAGGCCGAGGGCCGTCGACGCCGCCAGGGTGAGAATGCGTTTTGACATGATGGCTCCTTTTCAAATCACCGTCTCGTCGCCGCCGCTTGCCCGTATCGGGGCCTCGTCCGACTGCGCTCTTCCCCGGACGCTAGGAGTGAGCTAATGTTCAGGTCAATTCAGATATGTTCATAAACAAAACAGGCGATGCCCTTGCCAGAAGATGCTGGAATTTTGACCATCGCCTTCCAGGTGCGCGAGCGATTGCCCGTGCGAAAGGCCCGCGCCCTGAGCCAGACCATCATGGAAATGGTCTCTGACGGCGCCCTGCCTGCCGGCACGCGCATGCCCACGGTGCGCGACATGGCGAAGGCGCTGGGGATGAGCGCCTCCTCCGTCGCCACCGCCTGGGGCGAGCTGGTGGAGTGGCATGTTCTGCAAACCTCGCGCCGGGGCGGCACGCTGGTGCTGGGGCCGGCGGTTACCCCGAGAGCCACGCGCTACGATGCGATGATGCGCGCCTCTGAGGGCTGCACGCTGAACCTCGGCCACCTGATCTGCGACCCGGCGCTGCTGCCGCCCGTGGGGCCGGCGCTGGAATTCGCGGCCCGCGCCGCCGACATCAACACCACCGACCCCGAGCCGATCTCCAACGCGCTGCGCGCTGCCGTCGCGCCCGACTGGCCGGTCGAGACAGATGCCTTCCTCGCCACCCACGGCGGGGTGGATGCCATCAATCTGGCGCTGCGCAGCACGGTGCGGCCGGGCGACAAGGTGATAGTCGAGAGCCCCTGCATGACGCGGCTGCTCGACATCATCGATTTCCTCGGCGCCACGGCCGTGCCGGTGGAGTATGGCCCGGACGGACCAGACCTCGATCAGCTCGCCGCCGCGCTGAAGACCCGCCCCGCCGCGATGGTCTACCAGCCGGCCTCGCAGCACCCGACGGGCCGCAGCATCACGCCGGAATGGATCGACAAGGCCGCTGTGCTGCTGAAGGACGCGCCCTTCCCGATCGTCGAGATGGTGCAGACGCCCTTCCTCGTGCGGGGGCCGATCCGCTCGCTCGGCACCCGCCTGCCGCAGGCGGTGGTGCAGATCTGGTCGTTCAACTTCTTCTTCGGCTCTGACCTGCGCGTCGGCGTCGTCGGCGGCGCGCGGCTACATGTCGACCGGATGTGGCTGCAGCTGACCTATTCGTCACGCTGGGTGAGCCGGCTGATGCAGAACGCGCTGGCCTTTCAGATCACCGATCCCGGCGCCCGGCGGCACCTCGAGGCCCTGCTCGACGCCTGCCATGACCGGCATCAGCGCTTCACCGAGGCGCTGGTAGCCGAGGGTTTCCCGATCGCCCATCAGGACGGGCCGGCCATCTGGCTGCCGGTAGAGGACGAGCATGTCGCGGCGATGCAGATGAGCGGGCATGGCACAGTCGTGCACCCGGGCAGCTTCTTCACCGCCGCCCCCATGCCCCGCCAGCATGTGCTGATCAACGGCACGGCGGTGGCGGCGGGCCATGCGCCCATCGCGGCGCAGCTGGCCCGTGCCGCCGGGCTGAGCCGTGGCTTCCGACCGGACGCAGGCTAAGCGGGGCGGCTAGGATCGGCTGGTGAGCCGCAGAGCCATCGGCACGAGGACCAGCAGGATCAGGATCCGCGCGAAGTGGTGGGCGGCGATGTACGCCGGGTCGAAGCCGAGGAGCAGGCCGATGGCGGCCATGGCCTCGACGCCGCCGGGCGCGAAGGCGATGACGACCTGGCCGATGGGCAGGCCGGTCAGGCGCCAGGTGACGGCGGCGAAGGCCATCGCGATCACCAGCGTGGCCAGCACGACAACCAGCCCCGCCGCGACGTAGCGGACGAACTGCCTCGCCGAGATGCCAGAGACCCGGGTGCCGAGCACCCCGCCGGTGATCGCAAAGCCGATGAACACCGCCCAGGCCGGCGCCGGCCCTTCGGCGAGGCCGAGCACATGGGCCAGCCCGCTCAGCACCATGCCGGAAATCAGTGCAGCCGCCGGCACGCCCAGGCGCCCGCCCGCGATCCCGAGAGCCACCGCGAGGGCCAGCAGCACGGCGAGCGGCAGCAAAGCCATGGGCGCATGCGCCGGCGCGGCGGCGACGTCTGGCGCGCCGATGGCGACGGCGATGGGCGGCACGACTGCGACGAGGATGAGCACGCGCAGCACCTGCAGCACCATGACGGCGGCGGCGTCACCGCGCCCCTCGGCCGCGATGGCCAGCGCGTTCGACATCGTGCCGGGCGCCGTTCCCAGGATCGCGGTCGGGGCGTTGAGGCGGAAGAGACGGGTCAGGATGAAATGCCCCGCCGCCAGCGTCGCGGCGAGCGAGGCGACCAGCAGAACGAGGCTGACCGTCCAGTGCGGCAATTGCTCGACGATGCTGGCGTCGACCCCTGCCCCGAGCGAGACCCCGATGGTCGCGAAGGCGATATCGCGCAGCCGCGTCGCCAGCGTCACCGGCACCCCGGCGGCGCCAACCAGCGCCACGCCGATGGTCGCGCCGATCAGCGGCGCCGCCGGCAGGCCGATGAAGGCCGCAATCGCGGCCCCTGCCAGTGCCACCGCCAGCGCGGTTACATGCGGCGCAATCGCCCGCAGCATCGTCATGTTGTCTCACCTCTCGGGCGGTCTTTCAGCCTGCGCCCGGATGCGCTGGCCGCAGGCCCTGACGATCGGAGCAAAAGCTCCGATCCCGGTGAGCGGGTACATCAAGACGCTCGCCAAGGTCGAGACCGGGATGGTGCGTTCCCTGCCCGAGCCCCCAATCGCGGGAAACTGAGCGCCCTGCCGTGCGGCTTGCCTCGACAATCCGGCCGAACCGGCCTCTCTTGACCGCTATGGCATCAACGCCCTTCACGATCCGGGCAACCGGAGGCCATACAAGGGAAAAACACGGCGGGGGCGCAGCCCCCCTTTGGAACCTGCAAGACCTCTGCGACGCTGTACCAACCCCAGACCCGGAAGACAGACATTATGAGTAACCGACTCTCGAGCCTCCTTGATCTCTCCAAGCGGGCGGTGGTGCCCATTGTCGCAGCGCTCCTGGGCCTCATCGCCTTAGCCCTTGGATGGATCTGGCTCGCGGTGCTTCTGGCGGCAGTCGTGCTGCTCGGCCTCTACGATGCCTTCCAGACCCGCTGGTCGATCACCCGCAACTATCCCGTGGCCGGTCGCATCAGGTGGCTGTTCCACGATCTGCGCCCCTATCTGCACAGCTATATCGTCGAGGACGATCTTGGCGGCACGCCCTATTCGCTCGCCGCGCGCCGGCTCGTGCAGGCCCGGGCGGACGGCGTGACCGACACGCAGCCCTTCGGCACCGAGCGCAATACCGATGAAGAGACCTATCACTGGGTCGGCCACTCCATTTCGCCCACGAAAGACCCGGCAAAGTCGCCGCGCGTCGATGTCGGCTCAGACCAGTGCAGCAAGCCCTATTCGGCTTCGGTCCTGAACATCTCGGCCATGAGCTTCGGTGCGCTCTCGGCCAATGCCGTGCGCGCGCTCAACCTCGGCGCCCAAAAGGGCGGCTATTACCACGACACCGGCGAAGGCGGCCTGTCGCCCTATCACCTGGAAAACGGCGGCGACATCGTGTGGGAGCTCGGCTCGGGCTATTTCGGCGCCCGCGACAAGGACGGCAATTTCGACCCGGAAAAATTCGCCGAAACCGCCCAGCGCGATGTGGTCAAGATGACCGAGATCAAGCTCAGCCAAGGCGCCAAGCCGGGCCACGGCGGCCTGCTGCCCGCCGCCAAGGTGACCGACGAGATCGCCAAAATCCGGCAGGTGCCGGCGCATCAGGATTGCCTGTCGCCGCGCGGCCATTCGGCCTTCTCCACGCCCATCGAGATGCTCGAATTCGCCGCGAAGATGCGCGACCTCTCGGGCGGCAAGCCGGTTGGCCTGAAGCTCTGTATCGGCCAGCCGCATGAGCCCTTCGCCATCATGAAGGCCATCCTGAAGACCGGGATCACCCCCGATTTCATCGTCGTCGACGGCGGCGAAGGCGGCACAGGGGCCGCGCCGGTGGAGTTGTCCGACTGGGTGGGGATGCCGCTGTCGGAAGGGCTGATCCTGATGCGCAACGCGCTGGTCGGATCGGGCGTCAAATCGCAGATCCGCCTTGCGGCGAGCGGCAAGGTTTACTCCGGCATGGGGCTGGCGCGGAACATCGCCCAGGGCGCCGACTGGTGCAACGCGGCGCGGGCCTTCATGTTCTCGGTCGGCTGCATCCAGGCGCAGCGCTGCCATCTTGGCACCTGCCCCACCGGCGTCACCGCGCAAGACCCAAGCCGCCAGCGGGGCCTCGTGCCCGAGGTGCAGGGTGAGCGCTCGGCCCGCTTCCATGAGAAGACCGTGGATGCGCTGATGGAGATTGTCGCCTCGGCGGGGCTCGACCATCCCGGCCAGCTGGAGCCGCACCACATGATGCACCGCAATGGCCCCGAAAAGGCCGTGCCGATGGATCAGGTGCACCCCTTCCTCGCCGAGGGGGCGCTGGTGAACGCGCCGGACGAGACGATCTACGCCGATTTCTGGCGGGCAGCGCAGGCCGAAAGCTTCCGCCCCGCGCTGGATCTCGCCCGGGCGCGGGCAAGCTGAGAAGACATTTCTGAGAAGGATAAGAGTATGGCCAAGGTTGCGGATGTCGTCGTGGACGCGCTTGTCGAGGCGGGCGCCAAGCGCTGCTGGGGGATCGTGGGCGACACGATCAATCACTTTACCGATGCGGTGCGCCGGTCTGACCTGAGGTGGGTGCATGTGCGCCACGAAGAGGCTGGCGGCCTGGCCGCAGGGGGCGAGGCCTATTTCACCGGCGAGCTTGCCGTCTGCGCCGGCACCTGCGGGCCGGGCTCGCTGCATTTCGTCAACGGCATCTACGAAAGCCACCGCAACGGCGCGCCCGTTGTGCTCATCGCCTCTGACGTGGCGCGCGCCGAGGCGGGCCTTGGCTTTCCGCAGGAGGTGGATCAGCGCAAGATCTACGAGCAGCACAGCGTGTTCTGCGAGTACATCTCTCACCCCGATCAGGCCCGCCGCATCATCGTGCAGGCCGCGCAGGCGGCGCTGACGATGCACGGCGTCGCCGTCGTCATCGTCAACGGCGACATGTTCGAGGAAGATACCAAGGACGAGATGGCATGGTCCGTCCATCGCCCCCAGCCGGTCCTGCGCCCGGCGGAGGAGGAGCTCGACGCGCTGGCCGAGCGGCTGAACGCGGCGAAGACCGCGACGCTCTACGCCGGCATCGGCGCCCGCGATGCCAGGCCCCAGCTGCTCGCGCTGGCCGAGCGGCTTTCGGCCCCCATCGCCCATACCAGCCGATCGAAGGAATTCATTGAGCCGGCGAACCCCTACAACGTCGGCATGATCGGCATTCTCGGCAACAAGTCGGGGGTCGAGGCGGTCGACGGCGCCGATCTGATGCTCTGCCTCGGCACCGATTTTGCCTATACGCAATTCTATCCGGGCAAGGACAAGGTTATCCAGATCGACCGCGACCCCACCCATATCGGCCGCCGAGCGCCGGTGAGCCTGGGCCTTGTCGGCGATGTCGGCCCGACCATCGACGCCCTGATCGGCCGGCTAACCCAGAAGGACGATACCAAGCATCTCGAAGCCGCGCGCAAGCAATGGCAGAACGATCTCGAAGGCTACACCCACGAGGCCAAGGAGAGCGACCCGGAGCTCATCCACCCGCAATTCGTCACCCACGCGCTCGACAGGCTGGCCGCGGCCGATGCGATCTTCACCGCCGATGGCGGCTCGCCCATGGTCTGGCTGCTGCGGCACCTCACCGCGACCGGCGAGCGGCGCTTCCTGACCAGCCTGCTGCACGGCACGATGGCCAATGCCTATCCGCAGGCGATGGGTGCCGCCGCGGCCTATCGCGGCCGGCAGGTCATCTCTATGAGCGGCGACGGCGGGCTGGCGATGCTGATGGGTGACCTCCTGACGCTCAAGCAGGAAAAGCTGCCGGTGAAGATACTGATCTACAACAACGGCTCGCTCGGTTTCGTCGAGATGGAGCAGCGCGTTGAGGGCCTGCTCGACAGCTATACCGAGCTCGAAAATCCCAACTTCGCGCGGCTGGCGGAGGCCTGCGGCCTGCAGGGCTGGCGTGTCGAGACGGCGGACGAGCTGGAAGGCGCGATGGCCGCCTGGCTCGCCGCCGACGGGCCCGCGGTGCTGGACGTGCGGGTGAACCGGATGGAGCTGGTCATGCCGCCCAAGATCGAGGCCGGCCAGGTCGCCTCGACCGCCCTCTTCGGCATCAAGGGCGTCCTCGACGGCCGCGTCCGCGAAGTGGTTTCGCTGCTGCGCGACAACTTCCTTCGGTAGGGTCGCAGGCTCATCCGGGGCGGCCCCTCTTGCGCTGACGGCCCTCAGCCACGCGCAAGGGACCGCCCCGGACCGCCATGACAGCTGCCCTCCGTCAGCCGTTGTAGGCCACGGCGATATCCAACACCCAGGTCACGCCGAACCGGTCGGTCAGCATACCGTAGAGCGGCGACCAGCCAGCGGTGGCCAGCGGCTGGCGGACCTCTGCCCCTTCGGACAGCGCCTGCCAGAGGCTCTGCAGCTCTGCCTCGTTGTCACCGCGGATGGAGAGGAAGAAGGGGATCGTGCCGCGGTCATATTCCATCGCACCGGGCACGTCATAGGCCATCACGCGGAAGCCGGCGGGGCTTTCCACCTGCCCCCACATGATCTGATCCGCCTCGTCCGGGTTTTGCACGGCGTGAGCGTCGGCATAGGTGACCGCGACCAGATCGCCGCCGAAGACGCTCTGGTAGAAGGTCAGCGCCTCGCGCGCCTGGCCGCGGAAGTTGAGATGGGCAGTGGTGTTGATCGTCATTGCAAGGTCTCCTGTTGCGATCTGCGATGCCGAAGGTTTAGGTCTGTCCAACTGCCAGTTTGCGTCAGTTGCAGGAGAGCGTCCCATGGCCCGCACCGACCGCCTTCTCCGCCTTCTGCAGGCCATGCGCGTGATGCCCGCGCCGATCACCGCAGCCCGGCTGGCCGAGGAGACGGGCGTGTCGCTCCGCTCGCTCTACCGCGACATCGACAGCCTGCGCGCCGCCGGCGCCCGGATCGAGGGCGAGCGCGGCTACGGCTATCGGCTGGTCGAGGATTACGCCCTGCCGCCGCAGACTTTGGACCGCGACGAAATCGAGGCCTTGGCGCTCGGCCTGGCCGAGGTGCAGCACATGGGCGACGCGACCCTGGCGCGGGCGGCGGCCTCGGTGCTGGCGAAGGTCGGCGCTCGCCTGCCGGAGGGGCACGAGCAGCTCCTCGTGCACGCCATCTCGCAGGTCTACCGCCCGGATAACCGCTTCGCGCCCACAGCCAACATGGACCTGATCCGCGCCGCCTGCTGGCAGGAGCGGGCCCTGCGCCTGCGCTACGTCGATCAGCGCGGCGCGGCATCCGAGCGAGAGATCTACCCGCTGGCCCTGATGTACACCGAACGAACACTGACCGTCCTGGCCTGGTGCTGCCTGCGCGAGGACTTCCGCAGGTTCCGCAGCGACCGGATCGAGGCCGCCGAGGACACCGGCCGAAGCTTCCGCCCTGCCCGCGCGTCCCTGCTGCGGGAGTACCTGGCGCGGCTGCAGGAGGAGGAAAGGCTGGGCGCCTCTGAATTCGTCTCCTAGGTTTGCGGAGGGTCTGCCCGGAAGTGCCGCGTGCTGTCGTGGCCGACACCGCTCCGAATGCTGTCGGCGCCAAGTTGCGGCAAGATCGTGCTGCCGTCTCTCCCGACATTGAGTGAGGCCAGAATCCCTGCAACCATGCGGCCTGCGGATTCGATCCGGCCGGCCAATATCGATCTCCTCGCGAACCGGAGTGTGAGAATGACCCAATCACCGCTGACGTCTGCGGGCCACGATGACCCCCCCCGCGAGGACGTGGCCCGAGACGACCAGCCAGCGCCTTTGCGCCTGCGGGATGCTCC
Source organism: Pseudoroseicyclus sp. H15 (assembly GCF_054353345.1). Classification (NCBI taxonomy): domain Bacteria; kingdom Pseudomonadati; phylum Pseudomonadota; class Alphaproteobacteria; order Rhodobacterales; family Paracoccaceae; genus Pseudoroseicyclus; species Pseudoroseicyclus sp. H15. Next base: position 138,542 of record NZ_JBTHJE010000006.1, read on the forward strand.
GAACTGGCTGTATCTGCTTCGCGAGTTCGAGTCGCTCTATCGCTATGGCTCCGCCGGGGGCGCCAAGTCGATCCGCTCGCACCGCAAGAAGGTGCGCGATGCCCTGTCGGCGATCATCATGGGTAACCCTCAGATGACCCTCTCCCCGCCTGCCGAAAAGCCGGTGGTCGTGCATTTCGGCCGCGCCCTCGATCTTGGCGAGCGCGGCGCCATGCAGGGCATGGCCCGGGCCCTGCGCGAGCTTCGCGCCTCGCTCGACTGGCGCTATGGCTACGAGAAGGTGCCCAGAGCCATGGCGCAGAAATATGCCTATTGCGAGATCGCAGGGCCGAACGGGCCCATCCAGTCAGACAGGCTCATCCTTGGCTTCGTCCTATTCGCCCCGAACACAACCTATCCGCAACACAGCCACTCGGGCATCGAAGAGAGCTACATATCGGTGTCCGGGTCCTGGTCCGAAAACGATGCCGCCGTCTACGCGCCCGGCTCGCTCATCCTCAACAAGCCGGGCGAAGAGCACCGCATCACAACCGGAGACCTCGACCCCTGCCTTCTGGCCTACGCTTGGGTCGGCCCGCCCGAGCGCCTCGCTTCCCCCGGCATGAAACTGACGCCGACGCGGAAGGCGCGTGCAACCCGGAAACCCTGAGGTCCTGCCGACAAGATCGCTCATAGCGACCTCAGACTTACGGAGGTGAGGCGAGCGAGCTTTGGGTTCGCGCTCGCCACTTAAGGCTTAAAGTCCCTCGTTAGCCCCGGATCGGGATGCTTCAGGGCCGCACCTCGGACTGTCCGTCTGCAGCAATTGCGAGACCCGCCGAAGGGCGCCAGTGGGCCTTGCCAGTTTCCCCGATCGGAGAAGCGCGCTCACCGCCCACCCCGGCCGTCAACTCCTAGGCGATCCGGCGGAGCGGTGGCGCCTTCTCCCCCCGCTCCGAGGCGTTCTGGAATTCGGCCACAACGTCGCTGAGCAGATTGGTCGCAGAGGTCAGAGCTGTCGTCGCGGCGGAGGTTTCTTCGAACATGGCTGCATTCTGCTGGGTCAGCTGATCGAGCTCATCGATGGTTTCCTTCAGATCGGCAATGCCCTGGGAGTGGGTCCCGACCGTCGAGGCGATATTCTCCATCGAGTCCGATGCCTTGCGAACCGCCTCGAGAACGTCGCGAAGCACGGCACCGGTGTTGTCGACGAGCTCCACCCCGTTTTGAATCTGGCGCGCTGTATCGTTGATGAGAACGCTGATTTCCTGCGCCGCGTCGGAAGACCGGCCCGCAAGCGCACGCACCTCCGAGGCGACCACGGCGAAGCCCTGCCCGGCCGAGCCCGCCCGCGCGGCCTCGACCCCGGCGTTGAGCGCCAGAAGGTTCGTCTGCAACGCCACATCCTCGATCAGATCGACGACCGACATGATCCGGTCAGAGCTGCTCTTGATCTGCCCCATGGCATCCAGCGCACCATCGACCACCTTCATGCCATTTTCCGCAGCATCCCTTGTCTCGCCGGTCGTCATCGCCGTGTTTCGGGCGTCTTCCGATGCGAAGGACATCACCTCGCTGATCTTGTCGATGCGCGAGGTCACCATGCCCAGAGCATGGGCCTGTTGCTCTGTCCTCTTGGCGAGCTTCTCGGAGGCCCAGGCAATGTTCGTCGTATCCGTCTTGATCGAGTCCGCGTTCTTCTGGACGCGGGCCATCGCGACCGACAAGGCACTGACAGCGTTATTGAATTCCTGTCGCAGCGGCTCGAACTGATCGGGAAAGATCGTCGCGATCCGCGTTGCGAGGTCGCCTTTCGCCAGCTTGCTCAGCGCCGCGCTCAACTGTGCCATGACATCGAGCTGCTCGGCTTCCTTCCTGGTCAGGTTCTGCTGCAGCTCCTGCGAGCTTGCCAGCGCATCGGACAGCCGTGTTGCTTCCTGCTCGATCTGGTCGCGCTGACTGAGCTGCATGTGCAGCAGGTACGACAGGCCCAGGGTTTCGGCGACCCAGACGGTGCCGTGCAGCGCCAGGCGCCCCAGATCGACCAGAAATCCGCTGCTTGGATAGATCAGCGTCGGCATAAAGAGCGTCAGCACCAGATGGTGCACAACCACGAGCCCCGAGGCGGCGAGAAGCGCCCGCTGATCCTGCAGGATGACCAGCCCCGCCAGCACGGCGAAATAGACCAGGTGGGAATCGAGTTGCCACGGGTTCCCCGCCAGAGCCGCCGTCAGCAGGGGCAGCTGGCCCATGGTACCCAGCGACACGGCCAGCCGCGCGATGCCGCCGCCCTGGCGCTGAAGCACCATCGCGATCGAGGCGATCGCCAGCGAGATCACCAGAAACGGCCAGGGTGACAGGCCCGCCAGCCACGCACCGACCGCTGGGACGGGCGTCATCATGACGTTGATATAGCCGATCAAGCGCAGGCCCTTTGCCTGCGCCGCGTCCAGCGACGTGGTGGTGTCGGTCATTCTAAACTCCGCAAAGTTGCGCTGCGATCGCGCCGTCGAGGACCAGCCAGGCCCCTTCCGATTTCAAGCGCTCAGAAAAGCCCTCGGGATGAGTGTCAGCCACGGCGAGCAGGGCCATCGGCGCGCTCGTGGGGCCGATGGGGCGCCCGCCCGCGCGCCGAAGAATGTCGGGCAAGTCGCTCATGGGCCCGACCACAAGAAGGGTGGTTGCTGTTGGAACGGGCCGGCCTGCCAGAGCCAGCACAGGCGCGGCAAACAAAGGCCCCAGGACCAAACATATCATCGCGACAACGCGCATCCCGGCCTTCCCAAGAGAACCACTCTGTCCCGTGGGATAGCGCCGCGCTCTTACCGTGCAGTTAAGGCGCCTGCGCTGTAGACGGCTGCGTCGTTCCGGGGGTGATCTTCCGGGCCGAACGCCTGCCGCTTCTCCAGACCAATGCCCGTCAGACGACCAGACCGGGTATGCGGCGGGCATCCACCAGGTCGTGACAATGGTCGATGAAGGCTTGCACCCGGCGCGTGACATGAGCCGACCGCGTCGTCGCGATGCCGAGGTGCAGCGGCTCCACGTCTCCGGTCAGTGGCAGGAATATCAGCGGCTTGCCGTCCGGCGCGGTGTCGGAAACCGTCCGCATGTTGGCTATGCCGAAGCCGAAGCCGTTGGCCACCATGCTGCGCTGAACCGCCATCTCGCGTGTCCGCTCGATGACCTGAGGCCGCTGCCCGTGGCTGCGGAAGAGCGACAGGAAGTACTCGGAGCTGTACGGCAGATCGAGGAGGACCATGGGGTACTCCACCAGATCCGCAACGCTGAGATGGCTTCGCCCGGCAAGGGCATGGTCGGGCGGCAGGAAGACGTAGGGCGGAAGCTTCACCAGCGGTTCGAACGAAATATCGTTGATCAGCGACAGGTCATAGGTCAGGGCGATGTCGATCCGGGCGCTGCGCAGCGCCTCGAAAATCTCTGCCTGGTCCATCTCCAGTTGCGAGAAATCGACGGCGGGGAACTTGTCCTGGAACTGCCGGCGCAGCTCGGGCAGCACGATCTGAGCGAAGGTGCGCAGGCAGCCGACGCGCAGCGAGCCGCCCACGGTGTCTGACTCGATATTGGCGAGGTCGTTCAGCTTGTCCGCCTCAGAGAGGATGCGCCGCGCCTGCTCCATGAAGGCCTGGCCCGAGGAGGTCAGCACCGATCCCTGTGCATGCCGGCGGGTGAAGAGCTGTACCCCGAAGCCCGCCTCAAGCTGGGCGATGGCCGACGACATGGAGGGCGCCGAAACATTCACGATCTCGGAGGCAGTCGAGATGCTGCCCGCCTCGCCCACCGCGACGAAGTATTCCAGCTGCCGGAGAGTGAAGCGCAGGGGCATCGCAGGTCCTCGGTTCGGAATGGGCAGTTCGGGATGGACCCCAGTCTTCACCGGGCCGGCCGCCAGTTCAATCGTCTCCCGGTACGCCGTAGGAGGGCGCGGCCTCGGGGTCGAGCGCGCGGGTGACATAGGCCTCCATCTGCGGGCGGTAGACCGACCACGCGCTCTCCAGCGCCGTGATCGGGCAATCCTCCGTCCAGTCGATGCGCAGCTCGGCCAGCGGCCAGCTCATCTTGTCGACCAGCAGCAGCCCCGCCGAATGCACCGGCCCCGCTTCTCCGCCCGCGTCCAGCCCGGCCCGGAGCGCGCCCATCAGCCGGTCGCCCAGATGGCTGCTGCTGTTGGAGAACTGGCTGACCATGACCTCCGGCACCCCGGTATCGGCCAGAAGGTTGCCCGCCGCCGCCACGTCGGTGTCTTGCGCGCTGCTCCACAGGCCCAGCACCTCGCTGCCTGACCAGACCGCACTCTGCCCCGAGCGGCCCACCGCGAGGATCTGCCGGTAGGCCATGTAAGAGCCCGTACGCTCGAGGATGAGCACGGCCTCGCGCGCCGTCGCCCCCCGCTCCATCAGGTCCAGCGCCTGGGGCCCGAGCCGGGGGTCGGTCACGTTCTGCGAGGCGACGACGCCGACGCCGGCGCGCGCATGCGAACAGCGCGCCGCCACGGCGGGCGAGGAGGAGGAGACGACCATGCCGAACATGCCGGAGGTCGAACAATGGGCGACTAGGGAGAAGGTCATGCGCTGTCCAGTCGGTGCGTCGGGTGGGTCAGTCGGGGATCACCGCGGTGCCGTCGATCTCGACCAGCCACTCGGGCCGGGCGAGCGCGGTCACGACGAGGCCGGTCGAGACGGGATGCACCCCTTTGATGTACTCGCCCATGGTGCGGTAGACGGCCTCGCGGTGCCGCACGTCGGTGATGTAGACCACCACCTTGCACAGATGCTCCATCGTGCCGCCCGCCTCTTCAATGAGCTGGCGGATGTTCTGCATGACCTTGTGGGTCTGCTCGACCGGGTCGTGGCTGGCGATGTTCTCGGCGGTGTCGAGATCCTGCGGGCACTGCCCGCGCAGAAAGACCGTCCGCCCCCGGGCGACGACGGCCTGGGCGAGATCGTTGTCGAGCGCCTGCTCGGGGTAGGTGTCCTTCGTGTTGAAGGGGCGGATGCGGGTGTGTGCCATCTGGGGTCTTTCAGTTTTCTGTATTGCGCTCGGGCCGGATCAGCCGGCCACCTCCAGCACGATCTTGCCGAAATTGTCGCCACCTTCGAGCCATGCATGAGCGTCGCCCGCCTCCTCCAGCGAAAAGCGGCGCGACAGGACGGGCCGCACCCGGCCCGGGCCGATCAGCGGCAGCAGATGCGCCGCCACGTCGCGGGCGATGCGGGCCTTCTCGTGCGCCGGTTTGGGCCGCAGCGTCGACGAGGTGAGCCAGAGCCCCTTGCGCATGACCTTGGACAGATCGACCTCGGCCACCGGCCCGGCCATGAACGACAGGCTTACATGGCGGCCACCCGGCGCGAGGCAGTCGAGGTTCCGTCCAAGGTAGTCGCCTCCGACAATGTCGATGACGACGTTCACGCCTTGCCCCCCTGTCCGCTCCTGCACGTGCGGCACGAAATCCCCCGCGCGGTAGTCGATCGCGCTGGCGCCGATCTCGGTGAGCCGGGCGCATTTGTCCGCCCCGCCGGCGGTGGCGATGACCTGCGCGCCGGTCGCAAGCGCGAGCTGAAGGCCGAGTGTGCCGATGCCGCTCGCCCCGCCATGAATCAGAACGGTGTCGCCAGCCCGCAGCCCGCCCCTCTCGAAGAGGTTGTGCCAGAGCGTGAACAGCCCTTCCGGCAGCACCGCGGCCTCCGCCATATCAAGCCCGTCGGGCACCGGCAGGCAGCACTCGGCGGCAGCAATCGCGTGGGTCGCATAGCCGCCGCCTGTCAGCAGCGCCATCACGCGCGCGCCGATGGCCGGGGTCTGCACCCCCTGCCCCACGGCCACCACCGTTCCCGCGACTTCGAGCCCGAGGATGTCCGTCACCCCCGGCGGCGCCGGCAGGGCGCCGCTGCGCTGCATGACATCCGGCCGGTTCACCCCCGCCGCCGCCACCTCGATCAGCACCTCGCCCGGCCCCGGCTCGGGCATGGGCCGCTCCACGAGGGTCAGCACCTCGGGCCCGCCCGGTTTTGTCGCGGCAATCGCCTTCATCGTCGTCTCCGTCATCATTGCAAGAGCCCCGGCAGCCAGAGCGAGAGCGCGGGCACGAGGATCAGCAGCACCAGCAGGCCAAACATGGCCGCGAGGAACGGCATGTTGGCCCGGGTGACCGCGATCACCTCTTCCTGCCCGATGCGTGCCGCCACCAAGAGGGCCAGCGCCACCGGCGGCGTCACCTGCCCGATCGCCACCGTCACCACCATCAGCACACCGAAATGAACGAGATCGACGTCGAGCGTCAGAAGCGAGGGCAGCAGCACCGGCATGATCATCGGGATCAGCGGGTCGAGGATCATCCCCGCGATCAGCGCCAGCAGCAGGAGCGCCGTGATCTGAAGGACGACGGTCTCGAAGGGGAAGAGCACGGCCATCAGGTCGGCCAGCGCCACCGGCACCCGCGCCTGGCTTAGCGCCCAGCCGAGCGCGGTGGAGAGGCCCACCACCATCAGCACCTCGCCGGTGAGGATCGCGGCATCGACGGCCACGCGGTAGAGCGCCTTGAGATCGAGGGAACGATAGACCCCCATCGACAGGAAGAGCGCATAGGCGACCGCGAAGGCGCCCGCCTCGGACGGGGTGAACAGGCCGAAGACCAGACCGCCGAGAATGAGCGCGGGCATCCCCATCGGCAGGATCGCGGCGCGGCCCGTGCGGACCAGTTCGCGCCATTCAAAGCTCTGCGCGGGCTTCCAGCCGTGCCGGCGCGCTAGCACCGCAACGGTGCCCATCAGAACCAGCGCCATGAGCAGGCCCGGGATTGCCCCGGCAAGGAACATCGCGCCGAGCGAGGTGCCGGTGACGGCCGAATAGAGGATCATCGGCGAGGACGGCGGCACCAGCACGCCGATGCCGGAGGAGGTCGCCGTCAGCGCGGCGGCAAAGGGCCCGGGGTAGCCCGCGGCCTTCATCTTGGGGATGATGACCGAGCCGCTGCCCGCAAGATCGGCCACCGACGTGCCGATCATGCCGCCGAACATCAGGCTGACGCCGACGTTCACATGCGCCAGCCCGCCGCGCATCCAGCCCAAGAGGGCCGAGGCGAAGGCGAAGAGCCGGTCGGCGATGCCGCCCGCGTTCATGATGCCGCCCGCCAGAATGAAGAGCGGCAGCGTGACGAGGATCGCGTCGGACAAACCGCCCAGGGTCTGCTGCGGCATCGCCAGCATCCAGCCGCCGGAGAAGGTGAGGAAGAATACCACCGAGGCGGCGAGCGCCACGATGATCGGGAACCCCGCAAGCGCCATCACGCAGAGCGTGACGATCGTCCAGACCGCCAGCCCCATCATGCCCGGCGCCCCCCAAAGGCGGCGCGCAGCCCGCGCCAGAGCAGCACCAGCGCGATGCCGGCCATCGAGACCATCAGCGCCGAGATGCCGAGGCCCTTAGGCAGCCGCAGGATCGGCGAGACATCCCCGCCGAAGAGGCCGAGGTAATTGCGGATCTGCCAGGCGAAGAAGCCCAGCGCCCCGGCCCCGATCAGCCCGCAGGCGGCGTCGAGCCAGCGCTGCCGGGCGGGCGAGAGCCGCACCACCAGGACGTCGCAGGTGATCAGCGTGCAGCGCATCGCGCCCAGCAGCAGACCCACCGAGGCGACCCAGATCATCGCCGAGATCACGGCTTCTTCCGTCCATGGCAGCGGAGCGTTGAACAGGTAGCGGCCGAGGGCGTTTGCCAGCACCAGGAGGGTGATCAGCCCCATGAGCCCGGCCGCCAGCGCCTCAAGCGCGCGGGTCGCGAACCCGGGCAGCGGCACCCGCCGGGCGGCCTGGGACAGAAACTCCCTCGCGCCGATCATCTGCCAGCCTCCGGCAGGCCGCAGCGGAAGAGCCGGCCGTAATCCGGGCAATCGTCGTCGACGCCGGCGAGGCGCAGGGAATGCCAGAACGACGCCTGCACGGCGCTCACCACCGGTTTGCCCAGCTCCTTCTCCAGCGCGCCGATCACGGCGGCGGAGCGGAAGTTGGTACAACTTATGAAAACCGCCTCGGCGTCGGGGTGGTCCATCTCGCAGACCATGTCGAAGATCTTTTCGAGCGGCACTTCGGCGAGGGCCTGGTCTTCGTCGATCCGCAGGTTGTTGCTGGCCAGCACCTCGTGGCCATTCTCCCCCAGCCAGCGGATCGCCCGCTCGTGGACCGCGTCGACATAGGGCGTCGCCAGCACCACGGGGCCCGCGCCGAGCGCCTTCAGCGCCGCCAGCGAGCCGGTCGAGGCGGTTGTGACGGCCTTGCCCGGCGCCCAGCCCCTCATCTTTTCGCTCAGCGCCTCGTCATAGGCCGAGCCATGCAGGAAGGAGCCCGAGGTACCGCCGAAGCAGAGCACGTCGATCGGTGCCGAGGCCAGCAGGCGCCCGGCCTCTTCGAGCTGCGGCGCGTCCATCATCGCCTGAATGCCCTCGACGGTGACCTTGGGCAGCTTGATGCGCGTGGTATGGATCGCGACGCCCTTCGGCGCCATCGCCCACATCTCGTTCTCCATGACGACTGAAGAGGCCATGAAGATCAGGCCGATGCGGGCCCGCTCGCCGTAGCCGTCATACGCGAAAGCGGGGGCCTCGCGGCCCCCGTTCCGTGCGGTATTCGCAGCACTCATTCCAGAATGCCCTCGACCTGAATGAGGAATTCTTCGCCGACGATGCCGGCGAAATCCGCGCGCAGCGGCGCGGCGGCCTCCTTGAAGGCGGCGAGATCGGGGGTGTTCACCTCCATGCCCGCTGCCTCGAACTCGGCGACGAGCGAGGCGTCGCTTTCATCAGAAAGGACACGCGTCGCCTCGGCGCCGGCTTGGGCGGCGGCCATCACGGCCTCCTGCTCCTCGGCAGAAAGCGCATCCCAGGCAGAGCCGGACATGGCGAGCGTGATCGGCGTATAGACGTGGTTGGTCAGCGAGACGTAGGACTGCACCTCGTCGAACGAGAATTCCTTGACCACCGAGAGCGGGTTCTCCTGCCCGTCGATCACGCCTTGCCGCAGGGCCACGTAGACCTCGCCAAGGGCCATCGGCGTCGGCGCGGCGCCGAGCGCCTCGAAGGCCATGATCCGCGTTTGCGAGCCGGGGGTGCGCAGCTTCAGCCCGGCGAGGTCTTCGGGCGTGTTGATCGGGCGAACCGAGTTCGAGATCGCCCGGAAGCCGAGCTCGCCGAAGGCCAGAACCTGCAGGTCGTTGGTCTCGCGCAGCGAGGCGGAGAGCACCTCGCCGAGCTCGCCGTCGAGGGCGGCGCGGGCGGTCTCTTTGTCCTCGAAGAGGAACGGCAGGTCGAAGACCGCGAATTTGCTGTCGAGCTCCACCACGTCAGAGCCGAGCGGCACCACATCCACCTGACCGGCGCGCAAGAGCTCGGTCAGCGCGGCCTCGTCGCCCAGCGCGCCGCTCTCATAATAGTCGGCGGTAAACCCGCCGGCAGCGTCGATCTCGTCGCGGAAGGTCGAGAGCATCACGTTGAGCGGGTCGCCCGGCGGCGTCTCGACCGCCATGCGCAGATCGGTTTGGGCGAGGCCCGGAGTGGCGGCAAAGGCGGTCATCGCCGCGGCGAAGGCAAGGGGCAGGTATCTGGTCATCTTCGTCTCCCGATGGGGCGCACCATGTGCACGCCCAGTCCGTGACTGGACTGTTCTGTGAACGACCTGTCTGTCTCGCCATCAGGGGCCCTTTCAGCCCCGGAGCGGCACAGAGATCATGAGAGGAGGCTGGCCGTCGCCGGGCACCCCAACAACTCGATTATTCCTTTCCGCTGGATAGAAATTTCCGTGGTGAAGGCGTAAGTCACTGATAAGTAATAACTGATTTTGAGGCCCCCAGCGCCAGGATGAGCCGGGCACCCCAGGCCGCCCAAGAATTGCGCAGGCATGAGCAGCAGGCAGGCGTGTCGCACGCGCGCCTGCGCCCGGCGCGCGCCGGCCGGGTTGTGCGTTTTGAGGAATTCTGAGGAGTGCCCAGCGCCGCGCTGCCTTGGCCGCGCAGTCGCCGGGGGGTCGCCTGCGGGGCCGCGATCAGCCCTGCCGGACCATCTCTGACATGGCGCCAAGCGCCAGTAGGTAGCCCTGTACGCCGAAGCCGGCGATGATGCCGGTGGCGACCTTCGACATGTAGGAATGGTGCCGGAAGGGCTCGCGCTTGTGGATGTTGCTCATGTGGCATTCGATGATCGGCCCGTCGAAGGCCATGAGCGCATCGAGGATCGCGATCGAGGTATAGGTCAGCCCGGCGGCATTGATGATGAGACCATCGGCCTCCAGCCGCGCCGCCTGAATCCAGTCGATGAGCTGGCCTTCGTGATTGCTCTGCAGGAAGTCGAGCTCCAGCCCCAGCTCCCCCGCCCGCGCGCGGCACTTGGCCTCGATGGCGGGAAAGCTGTCGGTGCCATAGGTCCCTTTCGGGTCGAGCCCGTAGAGATTGGCGTTCGGGCCATTCAGGAAGACGACTTTGGGCATGGGGCGCTCCGGCGTGATGCGATCAGGCGTGCTGCGATCAGGCGTGGTGACGCAGAGCATCGGCAGCCGGCTCTGCCTTGGCGCCCGGCTTGTCGTAGGCGGCATAGCCCCGCTGCACCATGACATGCGTCGCAAGGTACTTGGCGTCGTACCAGCACCCGTAGATGAACGACGAGGCCCGGTTCGTCAGGTCCGGCAGCCCAAGGAAGTAGATGCCCGGCTCGGCCGAGATGCCGCGCTTGTGGAACGGCTGCCCCTCGCGGAAGGCGCCCGGCACATCGAGCCAGGAGAAATCGAAGCGAAAGCCCGTGGCCCAGATGATCGAGGTGATCCCCGCCTCGGCCAGATCGAGCGACAGCACCGGGTCGGTCACGCAGGCGGGGTCGGGCAGGATCTCCCATGCCTCCGGCTCTGGCGGCAGGTCGATGCCGGTGCGCGCCACGAACTCGTCGGCCTCCTCAAGGACATTGAGATAGGCCCGGTCGCCCGCGGCAATATTCTCGGCCAGATCGCCCGAAAAGCGCAGCACGCCGTCCTCATACGAGTGGGTCACCCCCAGCACGGTCATCCCGCCATGGGCGAGCCGGCGGAAGTCGATGGTCTTGCCGCCGTTGTAGCCGCTGACGGCGAAAGCGACGTGTTTCTTCTTCGGCTCGGTCTTGATCTCGTCCCACTTGCCCAGAACGCCCAGCCACCACACGTAGTCGCGGTTCCGGTAGGAGCGCGGCGGGCGGTAATGCTCGCCGATCGACAGATAGACCTTGCGGCCGGCATCCTGCAGCTCTTCGGCGATCTGCGAGCCCGAGGCGCCGCCGCCCACGACGAGGACAGCGCCCTCGGGCAATTGGCCCGGGTTCTTGTAGGTGGCGGAGTGCATCTGGGTGACGCCCGCGTCATCGGGAACGATCTGCGGCCAGCTCGGCGTCTGGAACGGCCCCGTCGCCGCCACGACCCGCTGCGCGATGATCTCGCCCTCGGAGGTGGTGACCAGATAGCCGGGCTTGCTCTCGCGCGCGCGCACCGTCTTGACCTCGACCCCGGTGCGGACAGGCGCGCCGAACGTCTGGGCGTAGTCTTCGAAATACTGGGCCATGCGCTCCTTGGGCGGGAAGCACTCGGGGTCGACATCGTCCATCTCCAGCCCCGGAAACCGGTCGTGCCAGGCGGGGCCATTGGCGACCAGCGAATCCCAGCGCTCCGAGCGCCAGCGTTCGGCGATGCGGCTGCGTTCGAGAACGATGTGGGGAATGGACAGATCGGTCAGGTGCTTGCTCATCGCGATGCCCGACTGCCCGCCGCCAACGATGACCGTATCTGTTTCTTCGATTGTCATTCCATGTCCTGTCTTCTGGATCGCCTCCGCCCGAGAGGAACCTGCGATCCAGACGCCAAGGTGGAAAGAAGAATATACCTAGGCAGAGGAGAGGAAGAATCTGTGCCGGCCCGGGGCCAGGCTCGAAAGTCGCGAGCTATGCGGGTGTTCATAGCGAAGGGGCGCCATCTGCAGGTTATGACAGACCTACATGACTGATATGATGATGTTTTCTGAGAAACGCCTGCCTTAATTCTGGCAGCCTGGTGGCGGAGACGAAGGGATTCGAACCCTCGAGACGGTTTCCCGCCTGCACCCTTAGCAGGGGTGTGCCTTCGACCACTCGGCCACGTCTCCGCCGGCGGGTTTATCAGCCGAGGGCGACGAGGAACAAGGCCCATTCGTCACCGACAGCCGAAAAGGCGGGTGGCGGCGGTTAGGATCATTTTAAACGAAGGCGCATAAATCAGCTCCAAACCGGTGGATTGGAGACGGATATGAAACTGCGGGTCGTGCTGCTGCTGATCCTGGCGCCCCTCGTGCTGCTGGCGGCCGAGCTCACGCTCACCGACCTCAACCGCCTGAAGAACAACCGAGACGCGGCGCGGCTTGCGCGTGCGCTGACGGAGGAGACGCATCTTGTCGGCGATCTCGTCCACGAACTGCAGAAGGAGCGTGGCTTCTCGGCCGGCTTCATCTCGTCCGGCGGAGTGAATTTTCCCAACGAACTCGCGGCGCAACGCGAGGCGACCGATGGCGCTCTTGCCGATGTCCGGCGCGGGGCGCAGGGGCTTGCTGCCGCGGATGAGCAGAGGTTTCGCGGTATAGAGGACCAGCTGTCCGCGCTGGGCGAATGGCGTGGCCAGGTCGATGACCTGACCGCCACCGTTCCTCAGATGGCCGGCTATTACACCGGACTGATCACCGATCTGATGACGTTCGCACAGATCGACGTCGGTGGCGCCCCCGATCTTGACCGGCTTCTCAGCTCCCGCGCCCTCGTTGACGAGGCAAAGGAGCGGGCGGGGCTGGAGAGGGCCACAGGCGCCACGGGCCTCGGCGGGGGCTTCACACCGGCCATACATGACCGCTTCGTCTCCCTCGCGGCTCTGCAGCTTGCCTTCCTCGACCAGGCGGAGGCCGCGCTCGGCGGCAACGAGTCGCTGATCGCTGCCTTGCGGGAATCGGACGAGGCAGTCGCGGTTCAGGCGCTGCGGCAGCGCATGGCGGCGGAGGGTGTGATAGAAGGTCTGACGGCCCAGGAGTGGTTCGCGACCTCCACCGCCTGGATTGACCGTATCCGCGAGACAGAGCTGATCCTCGCGCAGGACATCGACGAGACAGCGCACCGGATCGAGGCCTCGCAGGATGCCATGCTCCGCCGACAGGCGCTGACGATGGGCGTTGCGATGGCGCTGTTGATCGGCCTTTCGCTGATCATCTGCGAGCGGGTTGTCTGGCGCATCCGTCGCATCACCTGCGCCGTCGACCGCTTCACGGCAGGCGAATACGACGCGGCCCTGCCGAAGGCCGGCGGCAAGGATGAGCTAAGCCAGATGTCCCGCGCCGTGGCGGCCTTCAAGGATGAAACCCTGGCGATGCGCCGCGCGGCCGAAGAGCTTAAGGCGAGCGACGAGGCGTTGCTCAACGCCAAGCATGGCCGGGTTGTCGAACTGGTGACAGAGGGGCTCGCCGCCTTGGCGCGGGCCGATCTTACCTGCCGCTTCGAGGAGCCGCTCGATGAGGAATACGACCGGATCCGGCAGGATTTCAACGCGTCCTCCGACCGGCTGCGCAGCGTTCTCGCCTCTATCGCCAGCACGATCACCGAGCTCGACCGCGCCTCGGCCGGGATGAGCGGCTCGGCGCTTGATCTGGCCGCGCGCACCAACGAGCAGGTCGATACGCTGCGCGACACGTCGGAGCGGGTGGGCACACTTTCGGCCCGGGTGGAGAGCTTTGGCGACGAGATTCGTTCGGCCTCTGGCTTGGCGGGCACCGCGCGCGAGAACGCCAGCCGCTCGGCCGGTGTGGTGCGCGAGGCAGTACAGGCGATGGACCGGATCGAGAAGAGCTCCGACACCATCGGCCAGATCATCTCGCTGATCGATGACATCGCCTTCCAGACCAACCTGCTGGCCCTGAATGCGGGGGTTGAGGCCGCCCGTGCGGGCGATGCCGGCAAGGGCTTTGCCGTGGTGGCCAGCGAGGTGCGGGCTCTGGCGCAGCGCAGCTCGGACGCCGCCAAGGAGATCAAGGATCTGATCGAGAAGTCCGGCGGCCATGTGAAGACGGGCGTCGACCTCGTCAATCGCGCCGGCGCAGCGCTGGAAGAGATCTCGGACGGTATTGCCCGGGTCGACGACGTGCTGGGCCGCGCGGCTTCGACCTCGACGGAGCAGATCGGTGCGCTGAAGGATCTGGCCGGCGCTATGCAGCGGATGAGCGAACTCGCCGGCCAGAACACACAGATGGCCGACCAAACCCGCAGCGCCGCCAGTGACATCGCCGGCCGCTCGGCTCGCCTGGCCGGGCTTATCCGCGACTTTGCGTTGGAAAAGAGTGGCGGCGAGCAGCGGCGGGCGGCCTGATGGTTTGCGCGCTGGCGGGGCAACGGACGCCTTCAGGACGTGCGTATCGAGCCGAAGCAAAGCCGCACCCCAGTGACGGGGACGATATGGTGCTCGGCCCGACATTCGGCTGCCGGGCGGCCCCCTCTCACCTCAGGCTACGGCAGAAGAGCGCCCTCAGGTGTTGAACAGGAAGTGCAGCACGTCGCCGTCCTTGACGACGTAGCTCTTGCCCTCGGCCCGCATCTTGCCGGCCTCCTTGGCGCCCTGCTCTCCCCCGCCGGCGATGTAATCGTCATAGGCGATGGTTTCGGCCCGGATGAAGCCCTTCTCGAAATCGCCGTGGATCACACCGGCGGCCTGAGGCGCCAGGGCACCGACCGGGATCGTCCAGGCCCGCGTCTCCTTGGGGCCGACGGTGAAGTAGGTCTGCAGGTTCAAAAGCTGGTGGCCGGCGCGGATCAGACGGTCGAGGCCCGCCTCCTCCAGCCCCATCTCTTCGAGGAACATCGCCTGCTCTTCGTCTTCGAGCTGGGCGATCTCTTCCTCGATCTGGGCGGAGATCACGACATGGGCGTTGCCCTCTTTCGCCGCCATCTCGGCCACGCGGGCCGAGAGCGCATTGCCGCTGGCGGCGGCGGATTCTTCGACGTTGCATACATAAAGCACCGGCTTGGCGGTGATGAGCTGCAGCATGCGCCAGGCCTTGGCGTCTTCCTCGGCCACCTCGACGGTGCGGGCGGGGCGGCCAGCCTCGAGCGCTTCCTGCGCGGCGGCGAGCAGACGCTCCTGGTCCTTCGCCTCCTTGTCGCCGCCCTTGAGCTTGCGCACGAGGTTGGCGCGGCGGCGCTCGACGCTTTCGAGATCGGCGATCATCAGCTCGGTCTCGATCACCTCGGCATCGGCAATCGGGTCGACCCGGCCTTCGACATGCGTCACGTCACCGTCTTCGAAGCAGCGCAGCACATGGGCGATGGCATCCGTCTCGCGGATGTTGGCGAGGAACTGGTTGCCCAGACCCTCACCCTTGCTGGCGCCCTTCACCAGGCCGGCGATATCGACGAAGGTCATCCGCGTGGGGATGATCTGCTTCGAGCCGGCGATGGCGGCCAGCTTCTGCATGCGCGGGTCGGGCACCGCCACCTCGCCGACATTCGGCTCGATGGTGCAGAAGGGAAAGTTGGCCGCCTGCGCCGAGGCCGTCTTCGTGAGTGCGTTGAACAGCGTCGACTTGCCGACATTCGGCAGCCCGACGATCCCCATGCGAAACCCCATCGTTCCCTCCATGCGTTGAAGCGCCCGCATCTATCGCGGGCGCGGGCGGAGGGTCAAGGTGGGGCAAGCCCGCCGCAGCGAACCGCAGATAGCTGGCAGCTCCATCGTGGTGACCGTCGGTGACCCAGCCGCCACTCGCGGCTGGTTCGATGCGCTGGCCGAAGGTGACCGGGTGCGGATGGAACTGGAGAGCAATTTCTTTTCCGCCGCATATGGCAGCCTGACCGCCTGCCAAGGCAATCGCCGGATGGCTGTGACCGTGCAACCCGAGGGCTAGGGTCCTGCCCCACCGCGAAGCCATTGCCTTTTGCCCCGCTGCTTGGCACACCCGCTGACGGCCAGAGGGGGTTTTCGCATGACACGGATCGACGCGCGCTTCGCCAAGCTGAAGGACGAGGGCAAAAAGGCCTTCGTCGCCTATGTCATGGCTGGCGACCCCGACTACGAGCGCTCGCGCGACATCGTCCTCGCCCTGCCCGGCGCCGGGGTGGACATCATCGAGCTCGGCGTGCCCTTCACTGATCCGATGGCCGATGGCCCGACCATTCAGCGAGCCGGTCAGCGGGCGTTGGCGGGCGGGCAGACCCTGAAGAAGACGCTGCAGATCGTTCGCGAGCTGCGCGAGAGGGATCAGGAGACGCCCGTCGTGCTGATGGGCTACTACAACCCGATCTATTCGCGCGGCGTCGAGGCCTTCCTCGCCGATGCCAAGGAGGCCGGCGTCGACGGGCTGATCGTGGTCGACCTTCCGCCGGAGGAAGATTCCGAGCTTTGCCTGCCGGCCCAGAAGGCCGGGCTCAACTTCATCCGCCTCGCCACGCCGACGACCGATGACGCGCGGCTGCAGACGGTGATGCAGAACACTTCGGGCTTCGTCTATTACGTCTCGATCACCGGCATCACCGGGGCCGCCGCCGCCGAAGCGGCCGATGTCGGCCCGGAGGTCGCGCGCATCAAGGCAGTGACGGATCTGCCCGTCGTCGTGGGTTTCGGCATCCGCTCGTCCGAGGCGGCGCAATCCATTGCCGGCGTGGCCGATGGCTGCGTCGTGGGCTCGGCCATCGTGGCCGAGATCGGCGCCGGCAAGAGCACCGAAGAGGTGGCGTCCTATGTCGCCAGCCTCGCCGAGGGCGCGCACCGGGCCTGAGGGCCTAGCCGGCCGCCGTCCATATCGGTGCAGAGAGCAGGGACGAGATCTCGCAGGCCGGCACCGGGCGGCAGAGGTAGAACCCCTGCGCGCAATCACAGCCATGCTCGCGCAGGAACTGCAGCTCTTCCTCCTGCTCGATCCCTTCCGCCGTTACAGCCAGCGACAGCGACTTCGCCAGCGCCAGCACGCCCGACACGATCTTGGCGTTCTGGGTGTTCGCGCTGCGCGAAATGTCGGTGACGAAACTCCTGTCGATCTTGATGCGGCTGATGGGCAGCTGCGTCAGCGTCGAGAGTGAGGAGGTGCCGGTGCCGAAATCGTCCATCGCGATGGTTACCCCCATCGCCGCCATCTCGGCGATGACAGAGCGCGCCTTGCTCAGGTCGCGCAGTACCGCCCGCTCGGTGATCTCGATCTCAAGCCTGCGGCCGGGAAATCTGTGGCGGCGCAGAATGCTACCGATCCTGCAGGCGAGGTCGGCGTTGGAAAACTGGCTGGGGCTGATGTTGAAGGACAGGCTCGCCTCGGTCGGCAATTTCAGCAGCTCAGAGCAGGCCTGCTCCAGCAGAGATTCCGACAAACGGTCGATCAGGCCCAGATCGTCGGCCATCGGCACGAAGATGTCGGGCGAGACATAGCCGCGCCGCTCGTGCCGCCAGCGGGCCAGCACTTCGAAGGCGCGGATTTCGCCGGTCTCGATGCTGTAGATCGGCTGGAAGAAGGGCACGATGTCCTGCGCGGCGACGGCGGCCTTCAGATCGGTTTGCAACTGGGCGGTCTCGCGCAATTGCTCGCCCAGCTCCAGATCGTAATGCACGACGTTGTCGCGCCCGTTGGCCTTGGCCTTGTACATCGCCTGATCGGCGTTGCGCAGCAGCTCGGGCCCCGTCAGCCCCTCCTGCCAGCGGGCGATGCCGATGGAGCAGGAGATATGCACCGTCCAATCCTCGATCTGGAAGGGGCGCGAGATGGCGCTGAGCACGCGCTGCGCCATGTGGGCGGCGGCGCGGGGGCTGTCGTCGCGCACCAGAATGGCAAACTCATCGCCCCCCATGCGCATCACCTCGTGCTCACCGCCGCTCAGCGCAAGCAACCGCTCGGCGACAAGGCGCAGCAGCAGGTCGCCGGCATGATGGCCGCGCAGATCGTTGATCGGCTTGAAGCGGTCGAGGTCGATCAGCAGGACAGTCATCGACGCCTGCTCTTGCGTGGCCCAACCGTTCTGGCCGAGAGCGGCGATGGCGAGGTTGAGATAGCGCCGGTTGTGCAGCCCCGTCAGCGGGTCGTGATGGGCGATGCGGCTCGCCTCGGCCTCGGCCTCGGCGCGGCGGTGGAGGGCGCGGCGCAGCCGGTTGATGGTGCGCACCAGCACGATGGGCGCGATCAGGCCGAAGATCAGGATGATGTTGAGGAGTTCGTCGACCTGGTAGGCTTCATAGTCGCGGGTGCCCCGGTAGACGGCTTCGAACGCATCGGTGAGGTGGAACAGCACAAAGAGCGCCAGGCCCAGAAGAACCATCCCCAGATTGAACGGACTGCGGAAGAACTTCCACACCATTGCTCAATACCTTCCGCCCGGCGTACGTCGGGCAAACACAAACAACACCTGCGTCAACGCTCGATGAATCGAGAGCCCTGACAAGGAAATAAACCGTCAAAATCAGGCCGACTTGCGGCCTGCGGGGGGCGATTGTACGGTCTGAAGACAGCGGAGCCGCACCATGCCTGTCGTCACTCAGATCAGCGATCTCAAGCGCCTGCATGCCCGGCGCACGCCCCGCATGTTCTACGATTACTGCGAAAGCGGCAGCTGGTCGGAACAGACTTTCCGTGACAATTCAAGTGACTTTGGGTCACTTCGCTTCCGGCAGCGCGTCGCCGTCGACATGTCGAACCGCTCTGTCGCGGGGCGTATGCTGGGTGAAGAGGTGGCGATGCCCGTGGCGCTCGCCCCCGTCGGCATGCTGGGGATGCAAAGGGCAGATGGCGAAATAAAGGCAGCCCGGGCGGCGAAGGCCTTTGGCGTGCCCTTCACGCTGTCGACCATGTCGATCGCCTCGATCGAGGATGTGGCCGAGCATGCCGGCCCCGGCTTCTGGTTTCAGCTCTACGTTATGAAAGACGAGGCCTTCGTCGATGCCATCATCGAGCGGGCCAAGCGGGCGGGATGCACCGCGCTGGTGCTGACGCTCGACCTGCAGGTGCTCGGCCAGCGCCACAAGGATCTGAAGAACGCCCTCACCGCCCCGCCCCGGCTGACGCCGAAGAACCTCGCCAACATCGCCGCCCATCCCCGCTGGGCGCTGGAGATGCTGCGCACCCCGCGCCGCAACTTCCGCAACATCCTCGGCCACGCCTCCGGCGTTTCTGACCTCGCCAACCTGATGAGCTGGACGGCGGAGCAGTTCGACCTGACGCTCGACTGGGATAAGGTGCGCCGGATCCGCGAGAAATGGGGCGGCAAGTTCGTGCTGAAGGGCATCCTCGATGCCGAAGATGCCAAGCTGGCGGCCGAGGTGGGCTGCGACGCGCTCATCGTCTCGAACCACGGCGGGCGGCAACTCGACGGGGCGCTATCGTCGATCCGCGTGCTGCCGTCGGTGCTGCGCGCGCTCGAGGGGCTGGAGCGGCGGCCCGAGGTGTGGATCGACAGCGGCATCCGCTCAGGCCAGGACATCCTGCGCGCCGTGGCCATGGGGGCCGATGCGGCGATGATCGGCCGGGCCTATGTGTACGGCGTCGGCGCCATGGGCGAGGCCGGCGTGACGACAGCGCTGGAGCTGCTGCGCAAGGAGCTGGATATCTCGATGGCCTTCTGCGGCCACCGACAGCTGAGCGACGTGGGCCGTGAGATCCTGCTGGTGCCGGAAGATTTCGAAGGCCGCTGGCAGCTGAACCCGTAGGGCGGGCTTCAGCCCGCCGCCACCCCGCCCTACGCCGCCGCGTCCGCCCGCAGGCGCTTCGGCAGCACCGGGTAGCGGCGCAGCATCATCACCGCCGGGATCACCAGGCCGATCATCACCGCCACTGCGGCGAAGCTGATGCGCAGGCCAAAGAGCTCCGCCAGCCCGCCCATCAGCGCGGGGCCGACGAAGAACCCCACCATGCCGCCCATCCAGGCGCGGCTTAGCGCATGGGTCAGCTCCTCACGCTCGACCCGCTTGCCGAGCATCGAGTTGGCGGTGGGCACCAGCACCGCCAGGCCGAGGCCCATGAAGGCCACGCCGAGCAGTACCACCCAGGGCGCAGGCGCGGCGGCGACGATGAGCGCACCGATTACGCCAAGCCCGCCAGAGAAGAGCACCAGCCGCTCCTCGCCGAACTTCGCGGCCCAGATCTGCCCGGTGATGCGGCCGAAGCCCATGGTCAGCCCCAGCATCGTCGGCCCGAAGGCGCCATTGCCCGGCGCGCCGCCGAGCGTGCGCTCGATATGGATGGCCGACCATGCCTCGGTCGCGTTCTCGCCGACGAACGAGGCGAAGAGCACCAGCGACACCAGCCCGATCACGCCCCAGCGCGGCCCGGAGCTTCCCGCCTCGGCAGAAGGAGCCTCCTGCGGGATGTCGGGGCCGCGCCGGGTGATCAGCAGCGGCACCAAGGCCATCGCAGCCAGCGTCAGGGCCAGCGTGATGGTGCCCTGCCCCACCTCGGCCCGGCGCATCAGGGCCGTGGAGAAGGCGGCGATGGCGAAGGCGAAGGAGAACATCGAGTGGCAGAGGTTCTGCAGATGCCCGCCATGCGCCTTCTCCAGCGAGCCGATCCGCACATTGGCCTTGATGTCGAGCTGCGCCACGGCGGCGCCCATCACGAAGAACAGCGCCCCCATCGCCACGACGCCGCCGGCGAGCAGCGGCAGCAGGAAGGCCAGCGCCATCCCCAGGCCGAGGAAGGGAAGCGCGGCGGGGCCGAGCACCTTGTCGAGACGGGGCGCGAGATACATCGAGGTGACCGAGCCGAAGGCCGAGCAGAGCGTGATCGCCCCCATCTGCCCGTCGCTGGCCCCGACGGAGGCCTTCACGTCGGGCATCAGCCCCGCCAGCCCGCCCCAGAAGATGCCGATCGCCGCCAGCGCCGAACCCGGCGCCCGCGCCAGGCGCAGGCTTTCAAGAAATGTCATTGCTCGCCCCCCGCTGCCCTCGGGCCTCCCCAGCCCGCAGGCCGGCCCATCGGGCGTTCCGCCTGCTCTGCCATCGCCGCCGGCCCCGTGCAAGGGCGCGCCCGCTCTTGCTGCCGCCGGGCACAGGGGCCAGTCTGGCAGTAGCAAAGGAGGCCCAGAATGAGCGACGAAGAGAACGCCCGCCACGCCGCGAAGATGGCCAAGAAGAAGGCCGCCCGCGAGAAAATCATGGCCACCAAGACCGGCGAGAAGGGGCTGGTGATCGTTCATACCGGCAAGGGCAAAGGCAAAAGCACCGCCGCCTTCGGCATGATCTTCCGCTGCATCGCGCATGAGATGCCCTGCGCGGTGGTGCAGTTCATCAAGGGCGGCATGTCCACCGGCGAGCGCGACCTGATCCTGTCGCGCTTCGACGACCTCTGCGACTTCCACACCATGGGCGAGGGCTTCACCTGGGAGACGCAGGACAAGGCCCGCGATACCGAGATGGCGCAGGCCGCCTGGGCCAAGGCGAAAGAGCTGATCGCCTCGGGCGAGCGGCACATGGTGCTTCTTGACGAAATCAACATCGCTATCCGCTACGGCTATGTCGACGCCGCCGAAGTGGTGGCATTCCTCGCCGCCGAGAAGCCGCCGATGACGCATGTGGTGCTCACCGGGCGCAACGCGGCGGAAGAGATCATCGAGGCCGCCGATCTGGTGACCGAGATGGAGTTGGTCAAACATCCCTTCCGCTCCGGCGTGAAGGCGCAGAGAGGTGTGGAGTTCTGATGCGCATCGCCGAGGCGACATGGGGCGAAGTCGAGGCCTATCTTGAGCGCGACGACCGCTGCGTCCTGCCCCTCGGCAGCACCGAGCAGCACGCGCATCTCAGCCTCGCGACCGACAACATCCTCTCCGAACGCGTCGCGGCGGAGGCGGCGGAGCCGCTGGGCGTGCCGGTCTTCCCAGCCTTGGCCTACGGGATCACGCCCTATTTCATGGCCTTCCCCGGGACGGTCAGCCTCAGCCTTGCCACCTACGCCGCCGTGGTGCGCGAAATCCTCGACAGCCTCTACGCCACCGGCTTTAGCCGCATCCTCATCGTCAACGGCCATGGCGGCAACACGCCCGTGCAGCCCGTGACGGCGGAATGGATGGCGTCGCATTCCGGCGCGCGCTGCCGCTTTCACGATTGGTGGCGGGCACCGAAGACCTGGGAGAAGGTGCAGCAGATCGATCCGGTGGCGAGCCATGCCAGCTGGATGGAGAACTTCCCCTTCACCCGCCTGCCCGGCCGCCCGGTGCCGCCGGAGCAAAAGCCCTATGTCCCCTTCAACCGCCTGCGAGACCGCGACGCGGCCGGTGTGCGCGCCCTGATCGGCGACGGCAATTACGGCGGGCACTACCAGAAGAGCGATGACGAGATGGCCGCGCTCTGGGCCGTCGCAGTGGAAGAGACGCGGGCGCTGCTGGAGGGCGACTGGGCGTGACGTCGACGGGCGACCGATGATCTTCTCGCGCAAGGGCGCCGACATAGCCCATTGGGAGGCGGCGGCAGACGATTGGGTGCGCTGGGCCCGCGCCCCCGGCCACGACCCCTACTGGGCCTACGAGGGCGCCCTGCGCGCCTTCATCGGCCCGGGCGCCGGCGCGGCAATTGACATCGGCTGCGGCGAGGGGCGCGTCTCGGCTCTGCTGAGGGCGCTTGGCTATCACGTCACCGCTCTCGACCCGGTCGAGCGGATGATCGCCGCGGCGCGCGACAAGGGCTCTGCCGATGCCTATGCCATCGCTCCCGCCGCCCGCGCGCCCTTTGCCACGGCCAGCTTCGACCTGGTGCTCATGTGCGACGTCATCACCCGGCTCGACAAGCCCGCCCCCGCCCTCACCGAGGCCCGGCGCCTGATGCGCGAGGGCGCGCGGCTGGTGCTGACCCTGCCCCATCCCTTCACGGCCGGCGCCGAGATCGAGGGCGAAGGCGGCGCCGCGCGGCTGATCCGGGAGGAGAGCTACTTCGCCCGCGAGCGCCGGGTGACCCGGCTGGAAGGCGGCGATCTCGCGCTCGACGAGGCGGGATGGACGCAGCCCCTGACCTTCGTCACCGAGGCGCTGCGCCACGCCGGCTTCGCCATCACCCGGGTGATCGAGCCGCAGCCGGTGGCCACCAGCCCCTGGCGCGAGCGCGAGACCTGGGCGAAGTTCCCCGCCCAGCTCTGGGTCGAGGCGCGGGCCTAGCCCTCCCCCTCCACCTGCTCTTTCAACCGGCCGAGCGCCCTGTCCCACTTGGCACCGACGGCCGCAAGAAAGCCCTCCGCCTCGGCGGCCCTCTCCGCCTGCAGCCGGTAGCGCGTCTCACGCCCCTCGCGCTCCCCCACGACCAGCCGGGCCTCCGCCAGCACAGCCAGATGCTTCGAGACGGCCTGGCGGCTCATCGGCAGCCCCTCGGCCAACTGCCCGACGGACAGCGCCTCTGCCCGCATCAGCCGCTCGACCAGCGCCAGCCGCGTCGGATCACCCAGCGCGGCGAAGGTGGCCGCCAGCTCAGCCGGCATCCGAACCTTCGACATGCGCCTTGATGCGCCCGGCCTGGATCTTCCAGCCCTCGGCGTTGCGCTCGGCCATCGTGGCTCGCTGACCCTCCGGCATCGCATCGAAGCCACTCTCGGTGATGGTCACCCGCGTGCCCTGCCCCTCTTCGACGAGCCGGAATGTGACCAGGGTCGTCTGTGCCAGATCGCTTGCCTCGCCCCACGGCCAGCGGAAGGCGAAATGGGCGGGCGGCTCCATCGCCGTCACCTGCACCCAGAAGGGCGTGCCCTCGTGGCCCGGCTCTTCCAGCGTGCCCTCTATTCGCTCGCCCGGCACGAAAGGCCCGGCGAAGCGGCAGCGAAACCAGCGGCCGAACGGCTCCGCATCCGCCAGCGCCGCCCAGACGCGGGCCCTCGGCGCGTCGATGAAGATGTCCGTCGTGACAGCATCCGTCATATGCAACCTCCCGGTTGCGTCAACCTGATCACATCAAGGCCAGACATGCAACCTATTCGTTGCACATCTCACCCCCTTTCGCCGGCGCCGGGGCGCGTCTAGGGTCGCTCCGACTCCACATATGATGAGGATCCCATGCCCGATACCGCCCGCGCCCCGAACGATCTCGACAGCTTCTGGATGCCCTTCACGCCCAGCCGGACGTTCAAGGACAACCCTCGGATGATCACGGGCGCCAAGGGTATCCACTACACGGATGCCTCGGGCCGCGAGCTGATCGACGGCACGGGGGGCCTGTGGTGCTGCAACGCCGGCCACGCCCATCCCGGCATCACAAAGGCGATCCAGGATCAGGCGGCCGGGCTGGACTATGCCCACAACTTCAACCAGGGCCATCCGATCGCCTTCGAAGCCGCCAACCGCGTCGTCGCGCTGGCGCCGGGCTTCGACCACATCTTCTTCACCAACTCCGGCTCCGAAGCCGTCGACACCGCGATGAAGATCGCGCTCGCCTATCACCGCGCCAAGGGCGAGGCCGGCCGCCGCCTGCTCGTCGCCCGCGACAAGGCCTATCACGGCATCAATGTAGGCGGCACCTCGCTGGCCGGCCTGCCGCTCAACAAGGCGCAGTTCGGGCCGCTCTACCCGCATGTTCACCACATGCGGAACACCGGCACGGAAGAGAACCGCTTCTCGCGCGGCCAGCCCGAGAGCGGCGCCGAAATGGCCGAGGATCTGGAGCGCATCGCCGCGATGCATGGCGGCCAGAACATCGCCGCCGTCTTCGTGGAACCCGTCGTCGGCGCCGGCGGCGTCTATCCGCCGCCGAAGGGCTATCTCGAGCGGCTGCGCGAGATCTGCGACAAGCACGGCATCCTTCTGGTGTTCGATGAGGTCATCACCGGCTTCGGCCGCACGGGCGAAGCCTTCGCCTACCAGGCCTTCGGCGTGACCCCCGATCTCATCACCTGCGCCAAGGGCATCACCAATGCCACCGTGCCGATGGGCGGCGTGCTGGTGCCGAGCCATGTGCGAGAGGCCTTCCTGCAGGGCCCGCGGGCGATGCCCGACCTCTTCCACGGCTACACCTATTCCGGCCACCCGCTGGCCAGCGCCGCCGCCATCGCCACGATGGATGCCTATCGCGACGGCGAGATCTTCGAGAACGTCAGACAGGTCGCGCCGGTCTGGGAGGATATGCTCCACGGGCTGAAGGGCCTGCCGGGCGTGAAAGACATCCGCAACTTCGGCCTCCTTGGCGCCGTCGAGCTGGAGCAGGACGGCGATGTCGGTGCCGCCGGGCGTGCCGCCTACCTCGCGCTCTGGGAAGAGGGGCTGATCGTGCGCCCCATCGGCGACAGCTGCGCCATGTCGCCGCCGCTGATCCTGACCGAAGACGATATCGGCCGCATCGGCGAGCTCTGGCGCGCCTACCTGACGCGGTGACCGGGGGCGGGGTCATGCCCCGCCCCCCCCATCCGCTTGGTGCCGGCGCCTCCGCGCAGGATTGCCCCCGCGCTCAGCGTATCTGCGCGCAAGGAGCGCAAAATGTCGCAGGCGGAGGGAAGGCGGGGCGTGACACCACCCTTCACCTTGATTACAGGCGCCCCTTCCGCTCACTAGACATGCCAGCTGTTCGAGGACCTGCCCCAATGCTGCCCAAGCGCGACGCCTTCCTGCTGCCCGACGGCCAGGCCTATCTCGACGGCAATTCCCTCGGCCCCCTGCCCGCCCATGCGCCGGCGCGGATGGAAGAGGTGATGCGCCGCGAATGGGGCGAGATGGCGATCTCGGGCTGGAACCGCGCCGGCTGGATCGCCCAGCCCGAGCGCCTCGGCGACCGCATCGCCCCCCTCATCGGCGCGGGCCCGGGCGAGGTAATCGTGGGCGACACGCTGTCGATCCGCCTCTGGCAGGCGCTCGCTGCAGCGCTGCGGCTGACCGACCGCAAGGTCGTGCTCACCGACAGCGGCAATTTCCCCTCAGATCTCTACATGGCGCGCGGCCTGCTGGAGCAGCTGGGCCAGGGCCATGAACTGCGCGTCGTGGCACCGGAAGAGGTGGAGGCCGCGCTGACGGAGGAGGTGGGCGTGCTCATGCTCACCGAGGTCGACTACCGCCTCGGCCGCCTGCACGACATGGTCGCCCTCACCCGCGCCGCCAAGGCCGTTGGCGCCCTGGCGCTGTGGGATCTCGCCCATTCCGCCGGTGCGCTGGAGGTGAACCTCCGCCGCGCCGGTGCCGATTTCGCCGTCGGCTGCACCTACAAATATCTCAACGGCGGCCCCGGCGCGCCCGGCTTCATCTGGGCCGCCGACCGGCACCATGGCGCCCTGCACAACGCCCTGCCCGGCTGGCTGGGCCATGCCGACCCGTTCCATTTCAAGCTCGATTACCACGGCGCCAAGGGCATCCGCGGCATGCGCATCGGTACGCCCTCAATCCTGGCCATGGCGGCGCTCGATTGCGCGCTCGACGCCTGGGACGACGTCGACATGAAGGCCCTGCGCGCCGCCTCGATCCACCTCTCGGAGCGTTTCATCGCGGGTGTCGAGGCCGCCTGCCCCGAGCTGGAGCTTGCCTCGCCGCGCGATCCGCAGGCGCGCGGCAGCCAGGTGAGCTTCCGCCACGAGCAGGGCTACGCCATCATGCAGGCACTCATCGCCCACGGCGTCGTCGGCGATTTCCGCGCGCCCGATCTCATCCGCTTCGGCATCACGCCGCTCTATATCGACGAGCAGGAGATCGACCTCGCCGTCGCAACCCTGGCCGATGTGATGCACCAGAAGCTCTGGCAAAACCCGGCCTATGCGACGCGCGCCAGCGTGACCTGAGAGCGCGTTGCACCGCGGTTTTCATCAAATCCGGCCGTTTGCTCTTCGCTAATCCCTCCGCCCCATTCTGCCGACGGGGTAGATCGGGGGTGCGGGATGACCGCCACAAGAGAACAGACGGGACCATTGCGCCCGGCGCCACCCGGCGGCGAACTTCACGTGCCGCGCATGGGGCGCTTGACGTTTCGACCGGCGCGCGCAGCCGACATGGCCCTGCTGCAGGCCATCCGCGCAGCCGCCTTCGCGCCGGTCTTCGCCAGCTTCCGCCAGATCACCGGCCCCGGCATCGCCGGCGTGGCGCTGGCCGAGGCGGAGGCTGACCAGCAGGCCGATCTGCAGCGCATCTTCAGCGCCGCCAGCCTGGAAGAGCTATATGTCGCCCGTCTCGGCGCCGGGACGCTGGGCTTCATCACGCTGCTCCTCAACCACAGTACCAAGGTCGGCGAGATCGGCCTCAACGCCATCGACCCCAGCTTTGCCGGCCAGGGCCATGGCACCGCGATGTACCGCTGGGCCCTGGCCGAGATGAAGGCGCGCGGCATGAAGGTCGCCACCGTCGGCACCGGCGGCGATACCTCCCACGCCCCCGCCCGCCGCGCCTACCAGAAGGCCGGCTTCGGCCCCTACCTGCCCGCCCGCTGGTACTACGCCGAACTCTAGCCTCCCGTCTGCTCTCGCTTTTCTCAAAATATCCCGGGGGGCCGAAGGCGGGGGCAGCGCCCCCTCTGCCCTCTCCGCCCGCGCCTCAGCCCAGCCAGCTGCGATAATCCGAAACAAGCAGATGCGCCGGCACCTCATCCTCCTCGATCTTCGCGAACCGCCCGATCGGCTCGCGGAAGATATTGTCCGTCTCGTCGTCGTTCACGGTGGAGACCTCGCCGATCAGCACATCGCCGCCCTCGCCCCAGAAGGCATGCCAGTCGCCCGGCATCAGCGTCACGCTCTCGCCCGGCGCCAGCTGCAGGATCTCGCCGGGCGCAAAGTCGCGCGCGATGCCGTCGCAGAGCACGCGACCGTCCCTGTCCTCCGCGAAGCTTCCCTGATCGTCGGAGCCGTAGAGCTCAACCGCCAGTGTCGCGCCACCGCGGTTGATGATGTCTTCGGCCTTCAGCACATGGGTATGCATGGGTGAGAGCTGATCCTGCTTCGAAATCAGCAGCTTCTCGGCATAGCACATGCCGGTGCCGTTCTGCAGGTCGGCCAGCCGGCCATTGCGCAGGGTGAAGAGGAACAGCCCCATCTCGTCATAGCGGCCGGCGCCGTAATCGGTGATGTCCCAGCCGCAGCGGGCGGCGATGACATGCGCCGCCTCGCTGGCGCGGGCCTTGAAGTCATCGGGGCTCCACCGCGCGAAGGGCGGCAGGATGAAGCCGTGCGAGCGGATCATCTCATCCGCTTCGGCCATAATGGCATTGATGCGAGAGCGTTTCATGCGGTCCCTCCCTGTCGGGCCAGAAATGCGCGAGACGCCGGAAAGGAGCAAGAGCTTCGCCGTGAGAGCCACGGAAATCGCGCGATTTCCGTAACGAATTCCGCGCGGAATTCGTGGCGCCAGCGGCGAGGTCAGACAACACGCCGGATCGGGGCGCGGTTGCAGAAGATCACGAACTGTCCCGCATTCTCGACGACCTGAAAGCCCCGGCGGGTCATCTCGTCAATAAAACACTGACGCCCGACATAGCGGTCGACATCCCGCACCTTGCGGCGGACGACACCGCCGAGGCTGGCCTGGCGGCTGGCGAACAGCTCGGCGAAGAAAGTCTCTTCGGTGAAGGGTGGCAGAGCAGGCATAACACCCACCCTCCCCAATCAAGGTAAACGCTTGCCTAAGCGCTCATCCGCAGCGGCTGGCTGCCGCGGGCCCAGGCGCGGGCCGCCTCGCCGAAGGCTTCGAAGAGCGGGCGCGAGACGGGGTCTTCGGCAGCCCGGTATTCGGGGTGCCATTGCACCGACAGCGTGAAGCCCTGCGCGCCCTCGACATAGATCGCCTCGGGCGTGCCGTCAGGGGCGTGCCCGTCGATGACGATGCGCTGGCCGGGCCGGTTGATGCCCTGCCCGTGCAACGTGTTGGTCATCACTTCGGTCGCGCCGAAGAGCTTGTGGAACGGGCCGCCCTCCGTCAGCGTCACCTTGTGGCGCAGCGCGAACTTCTCCTCGATCGTCCCATCGGGCGGCATGCGGTGATTGTCACGCCCGGGCAGATCGCGGATCTCGGGATAGAGCGAGCCGCCCATTGCCACGTTCACCTCCTGAAAGCCACGGCAGACGCCCAGGAAGGGCTGGCCGCGTTCGACCAGCGCGCGGATCAGCGGCAGGGCCACGGCATCGCGGTTGCGGTCGAAGGCGCCATGCGCCGGCGTTTCCGCCTCGCCATATTCTTCGGGGTGCACATTCGGGCGCCCGCCGGTAAAGAGAAAACCGTCGCAGCTTTCCAGCAGCTCGGGGACGGAAACGAAGGCCGGGTCGGCAGGTACCACAAGCGGCATGCCACCGGTCACCTGAGCCACCGCCTCGATATTCATGATGCCGGCGGATTGGGTGAGGTAGCTGTCGTTCACCAGCGTCGCATTGCCAATGATCCCGATGATCGGCCGTGCCATCTGCCATTCCCCGCCTTGCCCTGGATCGCCCCAGCATAGGCCCGCCGGCCGGGCTGGAAAAGGCCCCGGCCCGCTTTCGCGCCGCGGCGGCAGGCCAAAGCCCCGCCACGGCGCAGTTTTTCATCACCCTCGTTAATTGAGGATCGCTAGCGACAGGTTAAGCAGCGAGGCGAAGGAGACCCAGGCGAGGTAGGGCACGAACAGCCAGGCCGCGACGCGATCGGTCCGCCAGCTTTGCCAGATGAAGGCGACGATCAGCACCCACATCAGCGCGATCACGGCGAGCGCGGGCCAGAGCAGGTGCAGCGAGAAGAAGACCGGCGACCAGAACCAGTTCACCACCAGCTGCGCCCCCCAAAGGCCCATGCGCCCGCTGCGCGGCGCCCGTTGCCAGGTCCGCCAGCCGGCGACGCCGACGCAGATGTAGAGGACCGTCCAGACCGGGCCGAAGAGCCAGTTCGGCGGGTTGAAGAAGGGCTTGTCCAGCGCCGCGTACCAATCGTCGGGTGCGGTGAAGACGCCGATGAGCGAGCCGACGCCCACGACGACGATGATGAAGAGGGCCAGGCTCAGCCAGTTGCGCGGGCGGGTGATGCTTGCTTGTGTCATATCGCATATACGCGCTGCCGCGCCGGTTGGATGCATCGCCGAACAACAGAAAAAAGGCCCGAAGCAATGCTCCGGGCCTCTTCCATCTCCGGGAGGGGAGAATGGAGATGCACGAACGGGTACCGATCCGCCGCACATCTCCAAAGGCCAAACAGGAACGCACGCGTCCGGCCCTCCGCCATGCTGGCTTAGCCAGCAGGCATCATGACGGTGTCGATCACGTGGATCACGCCGTTCGACTGCATGACATCGGCGGTCGTGACGGTGGCGACGTTGCCGTTCTCGTCTTCAAGCTTGACCATGCCGTCTTCCATGTAGGCGGTCAGGGTGCAGGAGCCGAGGGTCGGAACGGGGTGACGGCCGCCGTCATCTTCGATCATGCCCACGATGGCGGTCGAGGTCGCCTCGGCGCCAACCACGTGGCAAAGCAGGATGTCCTGCAGCGTTTCCTGGTTCTCAGGCATCAGCAGCATGTCGACCGTTTCCTGGCCGATCGGCGCGAAGGCCTGGTCGGTCGGGGCGAACACGGTGAACGGGCCTTCGCCCTGCAGCGTGTCGGCAAGGCCAGCGGCGGAGACGAGGCCGACGAGCACGGTGTGGATCGGCGAGTTCATCGCGTTTTCAACGATGTTCATGTCGGCCATCATCGGCGCGCCGCCGACGGTGGGGTTATCCTGGGCAGCCACACCGGTGGCAGTGGCGGCGGTCAGGGCGAGAGCGGTGACTGTCGTGCGGAACATGTAGAACCTCCATCTGTCTCTTTGCTAGCCGCAGCCCATCGCTGCGACCTTGCCCAAAGACACGGGAGCCGGCGGAGGGGAGTTTCAGATTAGCCAAGAAAAATGCGCTGACCCGGCCAATTTTCTCATAACCAACTGAAATAGCGTCGAAATAAATTTCGAGACTTGGCGAGCGGGCCTGTAGGCTACCCGCAAATTTCAACCAGCGTGGAGGGTCAGGTGGCCGAAGAGGAAAAGATCGAGGTGGAGAACGCCACTTCGCCGGGGCGGGTGACCCGCGTGAACCGCGCCAAGTACGAAGCGATGCGTGATGCGCTGATGCAGGTGGTGCCGAGTGAGCCGCCGGGCGCGACGCCAGCGGCGCTGAAGGAGGCGCTGCTGCCGAAGCTCGACGAGGGCCTCTTCCCCGGGGGAGACAAGGCCGGCTGGTGGCTGAAATGCGTGCAGCTCGATCTCGAGGCCAAGGGCCAACTCAAGCGCGCCGACAAGCCGCCGGTTCGGCTCTACCGGCCCTGAGGGCCGGCAGAGGCTCAGGCGGCAGTGAGCGGGCCTGCGGCGAGGACGGAGCCGGTGGGCTCGCCATTGGGCGCGCCACCGGGCGGCTCATCGGTGATGGCGAGCAGCAGCCCGGTCGGCAGCGAGGCCGCCAGCTCCGGCGAAAGCGCCAGCATCTGCTCGGGCGCGTCGATCAGGCCGAGCGAGACCGGCGCCTCGTCGCCCACGATCGCCCAGAGCTCCAGCACGCGGCCAGAGGGCGCCTCACCCGATTGCAGCAGCACGCGCAGCGCACCGAGATCGGCATGATACGCGGCGGTGGCGACGAGGGTCTGATCGTCGGAGGCGACGGTGGCGACATATTCCTGATCGACCGGCCCCTGCCCCGGCATCAACTGCGGCCCGAAGACAATGGCCAGCGCGACGATGGCCGCGGCTACGACGCCACCCAGGCCGAACCAGGCGCGGCGGCGGCCAGAGCCGAACAGGCGCGTCTCGATACGCCGGCGCAGATGCGCGGGCGGTGAGACCGGGTCCACCTCTGCCTCGGCCATCTGCGCAAGCCGCTCACCCCAGGCCATTGCCTCGGCGGCCAGCGCGGGATCGCCCGCCATATCCTGCTCGAACGCCCTCGCCTGCGCCGAGGTGAGCAGACCTAGGGCGTATTCCGCGGCCGTCAGCCGCGGATCGTCGCCATATGTTCCACTCACGTCGCTCATACCGCCAGACATTCCTTCAGTGCGATCAGCCCCCGGCGCAGCCAGGTGCGGATGGTATTCAGCGGAACGGCGAACCTCTCCGCCAGCTCGGCATAGGTCTCGCCTTCCATATACGCCCGGCGCACCGCATCTGCACGGCCGTCGGGCAAGGTCTCCAGGCAGGCCTGCAGACGTGCCGCTTCCGAGGCTGCGATCGTCTGCGCTTCCGGCCCGGGGGCGGCATCGGCGAGATCGGCGACCTCGTCCATGTCGCCCCGACCGCCACCCTTGCGGGCGCGCAGCCTGTCGATCGCTTTGTTGCGGGCAATGGTGATGAGCCACGACATCGGGCTCAGGCCATTGGCAGAATAGCGCCCGGCGTTATGCCAGATGCGCACATAGACCTCTTGCAATACCTCTTCTGCCTCTGCCCGGTCATTCAAGACACGCAAGGCCACTCCGAAGAGTTTCGCGCTTGTCGCATCGTAAAGCTGGGCGAAGGCCTTTCGGTCGCCAAGGGCGCATCTTCCGATCCAGTGCTCCACCTCCTCCCGCGTGGCCATGGATCAGGTGCCCTTCAGCTCTAGCCGCCGGGCATGCAGCACCGGCTCGGTATAGCCGGAGGGCTGAACGCGCCCCTTGAAGACCAGATCGCAGGCGGCCTGGAAGGCGATGCCGTCGAAATCGGGCGCCATGGGTTTGTAGGCTGGGTCGCGGGCATTTTGCCGGTCGACCACCTCGGCCATCTTCTTCATGGCCGCCATCACCTGATCTTCGCTCACCACACCATGGTGCAGCCAGTTAGCCAGCGCCTGGCTGGAGATGCGGCAGGTCGCGCGGTCTTCCATCAGGCCGACATCGTGGATGTCGGGCACCTTCGAGCAGCCCACGCCCTGATCGATCCAGCGAACGACATAGCCGAGGATCCCCTGCGCGTTGTTCTCAACCTCCTGCCGGATCACGTCGTCCGAGAAGTTGCGGCCCGTGGCGAGCGGGATGGTGAGCAGATCTTCCAGCGTGCCGCGCGGGCCGCCGGCGGCGATCTCATCCTGCCGGGCCAGCACATCGACCTTGTGGTAATGCGTGGCGTGCAACGTCGCGGCGGTCGGCGACGGCACCCAGGCGCAGGTGGCGCCAGCGTGCGGGTGGCCGATCTTGGCCTCCAGCATCGCTTCCATCCGGTCGGGCATGGCCCACATGCCCTTGCCGATCTGCGCCTTGCCTTTGAGGCCGCAGGCGAGGCCGATATCGACGTTGCGATCCTCGTAGGACTTGATCCAGGGCTGATCCTTCATCTCGCCCTTGGGCACCATCGGCCCGGCTTCCATGCTCGTATGGATCTCGTCGCCCGTCCGGTCGAGGAAGCCGGTGTTGATGAAGGCCACCCGGTGCTTCGCGGCGCGGATGCATTCCTTAAGATTGGCCGAGGTGCGGCGCTCTTCATCCATGATGCCGAGCTTCACGGTGTTGGCCGGCAGGCCGAGAACCTGCTCGACCCGGTCGAAGATCTCCACGGCAAAGGCAACCTCGTCCGGCCCGTGCAACTTCGGCTTCACCACGTAGACGGAGCCCTTGTGCGAGTTGCGTGCGCCGCTCGTTTTGCCGAGGTCGTGCATGGCGATCAGCGTGGTGACCATCGCATCCATCATCCCCTCGGGGATCTCGGAGCCGTCTTTCAGCAGGATCGCCGGGTTCGTCATAAGGTGGCCGACATTGCGGACAAGCATGAGAGCGCGGCCCTTCACGGGCAGCGGCGAGCCATCGGGGGCGAGGTATTCGGTATCCGGGTTCAGCTTGCGGGTGACGCGCTCGCCGCCCTTCTGGAACGTCTCTTCCAGGTCGCCCTTCATCAGGCCGAGCCAGTTGGAATAGGCGAGCACCTTGTCCTCGGCATCGACGGTGGCGACGGAATCCTCGCAATCCATGATGCTGGACATGGCCGATTCGAGCCAGACGTCGGAGATGCCGGCCGGGTCCCTCTTGCCGATCTCGGTCGTCCGGTCGACGAGGATCTCGATGCCGAGGCCGTTGACGCGCAGCAGCACCTGCAGCTCGCAGAGATCGTCCTTGAGGTAACCGGCGAACTGGGCCGGGTCCTTCAGGCCGGTGGCCCCATGCGGCAGGGTGACGACCAGCGCGCCGTCCTCCACCGCCAGCCCCTCAGCATTGGCCCAGGAGCCTTCGGCGAGCGGCGCCACCTCATCCAGATGAGCGCGGGCGCGGGCGATGACCTGCGCGCCGCGATCCGCGTCGTAGCCCTTGCCCTGCGGCAGGCTGCCCAGCGCATCGGTGCCGTAGAGCGCATCGTAGAGCGAGCCCCAGCGGGCATTGGCGGCGTTGAGGGCAAAGCGGGCGTTGGTGATCGGCACCACAAGCTGCGGGCCGGGCAAATGCGCGATCTCGGGGTCGACGTTCTGCGTCTCGATCTGAAAGTCGCCGCCCTCGGGCACGAGATAACCGATCTCGCCCAGAAAGGCGCGGTAGGCTTCGGCATCCACCGGCTCGCCGGCGCGGGCCTTGTGCCACTCGTCGATCTTCTGCTGCAGGTCTTCGCGGGTTTCCAGCAGCGCGCGGTTCTTCGGGGCGAGCTCATGCGTGAGGGCCGAAAAGCCGCTCCAAAACGCATCGGCTTCGATGCCCGTCCCGGGCAGAGCCGCCGTCTCGATGAACTCCGCCAGCTCCGGCGCAACCTGCAGCCCGGCCCGATCGATCCGTTCACCCATTCCAAACTCTCCCTCGTTGCCTTCGACGTGACATGAAAAAGGCCGCGTGAACAAGTCCCGCGGCCTCTTCAGCTAGCGATCCCCGCGTTTCGGGGCGCGCTGTGGGCCTTACTGGTCGACACCTTCCGACGCGATCGGAGCGGCGACGCCATCATCGGCGGGCTCGACTTCACCGCTCAGGCTATCGACCTGCATCTCGGCGCCTTCGGGGCTCTCACCGCGCGAGACGGCGATGAAGGTGAAGATGGCGATGAGGACCACGCCAAAAATCGCCACGACAGCCATGCCGATCAGGGGCACAGAATGCTTCTTGGCAGCTTTTTCGGTGTTCGTTTCAGACGCGGACATGGGAGACTCCTTCGACTGGGGTCATTGTTGCGGCCCCTCGGCGGGGCATTTACACCATAGCTAGGGCGCATAGGCGCCGAGACAACATCCACAAAGCGAGCCAGGCCATGAGCGAAACCGAGACCATTTATCTCGCCGAATACACCGCGCCGGGCTGGCTGGTGGACCGCACCGAGCTGACCTTCCGGCTCGACCCGAAGGCAACGCGCGTGATCTCGCGGGTGAGTTTTCGGCCCAATCCGGCGGCGCCGAAACAACCCTTTTTCCTGCATGGCGAGGATCTGAAGCTCATCTGGGCGAAGATCGACGGGCAGGAGATTTCGCCCGAGCTGACGGAGAAGGGCCTGACCTGTGCGGTGCCCGAGGGCGACTTCGTGTTCGAGGCGGAGGTCGAGATCGCGCCGGAGGAGAACACCACGCTCGAAGGCCTCTACATGTCGAGCGGCATGTATTGCACCCAGTGCGAGGCCGAGGGCTTCCGCCACATCACCTATTACCCCGACCGGCCCGACGTGATGGCCCCCTTCTATGTGCGCGTCGAAAGCGACCTGCCTGTGCTGCTCTCCAACGGCAACAAGGCGGGCAATGGCGACGGCTGGGCCGAGTGGGACGATCCCTGGCCGAAACCGTCGTATCTGTTCGCGCTGGTCGCGGGCGATCTGGTGAACCATCCGGGCCGTTTCACCACCATGTCAGGCCGCGATGTCGAGCTGAACGTCTGGGTGCGCGAGGCCGATCTAAATAAATGTGCCTTCGCGATGGAGGCGCTGATCCGCTCGATGAAGTGGGATGAAGAGGTCTACGGGCGCGAATACGACTTGGACATCTTCAACGTCGTGGCAGTGGGAGACTTCAATTCCGGTGCGATGGAGAACAAGGGGTTGAACATTTTCAACCCCAAGCTGGTATTCGCCTCTCCGGAGACGGCGACCGACAAGGATTACGAGCAGATCGAGGCGGTGATCGCACACGAGTATTTCCACAACTGGACAGGCAACCGCATCACCTGCCGCGACTGGTTTCAGCTGTCGTTGAAAGAGGGGCTGACGGTCTTCCGCGACCAGAGCTTCACCTCCGACCTGCGCTCTGCGCCCGTCAAACGCATCGAGGATGCGCAGATGATGCGCAGCATCCAGTTCCGCGAGGACGGCGGCCCGCTGGCGCACCCGGTGCGGCCGGAAAGCTTCGTCGAGATCAACAACTTCTATACCCGGACGGTCTACGAAAAGGGCGCCGAGGTGATCTCGATGCTGCACCGCCTTGTCGGGCCCGAGGCCTATCGCAAGGCGCTCGATCTCTATTTCGAGCGGCACGATGGCGAGGCCGCCACGGTGGAAGACTGGCTGAAGGTGTTTGAAGACACCACGGGCCGCGACCTGACCCAGTTCAAGCGCTGGTATGCCCAGGCCGGCACGCCGCGCGTGAGTGTCGAAGAAAGCTTCGAGGGCGGCACCTATACCCTGACGCTGGAACAGAAAACGCCGCCCACCCCCGGCCAGCCCGACAAGAAACCGCTCCATATGCCCATCGCGGTCGGCCTGCTCTCGCCCAATGGTGACGAGGCCGTGCCGACCCAGGTGCTGGAGCTGACAGATCAGCGGCAGAGCTTCACCTTCGATGGGCTGGGCGCCAAGCCCGTCCTCTCGATCCTGCGGGATTTCTCGGCCCCGGTGATCGTCGAGCGGAAGAGCGATGCCGGCGAAGAGGCCTTCCTCTTCGCGAACGACACGGACGCCTTCAATCGCTGGGATGCCGGCCAGTCGCTGGCCCGGC
Source organism: Pseudoroseicyclus sp. H15 (assembly GCF_054353345.1). NCBI lineage: Bacteria > Pseudomonadati > Pseudomonadota > Alphaproteobacteria > Rhodobacterales > Paracoccaceae > Pseudoroseicyclus > Pseudoroseicyclus sp. H15. The sequence continues at coordinate 175,222 of NZ_JBTHJE010000006.1, forward strand.
GCGTGCTGACCGGCATGATCAACGGCGATGAAACCGGCCCCGACGCCTATATCGGCGCCCTCGGCCAGGTGCTGGTCGAGCCCGACCTCGACCCGGCCTTCCGCGCCCTGCTCATGGGCCTGCCGAGCGAAGACGATCTCGCCGCCAGCGAAGCCGCCGCTGGCCGGGCGGTCGACCCCGACGCCGTTCATGCCGGGCGCGAGACGCTGAAGGACGAGATCGCCCGCACGCACGGCGCCGCGCTCCGCCGCATCTATGACGAGAACCAGGTCGCCGGCCCCTACTCGCCCGATCCCGGCCCCGCCGGGAAGCGCCAGCTGGCGAACGCGGCCCTCGCCTATCTCACCCGGTCGGATGGCGGCGCGGCCGCGCGCGGCCAGTTCGCAAACGCTGACAACATGACCCTCAGCATCGGCGCGCTCGGCGCCCTGCTGAGCATCGGGGAGGGGCAAGACGAGCTGTCCGCTTTCGCCAAGCGTTGGGCCGACGACCCCCTGGTGATGGACAAGTGGTTCACCCTGCAGATCGTCTCCGCCGCACCCGAGCGCGCGGTCGAGCTGGTGACCGAGCTGACGGAGCATCCCGCCTTCAATCCGAAAAACCCCAACCGCCTGCGCGCCGTCATCGGTGCCCTCTCGGGCAATGCAGCGGGCTTTCACCGGGCAGATGGGGCCGGCTACAAGCTGCTGACAGACTGGGTGATCCGCACCGACAAGGGAAACCCGCAGGCCGCCGCCCGCCTCTCCACGGCCTTCCAGACCTGGCGGCGCTATGGCGAGGATCGGCAGGCGCTCATCCAGGCCGAGCTCACCCGCGTGGCGGAGACGCCCGGCCTCAGCCGCGATCTGCGCGAGATGGTCGACCGGATGCGCCCCGAGGCGGCGACGGCCTAATCGGCCAGAACCGTCTGCACCATCGTCCGCTGCGGGCGGGCGATGGGGCGGATGGCGGTACGTGGCGCCAGATGGATCTGGCAATAGCTCTGGCTGCGTGTCCAGGCCGACATGGCGGCGCGCTTGGCCGAGTTGGTCATCGGCCCCCAATCGGCCGCCACCCCGCGCCAGCGCCCGTCATGCAGCGCCACGGCATCGTCGCGCGGCACGGTGGTAGCCAGAATGCGGATGGCGCAGGAGAGGTTGTCCTCGGCATCCTGCAGCTCAGAACCGCTGTCGGCCCGGCAGCCGTAGTGCCGCGCGGTCGAGGGGTAGATCTGCATCAGCCCGTACCATTGCCCGCCGCCGCCCACGGCGCTGGGGCGATGGGTGCTTTCGTACCATGACAGGGCCGAGATCAGCCCCACCCAGAAGGCACGGCGGTCTTCCTCTGTCCCGCGCGAATAGCCGGGGCACCAGGTGTCGATGTCGCGGGGCAGCGTGTCGACCAGCGGCTCACCGTGATCCTCCATCGCCGAGAGCGCGGCCCGCGTCCACAAGGCCGGGGTGCCGACGCGCGCCCAGCGGGCAGCGGGCAGGAAAGGGTCTCTCGCCACGGGGCGCACGCGGGCGCCAGTCTGCACGGGAGGAATCTGCTCTACCCATGCCGGTCGGGGCACGGGGCGGGCTTCGGGCGCTTCCAGCATGGGCGCCGGGGGCCAGGCCGGGGTCACCAGCTCGGCCTTCAGGGGCGTGGCTTGAAGCGCGGCGGCAAGCAGAATGGCGGCGCGCAGGGCAGACATGGCGCGGACAATGGCGCGAGTTCCCGGCCCGATCAATCGAAAATCGCCAATTATGAACGCCTTAGCGCTGAAAGCCGCCGAGCCTTTCTCAAAATCTCTGCCCGTACCGAGGCTTGCGGGCCAGCCGCGCTTTGCCTATTCATCCGCATCCCTAACAGGACGAGGCGCGTCATGCTCGATCTGACATACGAATCCCCCAAGCCGAAACGCATCTCGGGCGCCACCGGCGACTGGGAACTGGTGATCGGCATGGAGGTCCATGCTCAGGTCGCATCGAAGGCCAAGCTGTTCTCCGGCGCCTCGACGCAATTTGGCGCCGAGCCCAATTCCAACGTCTCCTTTGTCGATGCCGGCATGCCCGGCATGCTGCCCGTCATCAACGAAGGCTGCGTGGCCCAAACGGTGCGCACCGGCCTCGGCCTGAAGGCGGCGATCAATCTCAATTCCGCCTTCGACCGGAAGAACTATTTCTACCCGGACCAGCCGGCCGGCTACCAGATCAGCCAGCTCTACCACCCCATCGTGGGTGAGGGCGAAGTGCTGGTGGAGTTGGGCGACGGCAAGGCCCGCCTCGTACGGATCGAGCGCATCCACCTCGAGCAGGATGCCGGCAAGTCGATCCACGACATGGACCCGCAGCTCAGCTTCGTCGATCTCAACCGCGCCGGTGTGGCGCTGATGGAGATCGTCTCGCGCCCCGATATCCGCAGCCCGGAGGAGGCCGCCGCCTATATCCTCAAGCTGCGCCAGATCATGCGCTATCTCGGCACCTGCGACGGCGACATGCAGAACGGCAACCTGCGCGCCGACGTCAACGTCTCGGTCTGCCGGCCCGGCGATTACGAGCGCTTCCGCGAGACGGGCGATTTCAGCCATCTGGGCACCCGCTGCGAGATCAAGAACATGAACTCGACGCGCTTCATCCAGCAGGCCATCGAGGTCGAGGCCCGCCGCCAGATCGCGCTCTTGGAAGATGGCCGCGAGGTCGATCAGGAAACGCGCGGCTTCGACCCCGACAAGGGCGAGACCCGCACCCAGCGGTCGAAGGAAGAGGCGCATGATTACCGCTACTTCCCCGATCCCGACCTGCTGCCGCTGGAGATCGAGCAGGCCTGGGTCGATGAGATCGAAGCCTCCCTGCCCGAGCTGCCCGACGCCAAGAAGGCCCGCTTCATCGCCGATTACGGCCTGTCCGATTACGACGCCTCCGTCCTGACGGCCGAGGGCGAGAGCGCTGCCTTCTTCGAAGAGGTCGCCGCCGCATCAGACGGCAAGCTCGCGGCCAACTGGGTGCTCAACGAGCTCTTCGGGCGGCTGAAGAAGGATGGCGACAAGGCCATCACCGAAAGCCCCGTCTCCCCAGCCCAGCTCGGCGGCATCATCGGGCTGATCGTGAAGGGCGACATCTCCGGCAAGATCGCCAAGGATCTGTTCGAGATCGTCTACACCGAGGGGGGCGATCCCTCCGTCATCGTCGAAGAGCGCGGCATGCGCCAGGTCACCGATACCGGCGCCATCGAGACGGCGGTCGACGAGGTGATCGCGGCCAATCCCGCGCAGGTGGAAAAGGCAAAGGCCAATCCCAAGCTCGCCGGCTGGTTCGTCGGCCAGGTGATGAAGGCGACCGGCGGCAAGGCAAATCCCAAGGCGGTGAACGATATCGTAGCCGCCAAGCTCGGCCTTTAGGCGCCGCCCCGCCCGGCCGGGCGCGAAAGCGGCGTTGCGCCTTGGCGCCCGGGCCCGCTCTTGCTAGAGCGGGCATCGGGATTTGGGATTTCTGTCATGCAAGCATATGAGTATCGCGTCGTACCGGCGCCGAAAAAGGGCGCGAAGATCAAGGGCGTGAAAGCGCCGGAGGATCGCTTCGCCCATGCGCTGGAAGCGGCGATGAACGAGCTGGGTGCCGATGGGTGGGAATATATCCGCACCGACACGCTGCCCGCCGAAGAGCGCGCGGGCCTCACCGGCAAAACGACGACCTTCCAGAACCTGATGGTCTTTCGCCGCCCCCGCGAGAGCGCCGTGGTCGCCGCGCCGCAGCCGGCTGCCGAACCGGCAGCCGCCGCCCTGCCCGCCCCGGCGGCCGAAGCCGACCCTGCGACGCAGCTCGAACCGGTGAAGGATGAGCCGACGGAACCGTCGCCGCTCGCCCCCTACGGCCCCAGCCGCATCGAGCCGCCGGCGCCCGACCGCATCGGCGGCACGCTCACCCGCCCCGGCCCTGTTCTGACCGCCAAGCGCGACGAGGCTGCGCCTAAGCCCGCCGCCGACTAGGCCACCCGCCATCCGGGCGCCCCCGCGAGTCGTCCCGGGTCAAGGACGGCCAAAGGCCGCCGCCGCAGGCGGGCGAAGCTCCTTGATGCGGGGCGACTCGCTCGCACCCTTGATGAGGCCTGTTTGATGGCAGACCTGCCAGCAAACGGCCTCTCAGCCGAGTCCCCACCTTCAAGCCCGCCCCAACCCCGCCCCGCTCGCGCCAAGCTGCCCTGGCGCGCCGGGGTGGGCGGGCGGGAGGCTGGCCAGGGCAGCGGACTGTCAAAAGTCGGTCGGCGCCCCGCCCTCTTCCTTCCGCTGGGCCACGAACTCCTCCAGCGCGCCGCGCTCGGCATCGCCGATGGGCGGCGGCACGAAGCTGTCGAGGATCTCGTGATAGATCCGGTGCGCCCGCTCCGGCGTCCACACCGCGCCCGCCTGCTCCCAGGCCTCGAAGTTGCGCCAGTCGCTGACGAAGGGCGAGTAGAATGCAGTCTCGTAGCGGTCCTGTGTGTGCTGGATGCCGAAGTAATGCCCGTGGCTGCCGACCTCGCGGATGGCATCGAAGGCGATATCCTCCGGCCCCGTCGCCACCAGCTCTGGCTCCATGTAGCGCTGGATCATCTGGAGCATCTCGCAATCCATGACGAATTTCTCGGGGGAAGCGATCAGCCCTCCCTCCAGCCAGCCGGCCGCATGATAGACCACGTTGGCGCCCGACTGCACCGCGCTCCACAGCGAATTCGCGGTCTCCCACATCGCCTGGCCGTCCGGCACGTTGGCAGCGCAGGAGCCGGAGGCGCGCAGCGGCAGCCCGTAGAACCGCGCCATCTGCCCGGTCATCTGTGTCGCCCGCATATATTCGGGCGTGCCGAAGGCCGGCGCTCCCGACTTCATATCGACGTTCGAGGTGAAGGTGCCGATCACGCAGGGCACGCCGGGCCGGACGTATTGGAACAGCGCGATGGCCGAGAGCGCCTCGGCAATGCTCAGCGTCACCGCGCCCGCCATCGTCACCGGCGCCATGGCCCCCGCCAGCGTGAAGGGCGTCACCATCACCGCCTGCCCGGCACGGATCAGGCGCAGGCAGCCGTCGATCATCGGGTAATCGTGCTTGAGCGGCGAGGAGGAGTTGATGTTGGTGTACATGTGCGGGCGGGCGCGGAACTCGTCTTCCGAGAGCCCGCCCGCGAGGCGCACCATCTCCATCACGTCTTCCACCCGCGTCGGGCCCAGCGAATAGGCATGGGCCACCTTGTCGGTCAGCGTCAGCTTGTCGAAGAGCACGTCGAGATGGCGGACAGAGGCGTGGATATCCACCGGCTCCACCGGGTAGCCGCCGGCGAAATGGATGCAGTTGAACGCCTGGGTGAGGCGCAGGAGGTTCGCGCATTGCTCGCGCGTTCCCGGCATCTTCCGCCCCATGGTCAGGTCCATGTAATTGGGCGGAGAGGAAACGTTGCCGAACAGGATGTGCTTGCCGCCGATGGTGATCTGCCGCTCGGGGTTGCGCGGGGTGATGGTGAACTCCGCGGGCGCCTTGCCCACCATCTCCATCACGAAGTCCCGGCCAAGCCGCACATTCTCGCCAGAGACGATGGCGCCCGCCTCACGGAAGATCTGCAGCGCCTCTTCGTTGAGAAAGTCGATGCCGATCTCTTCGAGGATGCGCATGGCGCCGTCGTGGATGGCCTGCACGCCCTCGGGCCACAGCGGCTCTGTCGGGCGGTCGGTATTGACCGGCAGTCGCCAGGCGCTCTGGTGTAGATCGGCGCCGCCCCGTTTCAGCGTGTTCGCGGCGCGTCCCCCGGCCCGGCGGCGGCGTATTGGCTCGTTCATGCGATCCCACGCTCCTCAAGGGGCGGGATGGCCCCTGCGAGGAGAAGTCTCGCGCAAGGCGGCGGGCCGAAGTTTGCTCTTTGCGACAGGAATGGTCGCTCAGGTGCCCTGCAGCCAGCCCGGTAGTGCGGCCAGCGAGGGTAGGACCGCCGCGGCATGGGGCGCGAGTGCGGCCTCGTTCGCCGGGCCCGTGAGCACGCCGACGGCCTGCATCCCTGCGGCGCGGGCAGCGAGCAGATCATGCGTGGAATCGCCGACCATCAGTACCCCTGCGGGTTCCAGGTCGGTGGCGGCGCAGAAGGCGAGCAGCTGGCCCGGCGCTGGCTTGGCGCCATGGCCCGAATCGTAGCCGGCAATGAAGGCGAAGGCGCCGGTGATGCCCGCCGCTTCCAGATGCACCCGCGCCGGCGCCTCGGCATCGTTGGTGACCAGCCCCAGCGCGCGGCCCTGCCCCAGCTCGGCCAGCAGCGGCGCGAGCGGCGCCACCGGCACCTGCGGCACCTGGGCCGACATCGCATCCATCTGCGCAATCAGTTCGGCCTGGGTCGGAGGCTCGGGCATCAGCGGCAGGATCAGCTCGGCCACCTCGTCGGCGGTGCCGGCGATGACGGGCGAGCCGGGCGCGAAGCTGCGCGCCGCCGGATCGTAACCCATCGCCGCCGCCATCGCGGCTTCCAGCGCAGGGTCGCCCCCGGCCAGCTCGGCGATAAGGGTCGCCGTCCATTCGCCCCAGGTGGCGTTGAAATCGAAGAGCGTGCCGTCCTTGTCGAGGATGATCCCGCGAAAGCCGCGCCCGGCCGCGGCGCTCATGTCCAGTGTACCTGCTCGGCGCCGGGCAGGGCGGCGCGCGCCTGCATCAGCCGCTCCGGCTTCTGGCCGGTCTGATCGGCGAAACGGCGCACCCATTCGTCATCGAGCAGGATGAAATCGAGCACCGAGGCGAGCGTCGCCGGGTCGCCCGCCGCCTCGCGCAGCTGCCCGAGCTCCGCGCCCGAGGCGCCCAGGAAGACGGGCAGCAGCTCATCATCCGTCACCAGCCAGGCCAAAGCCTCGATCGCCGTGATTTCTGCTTGTTCCGGTGTCACCCACGCCCCCCTTGCGATGGAAACCAATTCTTAACGGTTCGGCGTTTTAAGAAAAACCGAGATATTTCCAGTCAGGCCCGCCCTTGCCCGCTCGCATCCTCATATACGACCCGACGGTCTCCAGCAGGATACTTACGCGCTCTGCTCTTGCCGAGGCGCAGTACGATATCGTCGTGGCTGAAAGTTCGGCCGATGCCCAGATCGAATTGATGCGCGGCGCTCCGGGTCTCATCCTGCTCGGCGTTGTTGCGCCGGCGGCCTCGGCCTTTTCCTTCCTCGCGGGCCTGCGGTCCGATCCGAAGACCCGCAACGTGCCCGTCATCGCCATCGGCCGGCTGACCGACCCGTCGCTGCGCCTGGCGGTGCTGCGCGCGGGCGCAGACGATCTGTGCGCCCGGCCCATCGACCCGGTGATGTTGCAGGCGCAGGTGCGCCGGCTGCTGCGCCGGGCCGACATGATGAACGAGCTCTGCCTGAAGGAGGATATGCACCACGCGCTCGGCTTTGCCGAAGAGGCCGAAGATTTCCACCATCCCGGCCCCGTCAACGTGATCGTGCCCGAGGGTCAGGCGATTCTGCCCAGCGTCGCCTCGGTGCTCGACCGGTTGCCCGGCGGCGGCGAGGTGCTCGACCCGCGCGGTCTGCTCACCCGCATCGGCGCGGGCAAGTCGGCCGATCTCTTCGTCATCGACGCCACGGCAGAGGGGCTGCGCCCCGGCGAGCTGTTCCGCCTGATTGCCGAGCTGCGCAGCCGGGGCGTCACACGGCACAGCGTGCAGATCGCCATCGTGCCGCCCGACATGCCGGATATGGCGGCCATGTCACTCGATCTCGGCGTCGATGACGTCGTCACCGCCCAGGTGCGCACCGGCGAGCTGATGCACCGGCTGAAGGCGCTGCTGCTGCAGAAATCGCGCGCTGACCGGGCACGCGACAAGCTGCGCCGCGGGGTGGAAAGCTCGGTGACCGATGCGTTGACCGGCCTGCATAACCGCCGCTACGCCCTGCCCGCCCTGAAGCGGGTGACGGATGAGGCGGCGCGCACCGGGCAGATGGCGGCGGTGATGGTGCTGGATATCGACCATTTCAAAGACATCAATGACAGCCACGGCCATGCCATCGGCGACAAGGTGCTGGCCGAGGTGGCGCACCGCCTGGCCGCCCGCATTCGCATGGGCGATCTGGTGGCGCGGATCGGGGGCGAGGAATTCCTGATCGTCATGCCCGATACCGATGACGAGGCCGCCGCCGCGGCGGCGGAGCGGCTGCGCTCAGGCATCGAAGACAGGCCCTTCGAGCTGGGCAGCGCCGGGCCGCGCGCGCTTGGCAGCGATACGGTGAAGGTGACCGTGTCGATCGGCGTGGCACTCGGCGCCGGTGAATGCCCGGGCGGGCCGACGCTGTTCGAGCGGGCGGATGCGGCGCTCTATTCGGCCAAGCTGGCCGGGCGCAATATGGTGAGCCTCAGCCGGCCGGCGGCCTGAGGCCGGCTCCCCGGGCCGACCACAGCGCTAGTCGTCGCGGGGCCCGGGTCCGAACGAAGGCGGGCCGGGGCGACGGCGTGTCTCGCTCTCCAGCCTTTCCGCGAAGGCTTCGCGCTCTTCTGGGCTCTTGCCCTCCAGCCGGGCGATGAACGCCTCGCGGCCCGCATCGCCCGCCGACATGGCACGCTGCATCTGGCGCTCGAGCACATCGCGCACCGCTTCGGGTTCGAACGGATCAGTGCGCACCGCCGCCACCAGCGCTTCCAGCGAAGCGCTGTCATCCGGCTCGGCAACGCCGCGCTGGGCCAGCTGGCGGCCAAGTTCGCGGCGCAGCGCGCGGCGGTCGTCATCAGAGAGGGCGCGGGAAATAGGCCCGAGCGACAGCTCGACCGGCGGCCGCATGCCGGGGCCGACATTGCCGCCGATCACCGCGCCGATCGCCAGCCCGAACACGAGCAGGTTCAGCCCCAGCGACACGACCAGCGCGATGCGCCAGGCGCGGCTTGGCTTTGGCTTTGGCGGCTTCTGCATCAGAATTCCTCCGCCTCGAACACCTCGGCTGATGGCATGATGTCCAGCGTCACGCTCTCGCCCAGCAGGGCCGCCATCGCCTCGCCAAGGTTTCCGGGCGCGGCCAGGCCGAACCACAGGCCGGTCAGCGCCGCGAGGCCGAGGAAGGTCAGCGAGGGCCAGCCGCCGATGTCGCCGACAAAGCCGCCGCCCATCGCGAGCGTGCCACCGCCCGACATTGCCGGCTGCTGCGCCATCGCCACCACCGGGCGCCGGCGCGGCTGGGCGCTTTCGGCATCGGCGCGCAGGCGGGCCATGAAATCGGCCGAGGGCGCCGGCGTGCTCGCACGCGCCGCGCCGAACAGCTCGTCCATCTCGTCGTCTTCCGGCCTAGTCATCGTGCCACCCCAACGCGCCTTTCTGCGGCAGCAGGGCCGCCTTCAGCGCTTTCTTGCCGCGGGCGACGAGACTTTCCACCGCCTCGACGCCGATGTCCATGATCTCGGCGATTTCCGGATTGCCGAGCTCTTCGAGATGCCGCAGCGACACCGCCTCGGCCTGCCGCGCAGGTAGCCCGGCCAGCGCATCGCGCAAGGCCAGCGCCCGGGCGCTTTCCTGCATGCGGGAGGTGACGCCGGGGGTCTCGTCCTCCGGCTCATGCGCCGCCTCCAACGGGGCCGAGCGCCCGCGCCGGCGCAGCCGGTCGGTGGCGAGATTGGCCGTCACCCGGTAGAGCCAGGTCGAAACCTTGGCCTCGCCATGCCGCCAGCCGGGCGCCGCGCGCCAGAGCCGCAGCAGCGCCTCCTGCGCCACATCCTCGGCCTCGGCGACATCCAGCAGCATGCGGTAGGCCTGCGCGAAGGCGCGCGGGCCGAGCCGCTCTGTCAGCGCCGCGGCGGCCCCGGGCTCGCCGGCGGCATAGTCGGCCAGAAGGCCCGCATCCGGGTCAGCCGGGTCGGGCGTGCGCGCCGGATCGGTGGTCTCGCTCATGGCCGAAGACGCTACGCCCCGGCCCCGGCGCAGTCCACGCCGCACGGCGCCGAGGGCCCCGCCATCGGCGAGAGGGCGCCCGGCCGTGCCGAGCGCCCCCATCTGGGCGGCATCAGCCCTCGTCACTGCCAGTCCCCTCGCTGGCCGGGCCCCAGCGCATCTCGCCGGGCCCATGGTGGGCGCCGCGCCACAGGCCGGGGCCGCGGTGCTCGCCGCGCATCCAGGCGCCGCCATGGCGCGGGCCCATCCGGCCCATGCGCTCGGTGATTGCGGCATATTCCTCGGCCGAGAGGCTGCCGTCGTCATCGGCATCCATGCGGTCGAAGATCATGGCGGGGTTCGGCATCCGGGCGCCGAGCTCTTCCACCGAGAGAACTCCGTCCTTGTCGATGTCCATGCGCTCGACGAGCCGCTCGCTCATCGCGCCTGCATTGGCTTCCGCCGCCGCCACGATGGCCGCGGCCATCTCTTCGGCCGAGACGGCCCCGTCGCCGTTGCTGTCGGCCTCGGTGAACCGGCCCCGCATCTGCGCGGTCAGCTCGGCGAGCGTCAGCGCGCCGTCGCCATCGGTGTCGAGTGTCTCGAAATCCGGGCGCTCGCCGAACGGCCCGCCGGGGCCGGCCTGCGCCGTCGCCTGTACGCCCACACCTGCCAACATCGCGGCCATGAGGATGGTCATCTTCATTTCAGCCTCCTACTTGCTGCCGGCTTCCCTGCCGGACTGCCCCTCCAACGAGCCGCGGCAGAGGTTCCGTCGCCGGCGGGGCGCAGCTGGCGCGTCACAGCGACGCGAGGGGGCAATGGGGCTTTAACCCGAGGGCAGCTTGCCCCATCTAGGGGGAAGACAGACTCGCCTGTTCCGATTGGAGGCCCCGATGAGCCAGACCGACACGCCCGCCGCCCGCCAGGGCGCCCTCGGCGATGTAACCGTGGATGACCGGCCGCTCTGGCCGGCGCTGCGGCGGGGCCTGCGCGAGCGCTGCCCGCATTGCGGCGAGGGGAAGCTTCTGCATTCCTACCTCAAGGTAAACGAAAAATGCGCTGTCTGCGGTGAGGATTATACCGCCCAGCGCGCCGATGACGGCCCGGCCTACATCACCATCCTGCTGGTGGGGCATATCGTCGGCTTCGCCATTCACTTCATGTGGGCCTGGTTCCATCCAGAGCCGCTGGTGATGGCGCTGTCGCTGACAACCCTTGCCGTCGCGCTCTCGCTCTTCCTGCTGCCGCGGGTGAAGGGCGGCTTCGTGGCGCTGCAATGGTCGCGCCGGATGCATGGCTTCGGGGCGAACTAGCCCCCCAAGCCGGGCGTGCGCCTGCCCGGTCACTCCGATTTGAACGCGAAGGGCGGGGCCGATCCCGGTGGTGCGGGTATTGGCGCGCTCTTTTGCGTTCCCGACGTCACTCCCCCGGGGTGGCCTTTACGCCCGGCGCCACAATCCTTATCTTTCACTCAGGAATAGCCGGAGACGCCCCATGCCCGATGACCAGCTCGAAGGCACCCCGCTGATCAAGCCCTCGACAACCGATCACCCGCTCTACGAGCAGATCGTCGAGGCCTGCCGCACGGTCTATGACCCAGAGATCCCGGTGAACATCTACGACCTCGGTCTCGTCTACACGATCGAGATCGACGCCGAGAGCGCGGTGACCATCTACATGACGCTCACCGCGCCCGGCTGCCCCGTGGCCGGCGAGATGCCCGGCTGGGTGGCCGACGCCGTCGAGCCGCTGCCCGGCGTGAAGCAGGTGGATGTCGAGATGGTCTGGTCCCCCCAGTGGGGCATGGACATGATGAGCGACGAGGCCCGGCTGGAGCTGGGCTTCATGTAAGCAAGGGTATTATCTTGCTTCTCCCGATAGCAAAAGAAAACCCTTGCATCTGATGAGAGCAAGGGTTTTTCTTTGCTCATGTCCCAGGCCGTCCTCACCGGAGATATCGTCGGCTCGTCAGAGCTGACGGCAGAGGCCCTCTCTGGCCTGCTGGAGAGCCTCACCCTGCTGGCCGCCGACGAGGGCGCCGCCTTCGGGCGCTACCGCGGCGATGGCTGGCAGATATATCTGGCCGAGGCACCGCGCGCCCTGCGGCTCACGCTGCAGATCCTCGCGCATCTCCAGGGCATCGCCCCACCCGCCGAGACTCGCATCGCCATCGGCATCGGCACGGCGGAGCTGCCGCCGGCCGGCATCGCCGCAGGCGCTGGCCCTGCCTTCGAGACCTCGGGCCGCCTGCTCGATGACCTGCCGGCCCGCGAGCGGCTGGCCATCGCGGGGGCTGGCATCACGCCCCTGCATCAGGCCCTGCTCGCCGCCTGCGGAGAAATCGCAGGCCGCTGGACGCGCACCCAGGCGGAGGCGGTGATCCATGCGCTGGACGCGCTGGGCACCCCGGACGACCCGCCCCGCCATGAAGACCTCGCCGCTGAGCTGGGCCTCACCCGCCAGGCCATGCAGTCGCGCCTCTCCGGCGCCGGCTGGGGGACGATCCTGAAGGCCCTGGCCGCCTGGGAGGCGCCGTCGTGATCGCCACCTTCGCCGCCCTCCTCGCCGCCCATGCACTCGGCGACTTCGCCTTGCAGAGCAACGGCATGGCGCGGCGCAAGGCGGAGGGAGAGCCGCTGGCCCTGCTCGCCCATGCCGGCGTGCATCTGGCGCTGCTCGCGGCGGCGTTGGCGCCGACCAGCCTGACGGCCGCCCTGCCGCTTCTCGCGCTGGCGCTGGCGCATCTGGCCATCGATTGCGCGAAGGCGCTCACCCGCCGCGCCGGGCTGGCCGCCTTCCTGATCGATCAGGCGGCGCATCTGGCCACGCTCGCGGCGCTGGCCATCCTCATGCCGGGCCTCTGGGAAGCCAGTCTCTGGGCGCCGCACCTGCCCGAGGCGCCGCGCTGGCTGACCTACGGCGCGGGGCTGCTGATCGCCACCCGCGCCGGCAGCTTCGCCATCGCCAAGCTGATGACCGGCCTCGCCCCGGGCGGCCTGCCCGCGGATGAGGCCGGCGGGCTCGGCTTGCCCGGCGGCGGCGCGGCGATCGGCTATCTGGAGCGCGGGCTGATCTTCCTGCTCCTGCTGATCGGCGAGCCGGCCGCCATCGGATTTCTCATCGCCGCAAAGTCGATCCTGCGCTTCGGCACCGTGGCCGAGAACCGCGCCGCCAGCGAATATGTCATCATCGGCACCCTGGCCTCCTTCGGCTGGGCCATTGCCGTGACCTTCGCCACGCAAGGGCTCGCCGAGGCCCTGCCGTAGGGTGGGTCACAGCCGCTGCCCCGCAAAACGGCAGAGGTTCCACAACGGAAGCCGGGCGGGGACTGAGCCCCCGTCACAAAACCTTCGCCGCGCCGTCGCCCTTCCGTTGCCGAGCCTGCCCTACCAGCACGGGCATCAACAGCCGTCGCAAGGACACTCCATGCCCCTCCTCCGCACCAGCGCGCTCGCCGCGTTCTCCCTCATCGCCCTGCCCGCCATGGCCGACCCGGCCATCTCCTACGGCCCCCGCCCGGCCTATCTGATCGACCAGATGGAAGACGGCGCCCTCAAGGACGCCCTTCTCGCCTGCGAGAGCCAAGAGCCGGCCCGCACCGCCTTCTCCATCGGCCACCGCGGCGCGCCGCTGATGTTCCCCGAGCATACGCGCCAGTCCAACATGGCCGCCGCCACGATGGGCGCCGGCATCCTGGAATGCGACGTCACCTTCACCTCTGACCTGCAGCTGGTCTGCCGCCATGCCCAGAACGACCTGCACACGACGACCAACATCGTGGCCACCGATCTGAACGACAGCTGCACCACGCCGTTCACCGCCGCCGAAGGCGACGCCCCGGCCACCGCCGAATGCCGCACCTCCGACATCACCCTGGCCGAGTTTCAGACGCTGCAGCCCAAGATGGACGGCGCCAATTCCGCCGGCACCACGCCCGAGGAGTACCTCGCCGGCACCCCCGCCTTCCGCACCGATCTCTACTCGTCGAACGCCGATCTGCTGACCCATGCCGAGAGCATCGCGCTCTTCGACGAACTCGGCGCCGACTTCACGCCCGAACTGAAGGACCCCTCGGTCGAGATGCCCTTCGGCGAATACACGATGGACGACTACGCCCAGGCGATGATCGACGAATATGTCGATGCCGGCATCGACCCCTCCCGTGTCTACCCGCAGAGCTTCAACTTCGACGTGGTCAAATACTGGATCGAGAACACCCCCGATTTCGGCGCCCAGGCGGTCTACCTGATCGACGACAGCTCCGTCCCGGGCCTTGACGGCAACGACCCCGCCACCTGGGGCTGGAGACCGGCCGAGCTGAAGGAGCAGGGCGTGAACTACGTCGCCCCGGCCATCCCCTTCCTGCTGACGCTGAACGAGGCGGGCGAGATCGTCGCATCCGAGCTGGCCAACCAGCTGAAGGCCGCCGATATCAACATCATCGCCTGGTCGCTGGAGCGCTCCGGCCCGCTCGGCAACGGCGGCGGCTGGTACTACAACTCCATCACCCCGGCGATCGACAATGACGGCGACTATTTCGAGGTGCTCGATGCCCTCGCGCAGAAGGCCGGCGTCGCCGGCGTCTTCTCCGACTGGCCGGCGACAGTGACCTATTACGCAAATTGCATGGGCCTCTGACCCTTTCGCATGGCTGACACCCGGGCGCGCCACTTGAGAGAGCGGCGCGCCCGTCCTATCTTGCGAGGTGTAAAGGAGGGCCCATGTTCTCGATCCCCGGAAAGCAGGCCGTGTCGCTCACGCCGGCCGCCGCCAAGCAGATCTCCACTCTGATGACCCGCAAGGGCCACAAGGGCCTGCGCCTTGGCGTCAAGAAGGGCGGGTGTGCGGGCATGGAATACACGCTCGACTATACCGATGCTGTCGATCCGCATGACGAGGTCGTCGAGCAGGACGGCGCCGTGGTGATGATCGCACCGATGGCGCAGATGTTCCTCTTCGGTACCGAGATCGACTACGAGGTCTCCCTGCTCGAATCTGGCTTCCGCTTTCGCAACCCCAACGTCGTCGACGAATGCGGCTGCGGCGAATCGATCAAGTTCGACGAGAGCCTCGGCGCGCAGCTTGGCTGAGCCAGGCCCCCGCTAGCGCAAACACCGGCCAGCGCTAGCGCAAACAGCGCGCGCCGCGATTGTCGGCACGCCGCCCCCCTGCTAGCCCGTAGGCCAAAGGGAGGCGCACATGCCCAGAAAGATCGCTGCCGGTAACTGGAAGATGAACGGCCTGAAAGGCGCGCTGGACGAAGTGCGCGCCCTTCTCACGGCCCACCCCTCCCCGGATGTGACCGTGCTGCTCTGCCCGCCGGCCACTTTGCTCAGCGCCCTTAGCGCCACGCTTCAAGGCACGCCGCTGGCCTCTGGCGGGCAGGATTGCCATGCCGAGCCCAAAGGCGCCCATACCGGCGATATCTCTGCCCCGATGCTGGCCGATGCCGGCGCGACCTATGCCATCGTCGGCCATTCCGAGCGGCGCGCCGATCACGGCGAGAGCGACGCCGACGTTGCCGCCAAGGCCGCCGCGGCGCATGCGGCCGGCCTCACCGCCATCATCTGCCTCGGCGAGAGCCAGGCCCAGCGCGAGGCGGGCGAGCATCTGGCGGTCATCACCGCGCAGCTCAAGGGATCGCTTCCCGAAGGTGCGACCGCGGCCAATACCGTCATCGCCTACGAGCCCATCTGGGCCATCGGCACCGGTCTCACCGCCGGGCCGGCGGAGATCGAAGAGGCGCATGGTGCCCTGCGCGCCGGGCTGGAAGAGCGCCTCTCCGATGGGGCCGAAGTGAGCCTGCTCTATGGTGGCTCGGTGAAGGGCAGCAATGCCGCCGAGATCTTCGCGGTGCCGAATTTGAACGGCGCGCTTGTCGGCGGGGCCAGCCTGACCTCCGCCGATTTCTCGCCGATCATCACGGCGCTGGAACAGGCCTAGCGCCGCGCCCGGCGCAGGCCGCCTCAGATCGCGGCCACGGCCTGCGCCAGCTGCTCTCGCACACCGCCGGCAACGCTGCCGAGATCGGGGTTCTCCACCGCCATCATCGAGGCGACGGGGTCGACAGCGCTGACCTCCACCCCGCCATCGACCTCGCGCAGGATGACGTTGCAGGGCAGCATGGCACCGATGCGGGGCTCGGCGCCGATGGCCTTCCAGGCCATCTTGGGGCTGCAGGCGCCGAGGATCTTGTAGCCCGCCATCTCCTCGCCGATCTTGGCCTTCATCGTGGCCTGAACGTCGATTTCCGTCAGCACGCCGAAGCCGGCATCGGCCAGGGCTGCGCGGGTGCGCGCCTCGACATCCGCCATATCGGCATTCTCGATCATGCGGTCGATCGTATAGGCCATCTCGCCCTCCACTGGTGACTCTCGGGCGCCAAACCTGCACCCCTGCCCCGCACCTCGCCCAAGCGCGGCGCGAAGGTCAAGCGGTACGCGAGCGCCCCTTGCGCTCCCTCGCCGCGCGGGCGAGTTTCGCGCCATGCTGCGCCTCTCCCAGTCACCGACTGACCCCGCCTTCGTCCAGGACCCATACGGCTTCTACGAGCGCGCCCGCGCCGGGGGCGACCTGTTCTATTGGGAGGAGTACGGGCTGGTCTGCGCGGTCTCTCACCAGGCGGTCGGGGCCCTGCTGCGCGACAGGCGCATGGGCCGCGAGGCGCCGCCCGAATCCGCGCCGGACATCCCCGACCGCCTGCGCCCCTTCTACGACATCGAGGCGCATTCGATGCTGGAGCTCGAGCCGCCGCGCCACAAGCGCCTGCGCGGGCTCGTTCTGCGCGCCTTCACCTCGCGCCGGATCGCCGCGCTGTTGCCGGGGATCGAGGCGCTCTGCTCCGAGCTGATCGCCGATTTCCCCGATGGCCCGTTCGACCTGATCGAGGCCTATGCCAAGCCGATTCCCGCCATCGCCATCTGCCGCCTGCTCGGCACGCCAGAGGAGGATTGGCGCCAGCTCGTCGACTGGTCCAACGCCATGGTCGCCATGTACCAGGCCCGCCGCACCCCGCAGATCGAGGCCGACGCGATGGAAGCCTCCACTGCGTTCGCCGCTTACGTGCGCGCCGTCATCGCCGCGCGCCGCTCGCGGCCCGGCGACGATCTGATCACCGAGCTGATCGCGGCGGAGGAGGCGGGCGAAAAGCTCTCCACCGACGAGCTGGTGACCACCTGCATCCTGTTGCTCAACGCCGGCCACGAGGCCACTGTGCATTCCCTCGGCAATGCTGCCGCGCTGCTGCTGCCGAGGCCACCCGCCAGGGTGGATGAGGCGCTGGTCGAGGAGGTGCTGCGCTATGATCCGCCGCTGCACATGTTCACCCGCTGGGTCTACGAGCCCTGCGAGCTCTACGGCCACCGCTTCGAGCGCGGCGACCAGGTCGCCTGCCTGCTCGCCGCCGCCGGGCGCGACCTGGCAGTCTATCCCGATGCCGCCACCTTCGACCCCGAACGCTACCGCGCCAAGGCGCCGGCCCATGCGGCCTTTGGCGGCGGCATCCATTTCTGCGTCGGCGCCCCGCTCGCCCGGCTGGAGCTTCTGGCGGGCCTCTCCGCCCTCTTCGAAAAGGCCCCCGATCTCAAGCTCGCCGAGCCGCCCCAATTCGCCGATCTCTATCATTTCCACGGCCACAACAGCCTGATGGTGACCCGATGACCCCTGAAGACTACGTCGCCCATGATGCCACCGGCCTCGCCGCCCTCGTCGAGAAGGGCGAGGTCACCCCATCCGAGCTGCTCGATGCGGCGCTGGAGCGGGTGGCAGCGCTCAACCCCAAGCTCAACGCCGTCGTGCTGATTCAGGAGAAGGTCGCCCGCAAGACCATCGACGGCTTCCTGCCGCCCGGCCCCTTTCGCGGCGTGCCCTTCCTCATCAAGGATCTCGGCTGCGAGGCCATCGACTTCCCCTCGCATAACGGCTCGAAGCTCTTCGAGAATACCGTCTACGGGCAGGACAGCTCCATCTTCACGCGCATCCGCTCCAGCGGCGCGGTGACCTTCGGGCGCACCACCTCGCCCGAGGGCGGCATCGGCCCGGCGACTGAGAGCGCCGTATATGGCGGCCCGACCCGCAACCCGTGGGACACTGAGCGCACCCCCGGCGGCTCCTCGGGCGGCGCCAGCGCCGCTGTGGCCGCGGGCATCGTGCCGCTGGCGCATGGCTCCGATGGCGGCGGCTCGGTGCGCATTCCGGCTGCCTCGTGCGGGCTCTTCGGCTTCAAGGCCACCCGCGCCCGCTTTCCCGACGGGCCTTATGCCGGCGAGGGCTGGGGCGGCATGGCGATCGACGGCTTTCTGGCCCGCTCCGTCCGCGATTCCGCCGCGATGATGGACGAATGCCAGGGCCCTGATCAGGGCGCGCCCTATTTCGCCCCGCCCCTGCGCATGGGCTTTCGCCGCGCGATCGAGGCGCCGCCCGCCCGCCTGCGCATCGGCCTTTGCACCACGCAATTCGACGGCACACCCGTGGCGCCGGAGGTCGCGGCCGAGGTCGAGAAGGCCGCCAAGCTGCTGGAAAGCCTCGGCCACCATGTCACCCCGCTGCGGCCAGAGGCGCATCATGAGGGCATGATGCAGGCCTGGACGAAGATCGTCGCCTGCGGCACCGCCCTGTCGGTGCGCAAGGCACTGGCGCGGCAGGGGCGCGAGCTGCGGCCGGACGATGTCGAAGGCGTCACGCGCGGTGCCATCGCCTATGCCGACGGGCTTTCAGGCGCCGATTATCTCGAAGCCATCGGCCAGATCCACGCCTATGGCCGGCAGATGGCGGCGATGTTCGACAGCATCGACATCCTGCTCTCGCCCACCCTCGCCGAAGTGCCGGCCAGGGTCGGCCGCTTCAAGCACGATACGGAGGATTATGTCGCCTTCCGCACCGGGCCCGAGGGCGTGTTCGCCTATTCCCCCTTCTGCGCGGCCTTCAATGCCTCCGGCCAGCCCGCCGCCTCGGTGCCGCTCGGCACCAGCCCTGATGGATTGCCCGTTGGCATTCACCTTGCGGCCGCGATGGGCGAGGACGAACGGCTGATTTCGCTCTGCGCAGAGCTTGAGCAGGCGGCGCCCTGGGCAGACCGCCTGCCTGCCTTCGCCCTTGCCAGCCCGTAAACAGCCGTTCAACATCCCCTCCATGACACGGGGTACAGCATGACGAATGCCATCGAGGCCCGCGCGGTCACCAAGACCTTCGGCGCCAGCGCCGATCTTGTGACCGCGCTAAACGACGTCACCATCGAGATCGCCTCTGGCGAATTCTTCACGCTGCTCGGCCCGTCGGGCTGCGGGAAGACGACGCTGCTACGCTGCATCGCCGGCTTCGAGACGCCCACCAAGGGCTCCATCCTGCTGGCCGGCAATGACATCACCCATGCCCCGCCGAACCAGCGCAACGTCAACACCGTCTTCCAGAGCTACGCGCTCTTCCCGCATCTGACCGTCGCCCAGAACATCGGCTTCGGCCTGAAGATGCGGGGCGACGAGACCGGCAAGATCGACGCGCGCGTCGCCGAGATGCTCGCCCTGGTGAAGATGGAGCAGATGGCGAGCCGCCGCCCCGAGCAGCTTTCGGGCGGTCAGCAGCAACGCGTGGCGCTCGCCCGCGCCCTCGCCCCGGCGCCCGAGGTGCTGCTGCTCGACGAGCCGCTCTCGGCGCTCGACCTCAAGCTGCGCAAGGAAATGCAGGGCGAGCTGAAGCGCCTGCAGAACGAGACGGGCATCACCTTCGTCTTCGTCACGCATGATCAGGAAGAGGCGCTGACGATGTCTGACCGGATCGGCGTGATGTCGGGCGGCCGCCTGCAGCAGGTGGGCAGCCCTCGCGAGATCTACACCGCCCCGGTGAACCGCTTCGTCGCAGATTTCATCGGTGAGACCAACTTCCTCGTCGCCGATGCCAAGGGCGACAGCATCGCCCTGACCACCGGCGAAGAGCTCTCGCTGCCCGGCGCTGGCACCGGCAAGATCACCGTCGCCGTCCGCCCCGAGCTCATCCGCCTCACCGAGCCAGGCGAAGGGCAGATCGCCGCCACCGTAGCCGATACGGTCTATTTCGGCACCGACTGGCACTGCCATCTGACGCTGAGCGACGGCACCCCCGTCACCGCCCGCCTGCAATCGCCGCCCTCGGGCGAAAGCGCCATCGACAAGGGCGTACCAGTCGGCCTGGCCTTCCAGCCCGGCGCCCTGCGCGTGCTGGAGGACTAGCCCATGGCCCGCGCCGCCGCCCCCAGCAACACGCGCACGGCCTGGCTGCTCTCGGCGCCGGCGCTGGTGGTGCTGTTCTGCGCCGCGATGGGGCCGCTCCTTATCGTCGTCGTCTATTCCTTTCTCAGCCCCGGCGAATATTCCGGCGTGGTCTGGGACCCGACGCTGGAAGCCTGGTTCCGCGTGCTCTTCCGCCGCGACATCTTCGATGGCACCGTCAGCCTGGCCGATGCGCATCTGACGATCTTCTGGCGCTCGCTGAAACTGTCGCTGCTGACGACGCTGATCACCTTCGTCATCGGCCTGCCGACGGCCTGGTTCATCGCCACCCGGCCCGCGCGCAGCCGGCCGCTCTGGCTGTTCCTCATCACCATACCCTTCTGGACGAACCTGCTCATCCGCACCTTCGCGATCATGCAGGTCATCCGGAACGAGGGCATCCTGAACACCGGCCTCATCAAGCTGGGCCTGATCGACACGCCCATCCAGATCCTCAACACCGACACGGCGGTGCTGATCGGCATGGCCTATGTCTACCTGCCACTGATGGTGCTGCCGCTCTTCGCGGCCATCGACCGGTTCGACTTCCGCCTCGTCGAGGCGGGCTATGACCTTTACGCAAGCCGCCTCGCCGTGCTGCGCAGGATCATCCTGCCGATCATCCGGCCCGGCATCGTCGCCGGCTCGATCCTCGTCTTCGTGCCCTCGCTCGGCGCCTATGTGACGCCGCGGGTGCTGGGCGGCGGGCGCAACATGATGCTGGGCAATTACATCGAGTTGCAATTCGGCCAGGGCCGAAACTGGCCGCTCGGTGCCGCCCTCTCGATGGTGCTGCTGATCATCGTGACACTGGCGCTGCTCGTCTATGTTCGGGCCTCGTCCAGCGAACCGGAGAGGCAGTGATGGCCCGCAAAGCATTCTCTGTCACTCGCCTGCCCGGCTTCAGCGCCATCGCCATCGCGGCGTTCATCGCGCTCTACGCGCCGATCTTCACGCTGGTGATTTTCTCCTTCAACGCCGCCAATTCGGTGGCCGTCTGGGGCGGCTTCAGCCTCGACTGGTATCGCCTGGCCTGGGAGAACGAGGTCGTCCAGCAGGCGGCGCTGCGCTCTGTCATCATCGCCACCTGCGCGGCCTTCTTCTCTACCGTCCTCGCCACGCTCACTGCCGTCGGCACCACCCGGCGTGCGGGGATCAAGGGCTCGACGCTGATCTACGTGATGATCAACCAGCCGCTCATGGTGCCAGAGATCGTCACCGCTGTGGCGCTGCTCATCCTCTTCGGCGCCATCCGCACGGCGACCGGCATCCAGGGGCTCGGTTACCTGATCCTCGCCCATACCGCCTTCTGCATCCCCTTCGCCTATCTGCCCATCCGCGCCCGGCTGGAGGGGCTGGACATGAGCCTCGAGACGGCGGCAGCCGACCTCTACGCCTCGCCGTGGCAGGCCTTCCGCCATGTCACGCTGCCGCTGCTGGCGCCCGGCATCATCGCCGGCGCCATGCTGGCCTTCGTGATCTCGCTCGACGACGTCATTATCACCGAATTCGTCAAGTCGGCCGGGCAGGATACACTGCCGACCTACATGCTCGGCCAGCTGCGCCGGGCGATGACGCCCGAGGTCAATGCCATCTCCACCGCGCTGCTCGTGCTGACGGTACTGCTGCTGACCGCCTTCTTTCTCATCACCCGGGGCCGCCAGGACTGACGGCCCCCAACACGTCCGCCACAGGGAGAAATACCATGATACGGACTATGACGCTGACGACCACGGCCCTCACGCTTCTGGCCGGCGCCGCCGCCGCGCAGGAGCTCAACCTCTACAACTGGGGCAACTACACCTCCCCTGAGCTTCTGGAGAAGTTCACCGAGGAGACCGGCATCGAGGTGACGGTGACGGATTACGACAGCAACTCCACCGCGCTGGCGAAGATCGAGGCCGGCGGCCACGGCTTCGACCTCGTCGTGCCGACGGCGAACTACGTGCAGATCTACGTCGACTCCGGCCTCCTTGCCCCGCTCGACAAGGACCGGCTTGAAAACTTCGGCAACATCGCCGAGCGCTGGCAGAACCCCGACTGGGACCCGAACCGCGACTACACCGTACCGTGGCAATGGGGCACGACCGGCATTTCGGTGAACACGTCTGCCTATGACGGCGACATCAACACCTCCGGCATCTTCCTCGACCCGCCGGAAGAGCTGATCGGCAAGGTCAACGTGGTGCCGGAGATGTCCGACATCATGGCGATGACGATCTTCTACGTCGGCGGCGAGGCCTGCACCGAAGATCTGGACGTGCTGCGCCAGGTGCGCGACGTGCTGGTGGCGGCCAAGCCCTCCTGGCAGTCGATGGATTACGGCATGACCGACCGGATGAGCGCCAACGACGTGATGGCGAGCGTCAACTGGAACGGATCGTCCATGCGCATCCGCCTCAACAACCCCGACGTGGCCTATGGCTACCCGCAGGAAGGCTACCCGATCTGGATGGACAACGTCGCCCTGCTGGCCGACGCCCAGAATGTCGACGAGGCCTATCAGTTCATCGACTTCATCCTGGAGCCGGAGAACGCGGCAATGATCTCCGCCTTCGCCCGCTACGGCAACGGCGTCGCCGGCTCGGAAGAGTTCATGCCGGAAGACATGCGCACGGCACCCGAGATCGTCATCCCCGACGAGCTGGCCGACGCGGGCCTCTTCCTGCCCACCTGCCCGGCCTCGGCCAACGATCTCTACACGCAGATCTGGACGGAGCTCCTGCAATAAGCGTCGGACCGGGGGGCTGTCTGCCCCCCGGACCCCCCGAGAGTATTTCGAAGAAAGCGAGGGGGCATTTACCTCTCGCTAACCAACATTTCCGATCATGTCAGTGCGGTACAGGCTGGAGAGTCGATGACCGCAGAAAGCGAGCCCCGCCTGGCCCTCCTTTCGGGAGCGTCATGGCGGGGTAAGCCTTGTTCTCGCTTTCTTTCAAATACTCCGGGGGGCGCCGCAGGCGCGGGGGCAGCGCCCCCTCCCCGCCCGGACGCAGGCGATGGCCCTACCGCTCAGGCCCCTTCGAAGCCTGCCAGCACGTTCACCGTGTTGATCCCCACCGCCTCGATCGCATAGCCGCCCTCCATGACGAAGAGCGTCGGCAGGCCGAGCGCCGCGATCTTCTCGCCCGCGCGGGTGAAGTCGTCGCTCACCAGTTTGAAGAAGCTGATCGGGTCGTCCTTGTAGGCATCCACGCCCAGCGAGACGACCAGCGCCTCCGTGCCATGGGCGCGGACGCGGCCGATGGCGTCGTCCAGCGCCGCGCCCCACTCGTCCCACGCCGTGCCCGGCTTCATCGGGTAGTTGGCATTCGCCCCCTCGGCGGCGCCGGTACCCCGCTCGTCGGCATGGCCGAGGAAGTAGGGATAGGCGTCCAGCGGGTCGCCGTGGAGCGAGGCGAAGAGCACGTCCTCCCGGTCGTAAAAGATGTTTTGCGTGCCGTTGCCGTGGTGGAAGTCGATGTCCAGCACCGTGGTGCGGCGCCCCTCGGCGGCGAACATCTGAGCGGCCATCGCTGCGTTGTTGATGAAGCAGTAGCCGCCGTACTGGTCCGCCGTCGCGTGGTGGCCCGGCGGGCGGCAGAGGGCGAAGGCGGCGCGGGCGCCGGCGGCGACCTCGGCCTGGGCCTCCTGGGCGGAGGCGGCGGAGGAGAGGGCGGCCTCCCAGGTGCCGGCGGTGATGGCCGTCTCGGCGGCGTGGCAGTAGTAGCCGGCCTTGCCGTCGATGTTGGTGGGGATGCGGTCCGTGCGCATGCCGCGCGGCGTGATGCAGCCGGCGATCAGCTCGCCGGCATTGCCGTCGGCCTTCCACTCCGCGAAGGCGCTTTGCAGGAAGGCGAGGTAGCCGGCATCGCAGATCGCCTCGATCGGGGCCATGTCGGCGGCACCCGGCGCCACGATGTCGCCCATGCCGCGCGCCTTCAGCTCCGCCAGCACGTATTCCACGCGGGAGGGCCGCTCAAAGGGAGTCACGAACTGGCCGCCCGAAAGCTCGGCCTGCGGGAAGTGCTTGCGGTGGTCTTCGGAGAAGAAGGTTTTCATGGCGGCTCCGCTGTTTCTCGCGCCAAGGCTGCCCTGTGCCGAGCCGGCCCGCAAGGGCCGGCCGAGGCCCCGTTCACCCGGCGCTGACGCCAGCCTCGGCGAAAGTCGCCATGCCCGAATGGCAGGCGAGCGCCCCCTGCAGCACACCGATGGCCAGCGCCGCTCCAGAGCCTTCGCCGAGCCGCAGCCCCAGCGAGAGGAGCGGCACCAGCCTCAGCTCCCCTAGCAGCGCCGCATGCGCCGCCTCGGCGCTCTGGTGGCCGGCCACGCAGTGATCCAGAGCGCCCGGAACGGCCCGTGCCAGCACCGCCGCAGCTGCCGTGCAGATGAAGCCGTCGAGGATCACCGGCACGCGCTGCATCCGCGCCGCCGCGATGGCGCCCGCCATGGCGGCGATCTCGCGCCCGCCGAGGCAGCGCAGCGCCTCCAACGGGTCCTCCAGCGCAGACGGGTGGCGGGCGAGCCCCCTCTCGACCACGGCGCGCTTGCGGGCCAGCCCCTCGTCATCAACGCCGGTGCCCCGGCCGACCCAGGCCTCGGCCCCGCCGCCATGCAAAGCCGCTGCCAGCGCCGCGGCCGCCGTCGTGTTGCCGATACCCATTTCGCCGGTCACCAGCAGATCGGCGCCCTCCTCCACCGCGTTCCAGCCGGCGGCGAGCGCGGCGACCACCTCGTCCTCGCTCATCGCCGGCTCTTCGGTGAAATCCGCCGTGGGTGTCTCCAGCGACAGCGGCGTTACGCTCAGCCGGGCGCCGAAGGCGCGGGCGAGCTGGTTGATGGCGGCGCCGCCATGCTCGAAATTCGCCACCATCTGCGCCGTCACCTCCGCCGGGAAGGCCGAGACGCCGCGCGCCGCCACGCCGTGATTGCCGGCGAAGAGGCAGATGAGCGGCGCGGTCAGCGCCGGGCGCTCGTCGCCCCGCCAACCGGCATACCAGACGGCCAGATCCTCCAGCCGCCCCAGCGAGGCCGGGGGCTTGGTGAGCTGGGCGTTGCGGGCGCTGGCGCCGGCCAGTGCGATGGCATCGGGGGCCGGCATGTCGGCGAGGGCGGCGCGGAAGCCGGCGAGATCGGTGAAGGTGGCGGGCATGTCGTCCTCGTTGCGTTTGGCTCCGCCTCTCTCTAACGCTCGCCCCGACGAGGGAAAGTCCGGAGCGGACATGGCCAGAGCTATTGGCGACATCGAACCGCGCGACATCGCCGCCGCCATCGGCCTGCTCACGCGCCTCCCGCTCGGCCAGTCCCCGGTCGCGGCGGAGCGGGGCGCGCGGGCGGCCTGGGCCTTCCCGGTGGCCGGGCTGGTCGTGGGCGCGCTCGCGGGCCTGGCCGGCGCGCTGGCCCTGTGGCTGGGGCTGACACCCGGCCTCGCCGCCGCTGCCGTGCTGGCCGCGCAGGCGCTTCTAACCGGCGCGTTGCATGAGGACGGGCTGGCCGATGCCGCCGACGGGCTCTGGGGCGGCTGGGACAGGGCGGCTCGGCTCGCCATCATGAAAGACAGCCGCACCGGCGCCTATGGCGTGATCGCGCTGGTGCTGAGCTACCTGGCCCGCTTCGCGGCGCTGGAGGCGCTGATCGGCGCCGGGGCGCTCTGGCCGGCGCTGCTGGCGGTGCCGGCCTTTGCGCGGGGCGTGATGGCCTGGATCATGGCGGTGATGCCGCCTGCGCGGGAGGGCGGGCTGTCGCGCAGCGTGGGGCGCCCGGGCCGGGCCGGATGGCTGGCGCTCGGGCTGGGAACGCTCTGGGTGCTCGTGCTGCTCGGCTGGGCGGGGCTGCCGGTCGTGCTGGCCGGGTTCGCGGCGGCGGCGGCGCTGGCGCTGGTGGCGCGGGCGAAGATCGGCGGGCAGACGGGCGACATTCTGGGCGCGGCCTGCGTGCTGGCGGAGATTGGCGGGCTGGCGGCGCTGGTCGCCGGGCTCTAGGGCGCCGCGCAGGAGAGCGCGGCGGCGATGCTCGCCGGGCCCGTGGCCGGGCCGATCTCGCGAGTGCTCAGGCCCGTACCATCGAAGCGGACGGCAATCAGGCGCTGCCAGTCGGGGCTGAGGAGGATCATTTCCGGCCCTTCCCCGCAATCGCGCACACCGCCGCTGATGCTCTCGTCACCGATCCGGTGGTTCGTCACCCCCTCAAGCGCCGCAACCTGCACCAGCCGGTCGCCCTGCAACCGCACCACGCGCAGAACTCGCGTCAGATGCGGCCGGTCGACATAGGCGATCTCGACCTGCCCGTCGCCATCGAGATCGGCGGCACCCACCGGTGCCAGCCAGCGGTGGCTCTGGCCGATGAACTCCGTCGCCGCGATCCGAGCCTCCGGGCCGTAGACCGCCAGACGCGCGCCGAGGGAGAGGTCGCTCTCCACCACGATGGCCTCGGGCGAGCCATCGCCGGTGAGATCGGCCAGGCGCGGCGCCACATCCTCGAAGACGCGTGTATCCGGCAGCCGGATCGTCACGTCCTGCAGCTGCACGTTGGCGCAGGCGGGGCAGAGATTGACGCGGAACGTCAGCGCGCCCCATTCGATGGCATCGCCGAGCACGCCGTGATCGTAGCGATCCGTCGGCTCGGCGTATTCGGCCGAGACCACCTTGCTGAGGCTCTCCTGCGCGGCCGCCCCATTCCCGGCCATAGCGGCGAGGAACAGCGCGGCCCAGCGCATCAGATCTGCTTTTCGGGCATCTGCACGACGAGGCCGTCGAGCGCATCGGAGACCTTGAGCTGGCAGGTCAGGCGCGAGCGGTCGGGGTTGGGCTCGAAGGCAAAATCGAGCATGTCCTCTTCCATCGGCTCCTTGCCGGGCAGCTTGTCGACCCAGTCGGGATGCACGTAGACATGGCATGTCGAGCAGGCGCAGGCGCCGCCGCAATCGGCCTCGATCCCGGGGATGCCGTTGTCGCGCGCGCCCTCCATCACCGTCAGCCCGTTGGGCACGTCGACCACGTGCTCGGTTCCGCCATGTTCGATATAGGTTATGCGCGCCATCGATGCCTCTTCGCGTCGGATCGGGCCCTTGATAGGCGAGGCGGCCAGGCAAGGCCAGAGGGGGCGCGGGAAAGTGAGTCCGCGCCGCCACAGGGGCGCCGCGCGAAGCGCCCCGGCCTTTCCGCCCTCTCCCCCGGCGCCATATATGAGGGCGACCCCAATGGCAGACGCCCCATGAGACGCGCCCTCCCCCTTCTCCTCCCATGGCTCGCCGCCTGCACCCCGATTCAGGAGGCGCCTGCCGCCCTGACGCCTGCCCTGCAGGGCGCCGAGATCGAGATCGGCGAGGGCGGGCGCTGCTTCGGCCGCGACATCCAGCCGGCGGTGATCGAAACGGTGACGGCGCATGAGCTGGCCTCGCCCGAGGTACGCGGCGAGGACGGCACGGTCGTGACTCCGGCCAGCTACCGCACGGTCACTCGGCAGAACATCGCCCGCGAGCGGCAGGACGTGCGCTTCGAGACGCTCTGCCCGCCGGTCTACACGGCGCCCTTCGTCGAGAGCCTGCAGCGGGCGCTGGCGGCGCGCGGCTATTACGACGGGCCGGTCAGCGGGCAGCTCGATGTGGCGACGGGCCGGGCGATCCAGGATTTCCAGCGTGGCCGGGGGCCGGACAGCCCCTTGCTGTCGCTCTACGCGGCGCAGGCGCTGGGGCTGGTGGAGCTGACGCCCGAGCAGCTTGAGCGGCTGTAGGTCCCGGACAAACTAAGCCGGCCGAACGAAAAAGGGCGCCCCGAAGGGCGCCCTTTCGACGTCTGCGATCGTTTGAGGATCACTCGTCAGCGTCGTCGATCACCAGCGCGACGAAGCGCGGGTCACCGCCGCGGCGGATGAGCAGCAGAAGCGAGCGGCGGCCGGCTTCGCGCGCATCTTCGATGCGGGTGTTGAAGTCGTCCAGCGAGGCGATGGTCTGCTGGCCGGCCTCGGTGATGACGTCGCCGGGCAGGATGCCCTTCTCGCCGGCATCCGAGAGCGGATCGACATTGGTCACAAGCAGGCCGGAGAGATCGCCGAGGTCGTATTCCTCAACGAGGTCGGGCGTGATCTCGGACAGCTCCAGCCCGAGGATCTCGTCGCTTTGCGGCGCTTCCGGCTCGCCTTGCTGCGCGGCCGGGACCGGATCGATGTTCTCTTCGCGGCGTCCGAGTGTGACGGTCAGCGTTTCCGGCTGGCCATTGCGCAGCACCTCAACCTCGACAGCCTTGCCCACCGGCGAGTTGCCGACGATGTTGACCAGCTCACGGGTGTTCTCTACCGCCGAGCCGTCGAAGGTGAGGATCACGTCGCCGGAGAGCATGCCGGCATCCTTGGCCGGGCCATCCGGCACGTCGGTGATCAGCGCGCCCTGGGCGGAGTTCATGCCCACGATGGCATCCACCATGTCGGGCGTGATGTCCTGGATGTGGACGCCGAGCCAGCCGCGGCGGGTTTCGCCGAATTCCACCAGCTGATCGACCACGCGGGTGACGACGTTGGAGGCCATCGAGAAGCCGATGCCGATGGAGCCACCGTTCGGCGAGAGGATCGCCGTGTTCACCCCGATGACTTCGCCGTTCATGTTGAATAGCGGGCCGCCGGAGTTGCCGCGGTTGATGGCGGCGTCGGTCTGGATGAAATCGTCATAGGTGCCCGAGAGGGCGCGGTTGCGGGCGGAGATGATGCCGGCAGAGATCGAGAAGCCCTGGCCGAGCGGGTTGCCCATGGCCATGACCCAGTCGCCCACTTCGGCATTGGTATCGTCGCTGTCGCCGAATTCGACGTAAGGCAGATCGGTCGCGTCGACCTTCAGCACCGCGATATCGGTGTTGGGGTCGGTGCCGACCAGCTCTGCCGGGCGCGTGTCGCCCGAGAAGAACTCGATCTCGATCTGATCGGCGCCTTCGATGACGTGGTTGTTTGTCACGACATAGCCGTCCGACGAGATGACGAAGCCCGAGCCGAGCGCGGACGAGCGGCGCGGCGCCTCACCACCGCGATCCTGGAAGTCGCGGAAGAAATCCTCGAAGGGCGAGCCTTCCGGCACCATGCCCTGCGGGCCGGTCGAGCCGGCGATCATGGTGGTGGTGGTGATGTTGACCACCGCGGGGCTGACGTTCTGGGCCAGCTCGGCGAAAGAGGCGGGACGGTCGAGGGCCGGGTTCCCCAGCGGGGCCGTGTCACTGTCGGCCGTGACGCCGGGGTTGGCGCCCGTATCCTGGGCACCGACGACAGCCGGCGAGAAGGCCAGCGTCAGACCGACGGCGGCGGCGCCAAGGCCGAGCGGCCCGGCCGTGGTAAGTTTGGACCTGATCGACACTTGTGAATCTCCATTCTGGTTTCTGACCACTCTTGCGGCATCAATGGCACGCGAGAGGGGCGGATGTCGGCGAACATGGCGCCATCTTGGGGCATTGCACAATCGCCTGTTGCAAAGCGTCAAGGCCATGTGAATGGCCGCAATCGGCATGTGAGCTTAGCGTGAAGATCAGATTAACGCTGCCGTGTCAGGCCGTTACGCCGTCGTGAAAGGGGCGCGGACTAGGCCCCAAGCGACGTACCCAGCCAGGCGATTGCGATGCCCAGCGCCAGGGCACCGAGGCCGACGAGGCGCCGCATCGGCACGTTCATCGCGCGCAGCACCTCCAGCATGGCCTCGATGAGGTTGGGCGCGAGGGCCCAAAGCAAACCCTCGGCCACCAGAAGGAGGCCGAGGGACAGGATCAGGGTTGCGATCAATTGCCGGCTGCGGGCGCCGTCTCACCTTCGCGCTCGAGCGTCACGTCGTCGCCCGGCTCGATGGTGATGACATCGGAGCTGTCACCAGCGGCGGCATCCTCTTCCGCCGGAGCGGCCTCGTCTGCCGCGGGCTCGGCCGTGTCGGCCGGCCCGGCAGAGCCGTCACCTTCCGGCAGCGCCTCGCCTTCGATGGCCGGCACGCCCAGTTCAGAGCCCTCGTCGGCCTCATCGCTGGCGGTATCCTGCAAAGTGGCCGGCGTTTCCTCCGCCGACAGACCGCCGCTCGTGGCGATGTTGTCGGTGTAGAGGTAGTCGAAGAACTCGCTGTCGGGCGTCATGACGAGCGCGGTGTTCGAGGAGTTCAGCGCACCGCGATAGGCCTGCAGGCTGCGGTAGAAGTCGAAGAACTCCGGATCGGCGCCATAGGCATCGGCGAAGATGTTGTTGGCTTCGGCATCGGCCTCACCCCGCGTGATCTGCGCCTCGCGCTCGGCTTCTGAGCGGGTTTCCACCACGGTCCTGTCGGCGAGAGCGCGCACACGCTGCGCCGCCTCGTTACCGCGGGCCACCTCGTCGGCAGCCTCACGTTCACGCTCTGCGCGCATCCGGCTGAAGGTGGCATCGAGGTTCTGCGGCGGCAGGTTGGTCTGCTTCAGCCGCACGTCGACGACATCAAGGCCGAGGCCCAGCGCCGAGGCGCGGGATTGGTCGCGAATACGCGTCATCAGCAGGCGGCGGTCCGACGACAGGATCGTGTCGGAGGTCACCTGATCGGCACCCAGAACTTCGCGGATCTGCGAGTTCAGGATCGAGGCCAGACGGTTCTCGGCCGTGGCGATGCCGCCCACGCCGACAGCCTGACGGAAGCGCACGACATCGGCGATGCGATAGCGCGCGAAGGCATCGACGACGAGACGCCGGTCATCCGAGGGCGTGACCTCGATGGTCTGCGTGTCGAGGCTGAGGATACGGTCGTCGTAGCGCACGACATCCTGGATGATCGGGATACGGAAACCGAGCCCCGGTTCCTCCTTCACATCGACGATCTGGCCGAATTGCAGGACCAGCGCCTTCTCCTTCTCGTTCACCACGTAGAGCGACGAGAAGGCGAGCAGCACGATGATCACGACAGCGGGGATAAGATAGACAGCACGGCGCATATCAGTTGCTCCCCGTTTGCGTGGCGGCGGGCGCAGGTGTCTGCGCGGACGACCCGGACGACCGGTTCAGCTCGTTGAGCGGCAGATAAGGCACAACACCCTGCCCGCCCTCAGAGCCGACGAGGGCCGAATCGAGGATCGTCTTGTCGACGTTGCCCAGCACCTCTTCCATCGTCTCAAGGTAGAGACGGCGGCGGGTGACATCTTCAGCCGTCTGGTAGGCCTGCAGGACCGAGGTGAAGCGGCTGGCCTGGCCGAGCGCGTCGTTGACGGTTTCGGCGCGGTAGGCCTCGGCCTCTTCCACGATCTGCGCGGCGGCACCGCGCGCCTCGGCGAGGACACGGTTCGAATAGGCATCGGCCTGGCGCTGCAGACGGTCACGCTCTTGCTCGGCAGCCTGCACGTTGCGGAAGGCATCGATCACCTCGGCCGGCGGGTCGGCCCGCTCGAGGTTGACGCGGACGATGTTGATGCCGCTCTCGTATTCGTCGAGCGTATCCTGAATGCCCTCCTGCACGTTCGCGGCGATGATGCCACGGTCGCGGTTGAGGATGGGCGCCAGCGTCGAGGCCGCGATGACCTCACGCATGATCGATTCAGACACGGCCTGCACCGTTTCCTGCGGCTCGGCGATGTTGAACAGGTAGCGCGCCGGGTCGGACACGTTCCAGACGACCTGGAAGTTGATGTCGACGATATTGGCGTCGGTCGTCAGCATCAGGCCATTCTGATCGCGGGTATTGCCGGAGGAGCCGATGTTCTCTGTCCGCTCGGAGGTGACGTTGACCACCTCGTAAGTGACCAGCGGCCAGGGCGCGAAGTTGAGGCCGGGCCCGCCGGTGGAGGAATATTCGCCGAGGAAAAGCTCGACCGACTGTTCCTCGGGGCGGACGGTGTAGAACGACATGAACGCCCAGGCCGCCACGATCACCGCCGCGGCGATGCCGATGGTGCCGCGGGTGATGCGGAAGTCACCGCCGCCACCGCCGCCGCCATTGCCCGTGCCATTGGGCCGGCGATTGCCACCGCCGCCCATCAGCACGCGCAGCTGTTCGCGGCCTTTGTTCATCAGGTCGTCGATCTCGGGAATGGAGCCCTGCCCATTTTCGCCAGGACGGCGCCCGCCGGGGCGGCGCCCTCCGTCACGACCGCCTTCGCGGTCCCCGTCGTCGTTTCCTCCGCCCTGTCCGCGGCCGCCACCGCCCCAGGGCCCTTGGCTGTTGCCTGCCATAAGGTCCTTCGTCTCCCTTTGCCCGGTCAGTCGGACGTTCACTCACATCTGGACTGTGACGGCCCGAGATTCAAGCTGTGCGCGGCAGAGAGGCTTGTTTGATTGGAGACGAAGGCCTCACAAACTCGCTCTATCTCGTGAGAAGAGCGGAGGTTGGCGCTTGGCTTCCGGCGATTGCCCCGGCGGGCCGCTTGCCGACTGCCGCCACGGTCGCACACGGGTCGAGCGCCGGCCCGTGGGGTGGCGCCCCTCCTGCCCCGCTACCGCGCTTTTTGGCTGCCACATTACTCCAAGCGAAGGGGTCAGCGCTGTCGTTACCGGAGCGCCAGCCCGCGGGACGGGCTGGCGCCCGCCCTGCGCCTTTGGCGCGCACCGGGCTGGGGGAATGGCGGTACGGTTAGGACGACCGGGTTACCCCCAGCGTCTTACCCCACGCGACGAACCGGCGCACGCATGGTCACCAGCTCTTCAGCGATGGTCGGGTGCACGGCGCAGGTCTGGTCGAACTGCTCCTTGGTGGCGCCCATCTTCACCGCGATGGCGGCGAGCTGGATCATCTCGCCCGCCTCGGGAGAGACGATATGGCAGCCAAGCACCACGCGGGTCTCGGCATCCACCACCAGCTTCATCAGCACCCGGTCGGGCGCGCCGGTGAAGGCCGAGCGCATGGGGCGGAAGGAAGTGGCGTAGATCTCCACCGGGCATTGCTCCGCCGCCTGCTCCTCCGTCAGGCCGACGCTGCCGAGCTCGGGCTGGGTATAGACGGCCGAGGGGACCAGCTCGTGATCGACCGGCGTGGGGTTGGCGTTGAACACCGTCTCGACAAAGGCAATGCCCTCGCGGATCGCGACCGGGGTGAGGTTGATGCGGCCGGTGACGTCGCCGATGGCATAGATCGAGGGCGTGTCGGTCTGGCTGTATTCGTTCACCAGCACCTCGCCGTGCCGGCCGAGCTGCACGCCCGCCTCCTCCAGCCCCAGGCCGGCGGTGTTGGGCACCCGGCCCGTGGCGAAGAGCACGCGCTCGTAGATCGCCTCGTCTCCGTTGGAGCCCTTCACGCGCAGCCCGCCCTTGACCTCCTCGGCCTCCAGCACCGAGGTGCCGCAATGCAGGTTCACGCCGCGGTGGCGCATGCCCTCTGCCACCAGTCCTCGGGCCTCGCCGTCGAAGCCGCGCAGGATCTGCTCGCCGCGGTAATATTGCGTCACCTCGACGCCCAGCCCGGCCATGATGCAGGCGAATTCGCAGGCGATGAAGCCGCCGCCGATGATCAGCATCGACTTCGGCAGGCTCTCCATGTCGAACAGATCGTCAGAGACCATGCCATGCTCGGCCCCCGCCATCTCGGGCCGGAAGGGCCGGCCGCCGGTGGCGACGAGGATGTGCCGGGTGGTGATCTCGGTGCCGTCGGCCAGCGCGACGGTATGTGGATCGACCACGCGGGCGCGCTGGTCGTGGAGCGTGACGCCGGCCTTCTGCAGGCCGGAGCGATAGATGCCCTCCAGCCGGTCGAGCTCTTTATGCAGGCGGGTTTTGAAGGTCGGCCAGTCGAAGCTGGCCTCGCCGATCTCCCAGCCGTAGCCCTCTGCCTCTTCCAGCGCGGCGGGCACGGCGGAAGCGAAGACCATCAGCTTCTTCGGCACGCAGCCGCGGATCACGCAGGTGCCGCCCATGCGGCTCTCTTCCGCCAGCGCCACCTTCGCGCCGCCCTGCGCCGCCAGCCGGGCCGAGCGCACGCCGCCGGAGCCGCCGCCGATCACGAAGAGATCAAGGTCGAATTCCGCCATGGCTGGGTCTCCTGTTGATTTGGGGCGATGCTATCCCACGGATTGCGCGAGGAGACCAGCCGGGAGCGCCGGGCGGAGAGCTGCGTGGGGCCCTGCCCCACACCCCGGAGTATTTCGAAGAAAGCGAGGGGGGAAGAGGGCGACGACGCGGCGGCGGGGCCGAGGGATGGGGAGCGACGAGACCATCGGCGGGTAGAGACCACAGTGCACGCCGGTCCGTCGGGTGGCGCTCCAATGGAACCGCTATCGCGCTTTATCCTAGACAAACCCGTCCCGGCGGAGGGCTATGCGCTGACTTCACCAGAGCGCCAGCCCGCGGGTACGGGCCGGCGCTCGCGCGGCGGCCTGAAGGCCTTGTTTCCGCGCGGGGGAAGAAGCCGTGTACCGCGCCCCGACCCTACTCGCCAATGTCGGAGAAGGCGTTGCCGTCTTCGACGAAATCGTAGCGATCCTCGCTGACCTCGCCGGAGGCCAGATCGCGCACCTCGACCCGGCCATCGCCATGGCCGATGACCACGGCGTCGCAGATGTCGATGAACAGACCGTTTTCGACCACGCCGGGAATCTGGTTGAGCACCAGGCTGAGTTGCCGGGCGGTGCCGATGCGATTGAGATGCAGATCGAGGATGTGGTTGCCCTCGTCGGTGACATAGGGCGCCTCGCCGTTCATGCGCAGCGAGGTGGTGCGGCCGAGCACATCGAGGCCGATCAGGGTTTCCTCGATGAGCAGCTTGGTGGTCTGCCAGCCGAAGGGGATCACCTCGACCGGCAGGGGGAAGGCGCCGAGCGTCTCCACTTCCTTGCCGCTGTCGGCGACGACGATCATCTGGTCCGAGGCGGTGGCGACGATCTTCTCCATCAGCAGAGCGCCGCCGCCGCCCTTGATGAGGTTCATCTTGCCGTCGAACTCGTCGGCGCCGTCGATGGTGACATCGAGCCAGCGCGCCTCGTCGAGGCTGATCACCTCGATGCCGACCTCGCGGGCCAGCTCGGCGGTGCGGGTGGAGGTGGGCACGCCGGTGATCTTGAGCCCCTCGTCGCGCACCATCTCGCCGAGGCAGCGCACCAGCCAGGCGGCGGTCGAGCCGGTGCCGAGGCCGACCTTCATGCCGGATTCGACAAAGCGGGTGGCGCGCTTGGCGGCGACGAATTTGGCCTTGTCGATGGGCGACAGATCAACGGGCATGAGCGGGCTCCTTCCGGCGGCAGGGCCTTATAGGAAGAATGGGCCCGCGAGGCGAGAGGGGAGATGGATTGGGTGCGCCCGCCGCGCCCTTTCGGGGGTTGGTTGGGACGCTCTGCGCCGCTCCTCCCTCGCGCCACGGTGCCGCGCCGGGCAAGCGCCTGCCCGTGGGGTGGCTCTGCTCCCTTCCCGCAGATGTGCTTTATGCTGGCCACACTCCTCGTCGCGGAGGGCTCGGCGCTGACTTCACCAGAGCGCCAGCCCGCCGGGACGGGCAGGCGCTCGCCCGGCGCCTTCGGCTCGAGTCCGGGCGGGGTGCGGCGCGGCACCAGGGGTCGCAACCCTTCACCCACCGCCGCCCACACCCCACCACCCTTGACCCGCCGCCCCCGCAGCGCCACTTCGCGAGGGCGGGCGGCGGAGGCCCGGGGCAGACGGGGCAACAGATGACGCGTTGGGTCTACATGGGCCTCGGCTGGCTGGCGGTGGCGCTGGGGATCGTCGGCATCGTGCTGCCCGGCCTGCCCTCGACCGTCTTCTTCATCCTCGCCGCCTATTGCTTCGCCCGCTCCAGCCCCGCGCTGCACGCCCGGCTGCTGGCCAACCCCCGCGTCGGCCCCTCCATTCGCGACTGGGAGGAGCGGGGCGCCATCCATCCGCGCGCCAAGCGGCTCGCTATCGGCACCATGGGGGTCGTGCTGCTCATCAGCGTCGTGCTGCAGCTGCCGCTCTGGGTGATTCTGGTGCAGATCGGCGGCATGGGGCTGGGCGCGGCCTTCATCCTGACCCGTCCCGATTGAGCCGCCCCCAAACGTCGCTTTCCGCCTGCGGCCGGTCTCAGCGGGGTGGTGGGCGGCCGCGGAGCTTGGTTAACTGGCGCCATGGCCGAGCTGACGCTGCACTACGCCCCGGACAATGCCTCGCTCTGCGTCCGGCTGGCGCTGGAGCTGCAGGGGCGTCCCTATGAGACGCGGCTGGTTGACCGGCGGGCCAAGGCGCAGACGTCGCCCTCTTACCTGCGCCTGAACCCCAACGGGCTGATCCCGGTGCTGGAAACCCCGGACGGTGCGCTCTTCGAGACCGCCGCCATCCTGCTTTGGCTGGCGGAAAAGGATGCTGCCCTCTTCCCGCCGTCCGAGGCACCTGGCTATGGCGCGGCCCTGAGCTGGCTCTTCTGGCTCTCCAACAGCCTGCACACCGCACTGCGGGCGCGGTTCTACCCCGGCAAATATCCCTTCGCCGAACCGGAGGCGACGCGGACCCGGCTGATGGAGCTGCTGAACATCGCCGAGGAACGTCTCGCCCCCATGATGCTCGCAGCCCCGCCCGGCATTCTCGATTGCTATCTGGCGCCGATGCTGCGCTGGCTGGCACTCTACCCCACGGCGGACTGGCCGCCGATCACCGGCTGGCCCGGGCTCGCCGCGCTCTGCACCCGGATGGAGGCCCTGCCCGCAACCTGGCGCGCCGCCGAGGCAGAGGGGCTCGGCCCCCGGCCCTTCACCGCGCCAGAGCCCTGCCGCCCCAAGGAAGGAAGTGCTGTCTGATGTTCCTCTCGGTCTTCGACATGTTCAAGGTGGGCGTCGGCCCCTCCTCCAGCCACACGATGGGGCCGATGGTGGCCTCCGCCCGCTTCCTCGATCATCTGCGCGGGCTCGACTTCACCGCCTCGGGCGTGCGGGCGACGCTCTATGGCTCGCTCGCCTTCACAGGGGTCGGCCATGCCACCGACCGCGCGGTGATGCTGGGCCTCGCCGGCTTCACGCCCTCAGATTACGACGCCGACAAGGCCGAGTCGGCGCTGGCCAAGCTGCGCGAGGAGAAGGCGGTCGAGCCCGAAGGCCTGCCGCGGCTGACCTTCGACCCCGAGGCCGACATGCGCTTCAACTACGACGCCCCGCTGCCCGGCCATGCCAACGGGCTGGTGCTCCAAGGGCTCGACAAGCAGGGCGACGTCATCACCGAGGTCACCTATTACTCCGTCGGCGGCGGCTTCGTGCTGACGGACAAAGAGCTGGAGGCCGGGCAGGATACCGACAGCGGCGCGCCTGTGCCCTACCCGTTCAAGAGCGCCGCCGAGATGCTGCAGATGGCGGCGAAGTCCGGCAAGACCATCGCCCAGATGAAGCGCGCCAACGAGGAAAGCCGCCGCCCGCCCGGTGAGGTCGATAAGGGCATCGCGCGGATCTGGGAGGTGATGTCGGCTTGCATCGACAAGGGGCTGGAGGAGCGCGGCATCCTGCCCGGCGGCCTCAACGTTCGCCGCCGCGCCGCCGCCATCCACGAGGCGCTGAAGGCCGAGGCGGGGCAGAACCTGACAGCGCCGCATGTCATCAACGACTGGATCGGCGCCTATGCCATGGCGGTGAACGAAGAGAATGCCGCCGGCGGCCAGGTGGTGACCGCGCCGACCAACGGCGCCGCCGGGGTCGTGCCCGCGGTGCTGAAATACTGGATGGCGCATGTGCCGACAGCCCAGCCCTCGAAGCTGCCCGACTTCCTGCTCACCGCCGCCGCCATCGGCGGGCTCATCAAGTACAACGCCAGCATCTCCGGCGCCGAATGCGGTTGCCAGGCGGAGGTCGGCTCGGCCTCGGCCATGGCCGCAGCCGGGCTTTGCGCCGTCCTCGGCGGCAGCCCCGAGCAGGTGGAGAATGCCGCCGAGATCGCGCTGGAGCATCACCTCGGCATGACCTGCGACCCGGTGAAGGGCCTCGTGCAGGTGCCCTGCATCGAGCGCAACGGCCTCGGCGCCATCAAGGCCGTCTCGGCCGCCTCGCTGAGCCTGCGCGGTGACGGGCAGCATTTCGTGCCCCTAGACGCCGCCATCGAGACGATGCGGCAGACCGGCAACGACATGAGCGAGAAGTACAAGGAGACCTCGCTCGGGGGCCTCGCGGTGAACATCCCGAATTGTTGAGCGGCAGCCCCGCCTTCCCTTCCGCCACGGCACGGAACGGGCGGGCCGGGGGGCGCGTTTCTCTGGCAGCCTCCACCCAAGGGGGCTGAACAAGACAGGAGATTTCGCGATGTCCGACACCAAGCTCAAGCTCACCCACGACATCTACGTGATGGTCGCCGATGGCGAGAAGGCGCTGCTCTTCCGCAACGAGGGTGACGAGAAATTCCCCAATCTCGAGGTCGTCCGCGAATTCCATGAAGAAAACCCGCCGACCCGCGATCAGGGCACCGACCGCCCGGGCCGCATGAACGATGGTGGCGGTCGCGTGCAGAAGAGCTCGTTCGACGAGGCCGACTGGCACCGGATCGCCAAGGACCGCTTCGCCGACGAGATGGCAGAGCGGCTTTACAAGCTGGCCCACAAGGGCGCCTATGAGCACCTTGTCGTTGTCGCGCCGCCGCAGGTGCTGGGCGAGATGCGCCAGAAATTCCACAAGGAGGTTGAGAGCCGGATCGTCGCAGAGATCCCGAAAACGCTGACGGGCCATCCGGTCGATCAGATCGAGAAAGTGCTCGCCTCCGAATAAACCTTCCGTCGAATGAGCGCCGGCGGCCCGCCAGCCGCCGGCGCTTCCCCATCTGGTCAAATGGCCGCAGCGGGACTTTCGCCCCCGCACATTGCCCCTGCGTCATCAGCCGGTTAGCGTGCGGCCATGGCACAAGACCGCCCCCTTCTCGGCATTTTCCTCATGCTCGGCTTCTGCATCATGGCCCCCTGCGGGGATGCCATGGCGAAGCTGCTCGGCGATTCCGTCTCGATCACCCAGCTCGTCGCCATCCGCTTCACCGTACAGGCCGCAGTACTTGTGCCGCTGGTGCTGCTCTCGGGCGGCAGCCTTCGGATGTCTCGCCGAGTTCTGGTGCTGACGGCGGTGCGCACGGTCCTGCATATAGCTGGCATCTCTCTGATGTTCACCGCCCTGCTCTACCTGCCCCTGGCCGATGCCATTTCCATCGCCTTCGTCATGCCGTTCATCATGCTGCTGCTCGGCTGGGCGGTGATGGGCGAAAGCGTTGGCATGCACCGGCTCGGCGCCTGTGCCGTCGGCTTCGTTGGCACGCTTGTCGTGCTGCAGCCCAACCTGCGCGAGGCCGGCGCCGTTGCGCTGCTGCCGCTCGCCGTGGCGCTGTTCTTCGCGCTTTTCATGCTGGCCACTCGCGCCGTCGCGCGCGAGGTCGGGCCGATTGCCCTGCAGGCAATGAGCGGGCTGATGGCGAGCGTCGTGCTGGTGCCGCTGCTGCTGATCCTCGGCGACACGCCCGGCGTCTTCAACTGGACCCCGCCCTCGGGCGCAACCTGGTGGCTGATGGCGGCGCTGGGGCTGCTCGGCACGCTGGCGCATCTGGCCATGACGGCCTCGCTGCGCTTCGCCCCCTCCGCCACGCTGGCACCGATGCAGTATCTGGAGATCCCGATGGCCACGCTGATCGGCTGGGTCGTCTTCTCCGATCTGCCCGGGCCGACAGCGAGCCTGGGCATCGGCCTGACCATCGCCGCCGGGCTCTACATCATCCTGCGGGAGCGGCGGGCGGCCAGGCTGGCGATGCCGCCAGTGAGCTGACCAGCGCGCCCAGCGCCTCCTGCGGCAGGATCAGCAGCATGGCGGGCCGCTCCGGCGCCAGCCACGCGGGGCCGGTGACCTCGTTCGACGTGGCCATGCGCCCGCCGATCTCGAACAGAAGGCCCGAGGTCGGCCAGAGCAGCCCCTCACTGTCACAGCGCCCCGGCGCGAGCGGGAAGAGCGACAGCTCGGTGCCGCTCGGCAGGTCGAGCCGCAGCTCGGGCGGGCAGAGGCAGGCGAGGTAATCCTGCCCCAGCAGCACGCAGCGCCGGTCGGGGTGGGCCGCGAGCACGGAAAGAGCCGCCAGTTCGTGGTCGAGCCGGCCGCCGCGCATGCCGAGCGCCAGCACCAGCGGCGCCTCGATATGGCGCAGCGCCTTGTCGAAATCGGTGGTCTCCTGCTCGTCGACCTCGATCAGCCGCCCCTCCAGCGCCGCCCGGGCGGCGGGCGAGATGGAATCCATATCGCCGATCACCGCCTCGGGCTGATGCCCGGCATCCAGCGCGGTATCGGCCCCGCCATCTGCTGCGATGAGCCGCGGGGCGAGCTGCAAAGCGCTCTTCAGCGCTACGGGGTCAACCGGGCCGCCGCCGATCAGCGTCACCGGAACCGGGCTGACAATCATGCTGCTGCCTGCCACAATATTCCCGCATTCGTCGCCGATTGCCCTGAAATGGTCCTGAAAACTGCCATGGGCGACCTATTTCTTCGCCCTCAATGGGCCTTCAAGGAGGAGCAGAATATCCTCCTGCACCGCGCGAAACCAGGAAGCGAGTGAAGACATGGTCGGGTCCAGCAAGATTCTCACGGTCTCCTATGGGACATTCAGCTGCACCCTGGAAGGGTTCGACGATTCCTTCGGCACCATGAAGGCGATTGCGGAGTATTTCCGCGACCTTGCCTCGGATGACCGCTACTTCGGCGCCGAACCGCCCACGCCCGATGCCGAAATGCTCGCCCGCATCGCCGAGCGCGAGATCTCCCGCCGCGTCGATGCCCGGACCGACGGCACCGGCATCGTGCTGCGCGCCGCTCAGCTGAGCGCCCCGGCAGCGCAGCCGGAGCCCGAGGTGGAGGAGCCGCAGGAGGAGGTGGCGGAAGAGACGCAGCCGGAAGAGGCACCCCAGACCGTCGAGGAGCCCGTGCCCGCCATGCCGCCCAGCCCGGTGCAGCCGCGCGAGGCCAAGGGCGGCTCCGTCGAAGACAAACTCGCCCGCATCCGTGCCGTCGTCGGCACCGGCGCGGCGGCGGCAGTTGCCGGTGAGGCGATGGCTGGCGAGGCGAGAGATGAGCAGGTGAGCGAGGCGCCTGCCGAAGAAGATTGGGCCGAAGCGCCGAGCGAGGATTTCGCCGAGACACCGGTTGCGGAGGCGCCGGACGAGGCGCCGACGGCCGAGCCCGAACCTCAGCCCGCCGACACGCCGATGGCCGAGGGTGAGGCGGAGGCTCCCGGGGAGATCGAAGACACCACCGATGAACAGGCTCAAGAGCCGGCGGACGAAGATTGGACCGCCAGCGACATGGCCTCCGCCTATGCCGCCGCCGAGGCCGACCCCGCCGAGACGGTCCATCCGGAAGACCTGGCCCCCGCCCCGGCGGACGAAGCCGAGGAGAGTCATCCTTCCGAGGCCGATGAAATCGCCGGGGCCACGCCCCAGCATGCCGACGAGACGCCCGCCCCCGAGCCGGAGCAGGGCCTCACCGAAATGGCCATGCCCTACGATAGTCTCGCCACCGAGCGCGACTACGAGCCAACGGTCGAGACGGTCGATGCCACCGACTACCAGGTCGCGCCGCCCGCCGAAGATGCCGGTCAGGTCGGCCCCGCCCTGCCGGAAACCGAGCACGTCGGTGCCGAAGAAACCGACTCGCCCTTCGTCGGCACACTGGCGGACGAAGACGAAGCCGCGCTGCTGGCCGAGCTCGCAGCCCTTGAGGCCGAAGTGGGCGTAGAGGCGCTGGATGCCCTGACGGCCGAGGGACCGATGGATGCTGCGCCCGGCGACGACGCGGCGAGCGATGTTGAAGACTGGCCGGCGGACGAGGAACTCGCCGGCGCCATGGCGAGCGCCGCTGCCGCCGGCGACCCCGGCCACAGCGCACCTGCGAAGCCCGGCGCCGACGAATTGGCCGAGGCCGAGGCCGACCTGCACGATTGGTCGGCGGGCAGCGATGCGGTCGCGACGCGCGACAACGCCGAGGCGGACATTGCCGCCGAAGAGATCGACCCCTGGGAAGCCGAGCTAGACGCCGCACTGGCCGAGGAATTCGGCGAGACCGCCGAGCTCGACGAACCCGCCGCCGGGGCCGCGCCCCGGGCCACCACCGAAGAAAACGCGACGCCCGCCCAAGACGACCCCGCCCCTCCCGCCGAAGTGGCGGATGAGGCGAGCGACGAGAAGATCACTGAGGACGAGGCCGAAGACTGGGCCGACGGCGACTCGCTGTTCGGCAACGACGGTGCCGACCTGCCCGCCGAGCCGGAACCTGCCGCCGCCCTCGACGACACCCCCGAGCGCGACCACATCCCGGAGCCCGACCCCGCCGACAATCGCACCGCCTGGGACGAACCCCGCCCCTTCGGCCGGGCGCCGGAGGCCGATGAGGACGGCCTCAACCGCATCCTCAGCCGCACCGACGAGCAGCTCGCCGAGCCGGGCAATTCGCGGCGCCGCGATGCCATTGCCCAGCTCAAGGCCGCCGTCGCCGCCACCGAGGCCGCGCGCCGGCTGGGTGAGGGCGACGGGCGCGAAGGCAAGCTCGCCGCCTTCCGCGACGATCTCGATCAGGTGGTGCGCCCCAAGCGCCCCGTTCGCGCCGGCGACATGTCGGAGCGGCCGCGCACGGCGCCGCTGAAGCTCGTCGCCTCTCAGCGTGTCGATATGGGTGAGCCCGCCGAGCCCAAGGCCCCCGTGCAGATCCGCGCCACGCAGCCGGTGCGCCCGCGCCGCGTTCTGCCCGGCGAGGTACCGCCCGCCCCCGCCGCCAGCAGCGACGATGCGGCGGAAGACAGCTTCCCCGCCTATGCCTCCGGCGCCGGGGCCGAATCGCTCTCCGACCTGCTGGAGGTCGCTGCCGCCTACACATCGCAGGTCGAAGGCGCCGAAGATTTCTCCCGCCCGCAGCTCATGCGGCTGGTGGGCGAGGCGGCGCCAGAAGGCTTCTCCCGCGAGGAGGGGCTGCGCAGCTTCGGCACGCTGCTGCGCCAGGGCCGCATCGTGAAGGTCCGCTCGGGCCGCTTCGCTTTGTCGGGCACCAGCCGCTTCCACCCAGAGCGGCGGGCGGGCTAAGCCCCCGATCCATTCAAGCCACGGGCCGGCCACAGCGCCGGCCCGTTTTGCGTTGGCGGCTTGAAAGAACCGCCGACACCGCCCATCTAGCCCGCGTCACCAACGGAGGCCCTCATGGATCACGCCCGGACCGCATTCGCCCTTCCCGCGACCTGCCTTCCGGTGACCCATGCCTGCCTTTCTGACGCTCTCCGACATCCGTATCGCCACGCCTGACGGCACGGCGCTTTTCTCTGACCTCTCGATCAGCTTCGGCCCCGAGCGCACCGCGCTTGTCGGGCCGAACGGCGCGGGCAAGTCCTCGCTACTGGCCGTCATGGCTGGCGAGGCTACGCCGGCTGCCGGCCAGGTCAGCCGATCCGGCACGCTCGGCCGGCTCTGGCAAAGCTGGCCCGACCTCGACCTGAGCCTCGCCGGGGCCATCGGCGCCGACCCCGGCCTGGCCCGGCTGGCGCGCATCGAAGCGGGCCAGGGCGACGAGACCGATTTCGCCGAGGCCGACTGGGAGCTGCCGGCCCGCGTCGCCGCCGCTCTCACCTCGGCGGGGCTCGAGGAGGCGATGCTGCCCCGCCCGCTCCATGCCCTCTCCGGCGGCCAGCGCACGCGGGCGGGGCTGGCGCGCCTGCAGCTCGAACGCCCTGACCTGCTGCTGCTCGACGAGCCGACCAACAACCTCGATGCCGAGGGCCGGGCCCTCGTGTCCGCGCTCGTCGCCGATTGGCCGGGCGGCGTTGTGCTCGCCAGCCACGACCGCGCGCTATTGGCCGGCGTCGACCGCATCCTGGAGCTGTCTCCCACCGGCTGCACGCTCTTCGGCGGCGGCTGGCCCGCCTATGCCGAAGCCCGCGCGGCCCAGGCCGCGCGCGAAGAGGCCGACGTGCAGCGCACCGCCCGCGAGCTGAAGCGCACCCGAGCCGAGGCGCAGCTACGGGCCGAGCGGCAGGCCCGGCGCGACAAGGCCGGGCGCGCCAGCAAGGCGAAGGGTGGCGAGCCGAGGATCGTGATGAATGCCCGGCTGGAGCGGGCCGAGGGCACGGCGGCGCGGGGCAACGTCCTCGGTCAGCGGCTGGAAGCTGCGGCAGAGGAGGCGCGGCAAGCCGCCGAGGCCCGCCTCACCCGACGCCCGCCGGTGCGCATCGCGGCAGAGGCGGGCGCGGCGCACGGGGTGGTGGTGTCGCTGAAGGGCGTGACGGCCCGGCGCGGCACCTTTGAGCTCGGGCCACTCAGCCTGAGCGTGACTGCGGGCGAGCATGTGGCACTGAGCGGCGGCAACGGCGCCGGCAAGTCGACGCTGCTCGCCGTCGCGCGGGG
Organism: Pseudoroseicyclus sp. H15; assembly: GCF_054353345.1. Lineage (NCBI taxonomy): Bacteria > Pseudomonadati > Pseudomonadota > Alphaproteobacteria > Rhodobacterales > Paracoccaceae > Pseudoroseicyclus > Pseudoroseicyclus sp. H15. The sequence continues at coordinate 219,498 of NZ_JBTHJE010000006.1, forward strand.
CGAGCTAGAAGCAGAAGGCGGAGCGATCCGCCGCCCGGCCCGCCTTGCCACGCTCGACCAGCATGTCGCGGGGCTGATGCCGGAGGAGAGCCTGCAGGATGCCGTCCGGCGCCTGCATCCGGACCTCTCTGAGACCGAGGCACATGCCCTCCTCGCCCGCTTCGGCTTTCGCAATGTCACGGCTCAGAAGCCCGTGCGCGCTCTCAGCGGCGGCGAACGCCTGCGGCTTGGCCTCGCCCTCGCCCTGGGCGCGCCCGAGCTGCCGCAGCTGCTCATCCTCGACGAGCCGACGAATCACCTCGATCTGGAAACGACAGAGCTGCTGGAAGCCGCGCTAGCCGACTATGCCGGCGCGCTGCTTGTGGTCAGCCACGACCGCGACTTCCTCGACGCCATCGGCATCGACCGGGAGCTGCATCTCGCGAAGGGCCTTCTCGCCGGGGCGTAACCCCGGCGCGAGGGCTCAGGCGTTCGGCGGCAGGGCGAAGAGCGCCAGCTCGGGCAGGTCGGTGAAGGGCACCTCGAGCAGGCGCATGGCCGGCAGCGAGATCTCTGCCCCGGCGCCCGGCTCGCCGCCCGAGGGGCGCAGCTCGACATTGATCGACTTGCCAGTCGCGAGAACCTCGGCGCGGCCCGGAGTCAGCTCGGTCACATAGCCCGTCTCGATCCAGATGCCCGGCTCGGCGGGGTCGCCCAGCGAGCCCACAGTGGTGCCGAGGCGCGTCTCCGCCGCCGGCGCCGGCTCTGCGAGAGCCGCCTCGCGGTCTTCCTCGCTGGTGGTGTCGAACTCATCCGCCGTCGTCGCATTGGCTGGCGGCGGAGGCGGCGGCGTCGTGTCGAGCGTCGGCGCCGCTTCGGGGGCCGGCGCGGCGGTTTGCGTGGGCGGTGGGGCGAACACAGAGGCCAGATCGGCTTCGGTGCAGGCAGCCAGCGGCAGAAGGGCAAGGAACATCAGAGCTTTCATTGCCAAAGCCTAGGGCGGCCCCCGCCCCGGCGCAATATGCCTCAGGTGCCGCAAGCGTGAGCCCGGCGGCACCCCGCTTGCGCGCGCGGGGCGACCCTCCTACGTTCCGCCCATGGTACTCACCGATCCCTTTCAGCGCGACATCCGCTATCTGCGCGTCTCCGTCACCGACCGCTGCGATTTTCGCTGCGTCTATTGCATGTCGGAGAACATGGAATTCCTGCCGAAGAAGGAGCTGCTGACGCTGGAAGAGCTCGACCGGCTCTGCAGCGCCTTCGTCCGGCTCGGCGTGCAGAAGCTGCGCATCACCGGCGGCGAACCGCTGGTGCGCCGGGGCATCATGACCTTCTTCGAAGCCATGGGCCGGCATCTGAAGACCGGCGCGCTGAAGGAGCTGACGCTGACGACCAACGGCAGTCAGCTGTCGCGCTTCGCCGATCAGCTGGCCGCCGCCGGGGTGCGGCGCGTGAATGTCTCGCTCGACACTCTGGATGAGGGCAAGTTCAAGGAGGTCACCCGCTGGGGCCGGCTGAAGCAGGTGATGGAGGGCATCCACGCCGCCAAGGAGGCCGGGCTGCGCGTGAAGATCAACACCGTGGCGCTGAAGGGCTTCAACGATGCCGAGCTCTTCGACCTGGTCGAATGGTGCGCGGCGGAAGATCATGATCTCACCTTCATCGAGGTCATGCCGATGGGCGACATCGGCAACGAGGATCGCCTCGGTCAGTACTGGCCTTTGAGCGACCTGCGGGGCCAGCTCGCCCAGCGCTATCACCTCGATGCGCTGGCGGAGAATACTGGCGGGCCGGCCCGCTATGTGCGGCTGGAGGAGACCGGGCAGAAGATCGGCTTCATCACGCCGCTGACCCACAATTTCTGCGAGAGCTGCAATCGCGTGCGCATCACCTGCACCGGCGAAATCTACACCTGCCTGGGGCAGGAGGGCCATTCCGACCTGCGCGGCCCGCTGCGCGCCAGCGAGGCCGACGCACCGCTCGAAGAGGCGATCCGCGCCGCGATCGCGCTCAAGCCCAAGGGCCATGATTTCGACTATTCCCGCCAGGATGTCGCCGGCCGCGTCAGCCGCCACATGAGCCATACCGGCGGATAGGCGCCACTTGCGCCGTCGCCCTGCCCTTCTTTCCGCCTATTGCAGCGCCGCCAATCTGGCGGCGCCGTTCGTCTATCGCCGCGTGGCGCGCGGGCTGGCGGAGGCAGGCGTGGCGCCGGAGCGGATCGCCGAGCGTTGGGGAGAGGCGAGCCTGTCGCGACCGGAGGGGCGACTGGTCTGGCTGCACGGCGCCTCCGTGGGCGAGGGGCTGTCGCTGCTGCCGCTGACGGAGGAGCTGCTGGGGCGCGGATCGAGGGTGCTGCTCACGACCGGCACGGCGGCGGCGGCGGAGATCCTGCCGGGGCGGCTGCCGGAAGGAGCTTTGCACCAATTCGCGCCGCTGGATGCCGCGGGGCCGCTGCGGCGGTTCCTTGGGCATTGGCGGCCGGATGCGGTGGCCTTCGCCGAAAGCGAGATCTGGCCGCAGACGATATTGCGCGTGAAAGCAGCGGGCCTGCCGCTGGCGCTGGTCAACGCGCGCCTGTCGGCACGCTCTGCCGCGCGCTGGGGCAAGCGGCCGGCGAGCGCTGCCGCGCTCTTCTCGGCCTTCGGCCTCGTCGCGGCGCAGGGGCCCGAGATCGCCGCGCGCCTGACGGCGCTTGGCGCGCACGCCGTCTTCGACGGCGGCGATGCCAAGGCGGCGGCGGCTCCGCCGCCGGTGGATGAGGGGGAGCTCGCGGCGCTGCGCGCCGAGCTGGACAGGCGGCCCGTGTGGGCGGCTGTGTCGACGCATCCGGGAGAAGAAGAGCTGGTGCTGGCCGCCCATGAGGCGCTGCGCGCAGAGCTTTCGGAGGCGCTGCTGATCCTCGTACCAAGGCATGTGGCCCGGGCGGACGAGGTGGCGGCGCTTGCGGGCGGGGTACCGAGGCGTTCGGCGGGGGAGAGGCCGGAGGGGCCGGTCTATCTGGCGGATAGTTTCGGAGAGACGGGGCTGTGGATGCGGGCGGCGGGCGCGGTGTTCTTAGGCGGCTCGCTGGTGCCGGTCGGAGGGCACAATCCCTGGGAGCCGGCGCGGCTGGGCAAGCCGTTGCTGCACGGGAAACATGTGGAGAGTGCGGCGGCGGCCTATGCGGCCCTGGGTGAGGCCGGGGCGGCGGTGGAGGTAGCGGCAGAGACGCTCGCAGATGCCGTGGCGCGGGCGCTGCGCGGTGAAGGACCGGATGGCGATGCCGGGTCGGCTGTGGCGGATACGGCTGCGGAGCGGTTCACCGAGGGGCTGGGGCGTCTGGCGGAGTACCTGACTGGGTAAGGGCGAAGTGGGTCCGGGATATGCAACCCCGACGTCGCGCGCTCAGACTCTTCGATGTCATCGCGGCGGCGAAACGCTACGCCCTCTTGCCCCGGTCTGCACGCCGGCCCGCGGGGTGGCGCCACTCGTTCTCCGCTAACGCGCTTTATGCCACGCCCCTCCCAGCCCCGAGCTGGGCGGTACGGTCACCAGAGCACCAGCCCGCCGGGACGGGCCGGCGCTCGCGCGGCGGCCTGACGGCCTTGATTCCGCGCATGGGCGAGTAGCGGATGGGTGCCGTGGGAACCCACCCACGGCGAGTGCATCTCAGAACATCCCGCTCACGTACGCCCCGAAGCCGGGCCCGGCGCCCCCAATGCAGGCCCGGCGCGCCGGGGTGGGTGGGCGGGAGGCGGGCCGGGCCTGCCGCCCCCCTCAGCTCAGCGGCAGGCGTTGCTCGACGATCTCCGCCCAGAAGGAACAGCCCGCCGGGATGGCCTCGTCGTTGAAATCGTAGCCGGGGTTGTGCACCGCCGCCGTGTCGCCGTTGCCGACGAGGATATAGGCGCCCGGGCGCTCCTCCAGCATGTAGGCGAAATCCTCTCCGCCCATCACCAGATCAGCCTCAGCGCAATCGCCGGCGACCTTGCGGGCGGCCTCTCGGGCGAACTCCGTCTCGGTCTCGGCGTTCACCATCACCGGGTAGCCCTTGATCCACTTGACCTTCGCCTCACCGCCGAAGCCCTCGCAGATCGAGGCGGCCAGCGCCTTGATCCGCTCCTCGCCCAACACCCGCATCTCGGGCGCCAGCGTGCGCACCGTGCCCTTCAGCGTCACCTTCGGGGGGATTACGTTGAAGGCCTGGCTCGAGGTCACGAACGACGTCACCGAGACCACGATCTGCTTCACCGGGTCGGCGTTGCGGCTGACGATGGTCTGCATTGCCAGCACCAGCTGCGAGGCCATCACCACCGGGTCGATGCCCTCATGCGGCTTGGCGGCATGGCCGCCGCGGCCCTTCACCTCGATCTCGAACTGATCGGTCGAGGCGAAGAAGCCGCCGGGCCGGATGGCAAAGCTACCCACCGGGGCGCCCGGCCAGTTGTGCATGCCGTAGACTTCCTTGATGTCGAAGCGCTCCATCATGCCGTCCTCGCACATCTCCCGGCCGCCGCCACCGCCCTCCTCGGCGGGCTGGAAGATCACGGCGACGGTGCCGGCGAAGTTGCGCGTCTCGGCGAGGTACTTCGCGGCGCCTAGCAGCATCGCCGTGTGGCCGTCATGGCCGCAGGCATGCATGGCGCCGGGGGTCTTGCTGGCATGGGGGACGCCCGTCTCTTCCGTGATCGGCAGCGCATCCATGTCGGCGCGCAGGCCGATGGTGCGGCCCGGCTCGCGGCCCTTGATCAGCGCCACCACACCGGTCCGGCCGAGGCCGGTGACCACCTCGTCACAGCCGAATGCCTTCAGCTTCTCTTCCACGATGGCCGAGGTCCGGTGCGTCTCGAACAGGATCTCGGGGTTCTCGTGAAGGTCACGGCGCCATTCGGTGATCTCGGGGAGCAATTCGGCAAATCGGTTGCGGATGGGCATGAGTGGGACTCGCGTGAGGAAGGGATGCGCCACCCTCGCGCCGCCCCGCGCGAACCGCAACCCCTGCGCCCGGCCTGCCTAGTCGCGCCACATCCGCACGGTGAAGACCGCCATCACGACGAGCATCTCCAGCCGCCCGAACCACATCGACAGGCTCAGGATCCATTTCGCCAGCGGGTTGAGCCCGCCGAAATTCCCCGCCGGCCCGATCTCGGAGCCGAGGCCGGGGCCGATATTGGCCAGCGCCGTCGCCGCGCCCGAGACCGAGGTGATGAAATCGAGCCCCGTCAGCGACAGGCAGACAGAGACGATGCCGACCGAGATGATGAAGGCCACGAAGAAGGCCATGACGGAGTTCAGCACGTCCTCGCTGACCGGGCGCCCATCGTAGCGCGGGGTGAAGACCCCATGCGGGTTGTAGATTTTGCGGATCTGCGCTCCGATCGAGACCATGAGGATCTGGTAGCGGAAGATCTTCACCGAGCAGGCCGTCGATCCGGCACAGCCGCCGATGAGGCCGATGAAGAAGAAGATCGTCACGCAGAAGCTGCCCCAGGTCATGTAATTGGCCGAGGCATAGCCCGTGCCAGACATGATCGACACGACGTTGAACAGCGCTTCGCGGAAGGCGATCTCCTCGACCCCGTGGACCAGCCGGAACAGCGCCAGCGTCACGAAGAGCACGCAAACGGCGATGACGAGCAGGAAAGCGCGGACCTGGCTGTCGCGGATCAGCGGCACGCCCTGCCCGCCGAGGAGCTGCACGTAGCGCACGAAGGGCAGCGCCGCGAGCACCATGAACAGCACCGAGACGTAGTGCGCCCCGGCCCCATAGGCGCCGAAGGAGGCGTCGGAATTGGCGAAACCCCCGGTGGAGAGCGTCGTCATCGCATGCACGATGGCATCGAAAGGGATCATCCCCGTCGCCATGTAGGCCAGCGCGCAGGCGAGCGTGAGGCCGATATAGATGACCGAGATCGACTGGGCGATCTCGGCGGCACGGGGCAGGATCTTGCCCATCGTGTCGAAAGCTTCGGAGCGGAACACCTGCATCCCCCCGACCTTCAGTTCGGGCAGGAAGACCATGGCGAAGACGATCACCCCGATCCCGCCGATCCATTGCAGGATGCCGCGCCAGAGGAGAAACCCCTCGGGCAGATCCTGGATCGGCCCGTGCACCGTGCCGCCGCCGAGGATACTGGCGCCAGTGGTGGTGAGGCCCGACATCGATTCGAAGAAGGCATCGGTGATCGTCATGTTCGGCAGGCCGACGATGAAGGGGATAGAGCCGAAGGCCGGCAGCGCCAGCCAGACACCGGCCGACATCAGGAACGTCTGCCGCAGCGTCAGCCCCTCCTTCACCCCGTTGGACGAGGCCAGCGCCATCATGCCGCCGGTGAGCACGGTGATCACGCCGCTTTCCAGAAAGACCGGCCAGTTGCCGTTGCCCGCCGCCACATCGGCCACGAAGGGGCCGAACATGGTAAGCCCCAGAACCGCGACCAGCAGGCCTATGACATATCCGACAGGGCGCAGGTCGAGCATGGAGCGCAGCGTTGGCCGGGCCTGCGCGGCTTGTCAACGCGCGGCGCGCCGGCGCGGGGATTGCCGTGGGGGAGGATGGCAGGCGAGTGACGGAGGGTCGGGGGACTGCATCCCCCGAACCCCCTGCTCTTCGCGGGGGCCTGTGGGCCCTCACACCCCCGGTCGGGTGGGGGCCAGCCCCGTCGCCATTGGTGCTTGAACCAATGGCGCACTCAATGGCGACCCCCGAGGTATTTTTGGCCAGATAAATGGGGAAGAGGCGCGTGTGCCCGGCGGGGCGGCGAGCGACCGGCGGGACCTCTGATTCAGCCCGGGTGGTGCAGCGTGCCGAAGAGGCGGGGGTCCAGGCTTTCGGCGGCGAAGGTGGGGCCTTCGGTGAAGATCGAGACGGCGTCGTGGCTGTGCAGACTCTCCTGATGGCTGGCCACGACACGGAAGTCGCCGATGCGGGGCTCGGCCTTCAGCTCTGCCGCGAAGAGGCGCACCGCGTCTTCCACGAAGATCGGGTTGGCGGCGTTGAGCTCGGCGAATGCCTGCTCGTCCTCGCGCTTGACCATTACCTGCGTCTCGGTCGGCACGGCGCGGCGGGCCATGGCGATGAGCTCTTCGAACCAGAGCCGGTCACCCGAATCGCGCGCCTCCACCGAGATGCGCGCCACCGAGCGCTGCGAATGCGGCGTGGCCAGCTGGCCGCGCGAGGCGCGGGCATGCTCCGACAGCTCCAGCGAGCAGGGGCAGGTGGAGGAATAGACGTAGTCGAGATGGGTGATGCGCTTGCGCTGCCCGCCCTGCTCCACCAGCTCGAGCGCGATGTCGTAATATTGAAAGCCCGTCAGGCCCGAGCGCAGGGATTTCACCCGTTCGGGGTAGGAAAATCGCATCTGGATGCGGGCGTCGAAGGTGTCGTGGTCGGCCTTGTATATGTTCAGCGCCTGCTGGATCACGTCGAAGGAGAAGGTCTCCTCGGCATGGGCGTAGAAGCTGCGCATGATGCGGGACATGTTGATGCCCTTGCGATTGGCATCGAGGCTGACCGTGCCGGTGACCGAGGTCTCCAGCGTGATCTCGCCGCCGTCCTTCTTGCGAAAGCGCACCGGCAGGCGGAAGTTCGAGATGCCGACATGCTGGATGGGGGCGCGGGCGCCGCGGATCAGGCTCTCCGGCCCGTTCTGCAGATCGGGCAGCGTGGCGAGATAGTCGGTGTCGGCCTCGAATTCCTCGGGGTAGGCGCGGGCCAGAGCCGGGTAATTGCCGAGCGTCGGGTCGGCGATCAGGCGCGAAATGGCCGGGTCGAGATCGGCAACCTCTTCGGGCAGGGCCGCATGGGCCCAGCGGCGCAGCACGTCCAGCGCCGCTTCGGCGTCATCCCGGCCCGGCTGGCTGGGCGTGGCGGCAATCTTTGTGTCCGCGTTCATCGGCGCCTCCCCCCGGGTAGCTGGTCCCTTGCCTTATGTAGGGCGTCCGGGGGGTGTTTTACAAACCCCCCGGTGGGCCGTTGGCTGGGCGGCCGGTCTTACGCCCCCGCAGCCCCGCCCGCAGCGGCCTGCAGCGCGCCTTCGATATCGGCGATGAGATCGGCCGGGTCTTCGAGGCCGACGGACAGGCGGCAAAGGCCCGGCGTGATGCCGAGCGTGGCGCGCTGCTCTTCGCTGAGGCGCTGGTGCGTGGTCGTGGCCGGGTGCGTCACGATGCTCTTGGCGTCGCCGAGGTTGTTCGAGATGAGGATGATCTCCAGCGCATCGAGGAAGCGAAAGGCCGCCTCCTTGGAGCCAAGGTCGATCGCCAGCACCGTGCCGCCGGCGCCCATCTGCGCCATGGCGAGCTCATGCTGGGGGTGGCTCGGCAGGCCGGGGTAGATCACGCGCTGGCCCGAGCTCTCAACCGCCTCGGCGATCTGCTGGGCGCTGGCGGCCTGCGCGCGCACGCGCAGCTCCATCGTCTCCAGCCCCTTAAGGAGCAGCCAGGCCGAGAAGGGCGAGAGCGCGCAGCCGGTGTGCTTGAAATAGGGCTCGGCGACCTTGCGGACGAAGTCCTTGGTGCCGAGGATCACCCCGCCCAGCACCCTGCCCTGCCCGTCGATATGCTTGGTGGCCGAGTAGACGACGACATCCACCCCCTGCTCGATGGCGCGGGAAAAGACGGGCGTCGCGAAGACATTGTCGGCGATCACGGTGGCGCCGGCGGCATGCGCGATCTTGCAGACCTCGGTCACGTCGATGAGGTCGAGCGCGGGGTTCGAGACGCTCTCGAAGAACACCGCCTTGGTGCCGGGGGTCACCGCCTCACGCCACTCATCGAGGCTGGTGCCATCGACGAAGACGACCTCGACGCCGAAGCGCGGCAGAATCTCTTCGAGGATGTAGAGGCACGAGCCGAAGAGCGCTCGGCTGGAGATCACCTTGTCGCCCGCCTTCAGCATCGACATCAGCGCGCCGTTGACGGCGGCCATGCCCGAGGCGGTGGCGAAGGCATCCTCGGCCCCTTCGAGCGCGGCGATGCGGTCTTCGAACATGCGCACCGTGGGGTTGCCGTAGCGGGCGTAGATGAACTCGTCTTCGCCGGATTTGATGAAGCGCTGCTCGGCCTGGGCGGCATCGTCATAGACGAAGCCCTGGGTGAGAAAGATCGCCTCGCTCACCTCGCCATACTGGCTGCGGCGGGTGCCGCCGTGAACGGCTTTCGTCCGGCGGGCATGGTCGCGTGTCGACATCTGGTCGTCTCCTTCGGGGGCTGGTGCCCCGTTCTTTCCCGGGCCGCAGCCCAAAGAAAAACCCCGACACCGGTCAAGGCATCGGGGCTTGCGACCCGTCAGACCTCTTTAGCGGCATGTTTTACGTGGCCCGCAATCCGGTAACAAATCGCCACGAGGGGAGTGGTAGACCTGCCGGAGTGGCGGGTCAAGCGGGGTGGCCTTCTTGCCCCCGGGGATCAAAGCCAACTTCGCACGCCGCCCCGTGGGGTGGCGCCGCCACGGCCCCGCCATAGCGCTTTATGGAGGCCACGCCCCTCCCAGCGGCGGGCTCTGCGCCAATGGCAGCCAAAGCGCCAGCCCGTGGGGACGGGCCGGCGCTCGCGTAGCGGCCTGAAAGCCCTGATGCCGCGCTTGGGATTGAGCGGTGATCGCGGGAATGCCGCACGGTGGCGGAGCGATGGCGGGTTTAACCAGCCCTACCCCTCGCTCGGCTTCTTCTCCTCGATGCCGTATTTCTCCAGCAGGCTGCCCTGCGTGAGGAAAAACACGAACAGCGCCGCCGTCAGCCCGAAGGTCTTGAAGGTCACCCAGAATTCCGTCGAGAATAGCCGCCAGACCAGCTCGTTGACGATGGCGAGGCCCAGGAAGAACCACATGATGCGCTTGGTCAGCAGCATCCAGCCTTCCCGCGTCATCGGCATGGCCTCGCCCATCAGTCCCTGCAGATAGCTCTTGCCCTGCATCAGCCCGATGGCCAGCGCGCCCCCGAAGATCAGGTAGATGATCGTCGGTTTCATCTTGAAGAAGCGCTCATCATTGAACCAGACCGAGAGCGAGCCGAAGACGACCACCAGCACGGCGGTGACCACCTGCATCTTGCTGAGCTTGCCTGTCAGCCACCACAGCACCCCGGTGCAGACCAGCAGCAGCGGAATGAACAGGGCAGTGACGACAATGAAGCCCTGATACTCCGTGCCCCCGATCTCGAAGACACGGTCCTTCAGCCGGGCATAGGCCAGGAAGAACAGCAGGATTGGGCCGAAATCGAGACCGATCTTCAGCCATGAGGGGACGGGCCGCTTGGGCCCCTGTGGGTCTTGGGTGCTCATGCGGTTAATCTAACCTCCGAATTCCACGATAACAGCCCCTGCAGCGATCAGCGCCATCAAGAACAGGCGACGGGGGCCGACTCCCTCGCCCAGGATGAACCAGCCGATCAGCCCGGCAAAGACCGTCGATGTCTCGCGCAGCACCGCCGCCTCGCCGACCTTGTCGAGATAGGTCGCCAGCATCACACCGCCGAAGCTGATCCAGGCGACGAAGGCGCCGATGATCCCGCGCAGCGCCAGCGGCCCAAGCCGCGGCGGTGCTGCCATCCGCCGGTAGCGGAGCGTGGCGAGGATGGGAAAGTCGAGCGCCGTGATGAAGAAGAACCAGGCGAGGAAGGTCATCGGCGAGGCGCCCGAGCGGATGCCCCAGGCGTCGTAGGTGGTGTAGATCGCCACCATCAGCCCGCCGAACAGTGCGAAGGCCAGGCCCATCTGCATGGCGCGGCGGCCGATCTGCACCTCGGCGAGGTTGCGCATCGCCAGCAGCAGAATGCCGCCTGAGAGCAGCGCCACGCCCGCCCATTGCAGCAGGGTAAAATGCTCGCCGAAGATCAACCAGGCCGCCGCCACCGTCACTACGGGGCCAGAGCCGCGCACGACCGGGTAGACGAAGGAATAGGCTGCCCGCTCATAGGCCATGGCCATCGCCAGCTTGTAGATGAAGTGGATCACCAACGCCCCGGCGAGGATGGCCCACATGGCGCCGTCGGGCGCCGGCACCAGGAAGAGCGCAACCGGCGCCGAGATCACCGCCAGCGACGCATCGATCGAGCCGCGGGAGAGCCAGGGGTCATGCGCGCCCTTCTGCAGCGCGCCGAAGATCGCGTGGGCGAGGGCCGAGGTCAGCGCCAGCAGGGTCGCGATCCGCGCCCCTTCCGCCGTGCCAGCCAATGACGCGAAATACTCACCCATCGCCCTCCTCTGGCCCGCCGCCCCGGCAAGCGCAAGAGTTGGGCTTTGGCCCGGCCTGGAGCTGCGCAGTTCCGCGACATGACAGCGAGCGAGCTGGCTCGCGCCAGAACCCTCGGCACGCCGCTCGGGATGCTGGTCAGGCCGGTCGGCATCGAGCGCGCCCAAAGCGCCCTATCGACACCTCAGTGCGCCGCCGCCCCCAGCGCGCCCCGCCTCCCATTCATCTGGCCAAAAATACCTCGGGGGGAGGCCCCACAGGGCCGGGGGGCAGCGCCCCCCTCTTCCCCTCCGCCGGCGCGACCGGTCAGGCTGGCTCCAGCTCCGTCCCCACCAGCGCGGCGGCGAATTCCTCAGGGTCAAACGGCGCCAGATCGTCGATCTGCTCGCCAACGCCGATGGCGTGGATCGGCAGGCCGAACTTGTCGGCCAGTGCCACCAGCACGCCGCCCCGCGCCGTGCCGTCGAGCTTGGTCATCACGAGGCCCGAGACATCTGCGATCTTCTGGAAGATCTCCACCTGGGTCAGGGCGTTCTGGCCCGTGGTCGCATCCAGCACGAGCAGGGTGTTATGCGGCGCATCCGGGTCCTTCTTGCGGATGACGCGCACGATCTTGGCGAGTTCTTCCATCAGGTCCTGCCGGTTCTGCAGGCGGCCGGCGGTGTCGATGAGCAGCAGGTCGGCGCCGAACGTGCGGGCCTTCTCCATCGCCTCGAAGGCAAGGCTGGCCGGGTCAGAGCCTTCGGGCGCCGTCATCACCGGCACGCCGGCGCGCTCACCCCAGACCTGCAGCTGCTCGACGGCAGCGGCGCGGAAGGTGTCGCCCGCGGCAATCACCACGCTCTTGCCGGCGTCGCGGAATTGGCTGGCGAGCTTGCCGATGGTCGTCGTCTTGCCCGAGCCGTTGACGCCCACCACCAGCACCACCTGCGGCTTGCTGGGATAGAGCGGCAGGGGCCGGGCCACCGGCTCCATGATGCGACCGATCTCGGTGGCGAGGGCGCCCTTGATCTCGGCAGAGGTCATGCGCCGGCCCATGCGGCCCTCGGCGATATTGGCGGTGACGCGCTGCGAAGTGACGACGCCCATGTCCGAGGCGATCAGCAGCTCTTCCAGCTGTTCCAGCATGTCATCGTCGAGCAGGCGGCGCGGCACATCGGCCGCCGGCCCGCCGCGGCGGAAGACGCGCGACATGATCCCGCCGCGCGGGGCGGCCGGGGTCGTCTCGACCGGCTCGGGCACCGGCATCTCCATGGGCCGCGCCTCGGCGAGGATCGGCGAGGTGGCCTCGGTCTCCTCGGGGTCATCGTCGACCGGACCGGCGCCGCCGGGCGTGACGGGCCCCGTGGGCACATCGAGCCCGCCGGGGGGCTCGGGCAGCTCGGGCGTTTCCGGCACCTCGCCCGGCGGCGGCATGTCCGGCGGCTCGGGCATCGGCGGCTGCGGCTCTTCGGGCGGATCGGGCAGCGGGTTCGGGTCGGGCACGGGCCCGGGCTCTTCGACCGGCTCGGGTTCTGGCTCATCCGGCACCTCGGGGGGGCGCGGCGGCTCGGGCACCTCGGGGACGGGCGGCGCGGCGTCGACCGGCAGTGTCTCGTCCGTCTCCTCGGCCTCGCTGACGATGGCATCGATGCCCGCGTCGAGCTTCGAGGATGAGGTGAAGAGCCTGTCTTTCAGCTTGGTGAAGAATGACATGGGGGGCCTCCTTTCCTTTGCAGGTAGTGCTTTGGCAGGGGGATGGAAAGCCTTCGGGGGGCGCTCGCCCGCCGGCCTGCCCGCGACCAGCCCCGCTCAGGGGCGCTGCCCTGGCGCGCGGGGTGGGCGGGTGGGAGCGTGCCAGGGCAGCGGCCCGTCGCCCACGCTACGAATTTCCGCCCCCGTGACTGATCCAAGTGGCACCGCCCCGCGTCTCGCTAACAAAGGAGATGCACCATGACCGTCCTCATCCTCTATCTCGCCACGGCCGCGATCTTCCTTCTGGCCGATGCGGCGATGCTCTCCACCGTGATGCGCCCGCTGTTCGAGCGGCATCTTGGCGACGGCCTGCGAGAGAACATCCGCTTCGCGCCCGCGGCGCTGTTCTATCTCGCCTATGTCGGTATCCTACTCTACTTCGTCTCGTGGCCGGCCCTGCGCGACGATCACTCGCTCGGCCAGGTGGCACTGAATGCCGCGCTGCTCGGCTTTTTCGCCTATGGCACCTACGAGTTCACCAGCTTCGCCGTGATGGATCGCTGGCATGTCACCATGCTGGCCACCGATCTGTCCTGGGGCACCTTCCTCACCGCCGCCTCGGCGACCGCCGGTCTGGCGATCGCCAGGGCGCTGTCGTGACCCAGCGCCTCAAATCCCCGGCCCCATGACGGGGATTTGACGCGGCCGGGCGGGACCCTCCCTTCCGCCCGGCCGCAAATTTTGGCAATCTGCCGCCATGACACGCCTAGCCCTCCTCGCCCTTCTCCTCGCCTCGCCCGCCGCCGCGCAAGACGCCATGACGGCCGACGAATTCGAGGCCTTCGTCACCGGCAAGACGCTGGGCTACGCCTCGGGCGACGAGCCCTATGGCGTCGAGCGTTATACCGAGGGGCGGCGCGTCCTCTGGGCCTATGTTGGGGATGAGTGCATCGAGGGGGAATGGTACCCCAAGGGCGAAGACATCTGCTTCGTCTACCCCGATTTCGGCGATGAGCAGTGCTGGCGCTTCACGATGAACGCTGGCGAGCTCACCGCCCGCTTCACCGGCGAGGGCAGCAGCCAGACTGTCTATTCCGTCAGCGAAGCGCCGCTGATCTGCCCCGGCTACGGCGTCTGAGAGCCTGCTAGAACAGGCTGCCCTGCTCCGGCGGCGGTTTGCGCGGTTTGGCCTTTGGCTTCGGCGCCTCTGATGTGGCCTCCGCCGCCGGCGGGCCGCCCGTGCCATCATCGCCCGGCGCATAGCGCCCATCGGCGAATTCGATCTCCAGCCGGGCCGCTTTCGCCGCAGCCTCGGCCGAGGTGACCACCCGCTCGCCATCGCGCACCACGGCATAGCCCCGCTGCAGGGTGGCCTTGTAGCTCAGCGTCTCCAGCAGTCGCGCGGCGCCGTCGAGCCGGCTCTGCCGCCGCTCGCGGAGCCGTAGCTCCGCCCCGTCCAGCCGCTCGGCAGCGCGGGCAAGCCGGGTGCGGCCATCGGCGACCCGCCGCTCCAGCGGTGCGGGAGCCAGCACCAGCCGCTCCAGCCGGTGGCGCTTCAGCCGCACCACGTCGCGCAGGCCGGTGTCGAGCCGGCCGGAGAACCGCTCCAACCGGGCGCTGGCCCCCTCGCGCACGCTGCGCAGCAGGCCGGGCGAGAGCGGCACGCGGGCCAGGCGCAGGCGGCCCCTGTCAACCACGCGGCCCAGCGCCACCGGCAGCCGGTCACCCGCAATGTCGAGCCGCTGGCGCGGGGTGGATAGCAGAGCTTCGGGGCGCGGCAGGGCACGCGACAGATCGGCGAGCCGCTGGCGACGGCGGTTCACGGCCGCGTCGGCGCAGGCGGTGGCGCGGCGGCCCAGATCGCCCACGGCGCGCATCAGATCTGCCCGCACCGGCACCGCCATCTCGGCGGCGGCGGTGGGGGTTGGCGCGCGCCGGTCGGCGGCGTGGTCGATCAGCGTGATGTCGGTCTCGTGGCCAACGGCCGAGATCAGCGGGATGCGGCTGGCGGCGGCGGCGCGCACCACGATCTCTTCGTTGAAGCCCCAGAGGTCCTCCACCGAGCCACCGCCGCGGGCGACGATCAGCACATCGGGCCGGGGGATCGGCCCGCCGGGCTGCAGCGCGTTGAACCCCTCTATGGCGCGGGCCACCTCGGGCGCGCTGGCGGCGCCCTGCACGGCGACGGGCCAGACGAGCACGTGGCGGGGGAAGCGATCTCGCAGGCGGTGCAGGATGTCGCGAATGACGGCGCCCGAGGGAGAGGTGACCACGCCGATCACCTGCGGCAGGTAGGGCAGCGGGCGCTTGCGCTCGGCGGCAAAGAGCCCCTCGCCTTCCAGCGCCTTGCGGCGCTTCTCCAGCATCGCCATCAGCGCGCCGGCGCCGGCGGGGGCGACATCCTCGACATTGAGCTGGTAGCGCGACTGGGGGCCGAAAGTGGTGAGCTTGCCGGTGGCGATGACCTCCATCCCCTCTTCCGGCATGTGGCTGAGCCGGGCGACCTGGCCCTTCCAGCTGACGGCGGAGAGAACGGAGCGGTCGTCCTTCAGATCGAAATAGACATGGCCAGACCGGGCCTTGGTGACACGGCCAACCTCGCCGCGCACGCGCACGCGACCGAATTCACCCTCGATCACGCGCTTCACCGCGCCGGTGATCTCACCGACGCTGTAATCATGCGCATTCCCGCCCGTCTCGCCGGGGCCGTCGTCTTCGAAAAGCTCCATGGCCCTTTCTCGCCCGCCGCCGGGGCGGCTGCAAACGAAAACGGGCGGCCCCGAGGGAGGGCCGCCCGTCTGAAATCGCACCAGCTAGCAGGACACTTTGAAGATGCGAAACCTATGCCGCCTTAGGCGGCGCGCTGCTCGTGCTTGCCCTCGGCAATCTCTTCCACGAGCTTGGCGCAGAAGGCGTCGAGGTCACCGGGGTTGCGGCTGGTGACGAGCGCTTCGTCGCAGACGACTTCGCTGTCTTCCCAAAGGCCGCCGGCATTGATCACGTCGGTCTTGATCGACTTGAAAGAGGTCAGATGACGCCCCTTCACGATGCCGGTCTCGACCAGCAGCCAGGGCGCGTGGCAGATGGCGCCAATCGGCTTCTTGGCCTCCCAGAACGCCTTGATGAAGGCGAGCGCGTCGTCGTCGACACGAAGCAGGTCAGGGTTGATCTGGCCGCCCGGAAGCACCAGCGCGTTGTAGTCGCTGGAGGTGACGTCAGAGAGCTTGCGGTCGACCTTCACGGCGCGGCCCCAATCCGACTTGTCCCAGCCCTTGATCTCGCCCTCTTCCGGCGAGACGACATGGACCTCGGCGCCCGCGGCTTTCAGCTGCTTCAGCGGCTCTTCCAGCTCAGATTGCTCGAAACCGTTGGTTGCGAGGATAGCGATCGTTTTCCCGTTGAGCGTCGGCATGACGTGCCTCCTTTCGTGGGTTCGTTGCGTTGTTGCTGGGACAACGGCCTCCCCCCATCCGAAGTTTCCCTCATTCCGCTGCGTCGCGGCATCTCTTGCCTCACGTTCCCGTGCCTTCTAGAGGGGCCGTGCCGGCCTGAAGGAGTAGCGCCATGAACATTCTCATCCTTGGCTCCGGCGGGCGCGAGCACGCTCTCGCCTGGGCGGTGAAGCAGAACCCCAAATGCGACCGGCTCATCGTGGCGCCGGGCAATGCTGGGATCGCGGCCATCGCCGAATGTTCGGCGCTCGACATCCTCGACGGCGATTCCGTCGCCGGCTTTGCCGCCGAGAATGCCATCGATCTGGTCATCATCGGCCCCGAAGCGCCGCTGGCCGCCGGAGTGGCCGATGCCTGCCGCAATGCGGGACTTACCGTTTTCGGGCCTTCGGCGGCGGCAGCGGAGCTTGAGGCTTCGAAATCTTTCACAAAGTCGATCTGCGACGCCGCCGGCGCCCCCACAGCGGCCTGGGCGCGCTTCACCGAGCTGGCGCCCGCCCGCGCCTATGTCGAGAAGACCGGCACCCCCATCGTGATCAAGGCCGACGGGCTTGCCGCCGGAAAGGGCGTGACCGTGGCGATGGACGAAGCCACGGCTTTGGCCGCGCTGGAGGAGTGCTTCGCCGGCATGCATGGCGAGGCCGAGGTGGTGATCGAGGAGTTCATGGCCGGCGAAGAGGCCAGCTTCTTCCTGCTCGTCGATGGCGAGGAGGTGCTCTCCATCGGCACGGCGCAGGACCACAAGCGTGCCTACGACGGTGACGAGGGGCCTAATACGGGCGGCATGGGCGCCTATTCCCCCGCCCCCATCCTGCCGCCCGAGCTGCAGGAGCAGGTGCTTGCGGAGATCATCCGCCCGACGATGGCCGAGATGGTGCGGCGCGGCACGCCCTACCAGGGCGTCCTCTACGCCGGGCTGATGATCGAGAACGGCCGGGCACGACTGGTCGAGTACAACTGCCGCTTTGGCGACCCCGAATGCCAGGTGCTGATGATGCGGCTCGGCGCGCAGGCACTCGACCTGATCGAGGCTGCCGCCAAGGGCCGCTTAAGCGAGGTGGCCCCGAGCTGGGCCGACGATCACGCGCTCACCGTGGTGATGGCGGCGAAAGGATATCCCGGCAGCTATGAAAAGGGCAGCGAGATTCGCGGCCTCTCCGCACTGCCGGAAACCTCGCGCGCCTATGTCTTCCACGCCGGCACCAAGGCCGAGGGCCACAGCATTCGCGCCAACGGCGGGCGGGTGCTGAACGTCACCGCCCGGGGCGCCAGCCTGCAGGAGGCGCGTAACGCCGCCTATGCGCTGGTCGAGCAGATCGACTGGCCCGAGGGCTTCTACCGCAGCGACATCGGCTGGCGCGCGCTCGACCGCGCCTGACGCCCAGACATAGAAAGGGCCGCACCCACCACGGCGCGGCCCAATTTTTAACCGTTCAGCAGCCTCAGGCCGCGGCGCGGCTCACGAGCACTTCGTCGATGTCGCGGGCGGCTTGCGCCTCGTCATTGCCGAGCGCGGCAGCGATCTCACGGGTGAGCCGCTCCAGCGCCGCCTCATAGAGCTGACGCTCGGAATAGCTCTGCTCGCGCTGGTCGTCGGCGCGGTGCAGGTCGCGCACGACCTCGGCGATGGCGATCAGATCGCCCGAGTTGATCTTCTGTTCGTATTCCTGCGCCCGGCGCGACCACATGGCCTTCTTCACCTTGGCCTTGCCCTTCAGCGTTTTCATCGCGTGGGCGACGATATCGGGCGAGGACAGCGCGCGCAGGCCGGCCTCGGTGGCCTTCTGCGTGGGGACGCGCAGCGTCATCTTGTCCTTCTCGAAGGAGATCACGAACAGCTCCAGCTTGAAGCCCGCGACCTCCTGCTCTTCGATGGAAACGATCTTGCCGACCCCGTGCGCCGGGTAGACGACGAAATCGTTGGGACGGAACTCGTTCTTCTTGGTCTTGCTCATGATGTCCTTTCCGGCCGACCTATCGGCTGAGCCTTCCCCGGGGACGACGAAACCCGGCGGAAACCGGAGGTTCCGTCGGGTTGAGGGCCATGGGGCGGATCAGCTATTCAGCAGCAGCATTTGGTGGATCATACCACAAAAACAGCCCCTTCGGAAGCGTCCTCGCGGAAGCGCCTGAAACGGCAGCAAAATTCTTGTGTGTCAGTGGCTTGGGAGAGTGTGCCGGCGGCGCGAATCAGCCGCCTTCGCCGGGGGCTTCGGAGAAGAGATCCATCTTGCCGGGCTTGCCGTCCATCTCTTCGGCGCCGGGCAGCGGGTCTTTCTTCGTCACGATGACGGGCCACATCTCGGAATACTTGCGGTTGAACTCCACCCACTTTTCCATGTCCGGCTCGGTATCGGGGCGGATGGCATCGGCGGGGCATTCCGGCTCGCAGACACCGCAGTCGATGCATTCGTCGGGGTGAATGACGAGCATGTTCTCGCCCTCGTAGAAGCAATCCACCGGGCAGACTTCGACGCAATCGGTGTATTTGCAGGCGATGCAGGAATCATTGACGATGTAGGTCATAGCGGGCTCGCCTCGAGGCTGCGTGTCGGAGTTCGGCCTCACTTAGAACGCTGGCCAGGATCATTCAAGCGGGCGATCCGCCGCGTCGTCGCCGCCGTCGTCCGGGGTCTCATCCCATTCGCCATCCTCGGGCTTCAGGTCGTCGTAGAGCTGCGCCGCCTCAGTCGCCGGGCCCCGCCGCTCACCGCAGGCCAGCACGCGGACCACCCGGATGCGCCCGGCCTGCGGGAAGGTCAGAACGTCGCCCTCGCCCACGGCGCGGGCCGGCTTGTCGGTGCGCTGACCGTTGACGCGGATACGCCCCTTGCCCGCCAGATCGGCGGCCATCCCGCGCGTCTTGAAAAAGCGGGCCTGGTACAGCCACTTGTCGAGGCGGATCGTCTCGCGCGCGGGCTGGCCCTTGCCGCTCAAGAGCGCCTCACGCCATCACTTCGGCTTGAAGCCCGAAAGGGCGGCGGCGAAGGGATTGTCGGGGTCGATCTTCTGTTCGCGCTTGGGCGGCTGGGCGCTGGCGGTCTTCGGCCCGCGATCCTCGCGGCCCTTCTTCGGGCGCTTGCCACCCTGCTTCCGGCCCTCGCCCTTGCCCTGCGGCCGACCGCTGCCTTCGCGACGGGGCTTGCCGCCGCCGGCAGGCCGGCGGGCCCAGGTAAAGGTATAGAAGGTCTCGAGCTCGGCCTCTTCCGGCGCAGCATCCGAAGCAGCCTCGGGTTCAGAGGCAGCCTCGGGCTCGGGCGTTTCGGCTTGCGCGGAAACATCGGGCTCCGGCGTCACTTCCGCCGCCGGCTCTCCGGGAGCGGCTTCTGCGGCGACGTCGGGCCTAGCCTCAACCTCAGAGGCGCCTTCGGCCTCCGGCTGAGCAGCCGCAGCCTCCGCCGCGTCGGGCTTGGCCTCCGTCTCGGCAGCACCGTCTGCTTTCGGGGCGTCGGCGGCCCGCTGCTTCGGCCGCTCGCCCTTTTCGGCCTTGTAACCGAGGCCCTCCATCAGGCCGGCGAATTGCTCCAGCGTCAGGCCGGTGATCGACAGCATGTCGGCATTGGCCTCGAAGCCGCCGCGGCTGTCCTTGTCGCGCAGCATGTCGGCCAGGCGCTCGGCCATGTCGATGCGAATGGCCCGCTCGCCGGCGCGGCGGTAGCCCTGCATGGCATCCTGGCCCTCGGGGCCCTCTTGCGCGGGAATGGTCACCAGGCCCGGAGGCGGCGACGAGGGGAAATCGTCGAGCCCCTGCCACAGCGACCAGAGCACCAGCCGCAGCCGCGTGGGCGCCGGCTTCAGCAAGAGCGGCATGAACACCGTGTACTGCCCGAAGCGCACACCATGCTTGCGCAGGGCGCCGCGCGCTTCCTGATCGAGCGATTTGACGTCTTCCGCCACCTTGGCGCGGGGCAGCACCCCGAAGCCTTCGACCAGCTGATAGGCGAAGCCGCGGGCGAGGCCCGAGAGCGCTTCGTCCTTCTGCAGGTTCACCAGCGGCTCGAAGGCGGCGGCGATCTTGCGGTCGATGAAATGTTGCAGGCGGCGTTGCACCTTGGCGGCCACATCGGGGCCCGCCTCGTCATCAACGAAGGCGACCACCTCGGGGCGCAGGGCATCGGGGCCCTTGGCGAGCTTGCCCACGGCATTCTCGCCCCACATCAGCCCGCCCTGATCGGTGAAGTCGATCTCGCCGTCGGGGGCGTTGTAGAAGCGGTCGGCGCGCAGATGGAACAGCGGCGTCAGCGCCTCGCGCGCGGCGCGGGCGATGGTTTTCTGTTCATCGGCATTCGCCGCCTTGTCGACGCGGAACCGAAATCCCTCCAGCCGGCCGACGAACTCGCCTTCCACGCTGACTTCGCCGCTTTCGGTCACCTCGGCCACGAGACTTTCCTTCTCTTTCA
Source organism: Pseudoroseicyclus sp. H15 (assembly GCF_054353345.1). Classification (NCBI taxonomy): domain Bacteria; kingdom Pseudomonadati; phylum Pseudomonadota; class Alphaproteobacteria; order Rhodobacterales; family Paracoccaceae; genus Pseudoroseicyclus; species Pseudoroseicyclus sp. H15. The sequence goes on from NZ_JBTHJE010000006.1 coordinate 240,176, forward strand.
GCCGGCGGGCCAGAACACTGGTGCGCCGGTCGACAAATGCTTGCGTCAGCGCGCTGTGCAGCGCGTCCGACAGTCGGTCTTCTACCGCGCGGGTCTCGCCCCGCCAATGGCTTTCATCTTCAAGCCAGCCGGCCCGCTGGGCGACATATGTCCATGTCCGGATATAGGCCAGACGCTTTGACAATGTGTCGATGTCGCCATCGGTCCGGTCGATCCTTTGAACCTGCTCGGCCAGCCATGATGTCGAGACGCGGCCATATTCGTGCAGATCGGAATAGATACGCATGAGCAGCTGCGCATGTTCCCCCCGGCTGATGCCGCGGAAATCGGGCACGCGGCACACGTCCCACAGCAGGCGCACCGAGGGGCCGTCGCTGGCGCGCGCCTGGATCTCGGCATCGGCGGAAAGCGCCTTCAGCGCCGCCAGATCGTCGGATTCGCGCACGCGGGAGAGCCAGGGGTTCTCCGTGCGCTCCTCCAGCCGCTGGATGAGGCGCTTCGGCGAGCCGAATTCCAGCCGCGCATTTCGCCACATCAGGCGGCGGACGGGCGCGAAGCGGTGCTCTTCGATGGCCCCCACAACCTCGGGGTCGAGCGCATGCGCTTCGCCTGTGGTGCCGAAGGTGCCGGCGCGCTGATAGCGCCCGGCGCGGCCCGCGATCTGCGCCAGCTCGTCGGCGGCAAGGGGGCGCATGCGGTGCCCGTCGAACTTGGAGAGGCCGGAAAAGGCGACATGGTCGATATCGAGGTTGAGCCCCATACCGATAGCATCGGTAGCGACGAGGTAGTCGACCTCGCCGTTCTGGTACATCTCGACCTGCGCGTTGCGCGTCCGGGGGCTAAGCGCGCCCATCACCACGGCTGCGCCGCCACGCACGCGGCGCAGCAGCTCGGCGATGGCGTAGACGTTATCCACCGAAAAGCCGACGATCGCCGCCCGCTCGGGCATGCGGCTGAGCTTCTTGGCGCCGGTATAGCTGAGCGTGGAGAAGCGCTCGCGGCTGAGGATCTCCACCCCCGGCACCAGCGCGGCGACGGCGGAGCGCATGGTGGCCGAGCCGAGGAACAGCGTCTCGTGCTGGCCGCGCGCATGCAGCAGCCGGTCGGTAAAGACATGGCCGCGCTCGGGATCGGCGCAGAGCTGGATCTCGTCGACGGCGAGAAAATCGGCGCCCATGCCCTCGGGCATCGCCTCGACGGTGCAGACCCAGTACTGAACGCGGGGCGGCACGATCCGCTCCTCGCCCGTCACCAGCGCGACGACGGAGGGACCGCGCAATGCCACGATACGGTCATAGACCTCGCGCGCCAGCAGGCGCAGCGGCAGCCCGATGATGCCGGTCTTGTGGCCGAGCATCCGCTCGATGGCGTAATGGGTCTTGCCGGTGTTGGTCGGCCCCAGCACGGCCGCGACCCGGCCCTGCCTCATCATCGGCGTGGTCATGGTTGGAGTTCCGCCTCTTGCGGCCAGGCTTACAGGCTCTGGCCGCCCATCATCTGCTCGATCCGGTTGACCGAACCTTTCGTGATCTCATCGCCCGGATAATACTCCAGCACAACGCGATAGACCTCCAGCGCTTCTTCTTCGCGCCCGAGTTCTTCGAGGATGATCGCAAATCCGCGCATGGCGATGAACTGGTCGGGGTTGAGCGCCAGCGCCCGCTGCAGGTCGGCCAGAGCCGGGCCGATCATGCCGAGGTAGTAATAGGCCTCGGCGCGGGCGTGATAGGCCTCGGCGAAGTCCCCGTCCCAGTCGATGGCGGCGGTAAAGTGATCGACGGCCAGCTCGGCCTCGCCCATCTCCAGCGCGTCGCGCCCGCGCTGCAGCAGCAAGTCGATGGTGGCCGAGCCGGATTTCGACCATTCGCCCACCAGCTCGTCGAGGATGCCGATGGATTGCCCCTCGGGCGCCTCGCGCAGCGCGCCCAGCAGATCGTCCACCCGGTCGGCGAAAGCCGGCAGGGGTAAGGAAAACCCGACTGCAAGGCCGAGAGACGCAAGGATACGTTTGATCGCAGTGGCTGAGACTTCCATATCATGAGTGTAAGCACGGCCCCGCCCGAGACAAGCCCGCCACCGGGCCGCCGAGGGCAGAGGGCCATCACAATGATGGAAGGGAAGAGAGAATGAGCGACGTGGTAGACAAGGCCGTCAGCGAGCTGAACTCCAAGATGTCGGGCGAAAGCCTTGGCGGCACCGCCAAGTTCGTCATCGAAGACGAAGGCACCGTGTTCATCGACGATGACGGCGCCCGTGCTGCCGATGGCGATGCCGATGTCACCCTCACCGCCTCGGCCGAAACCTTCGAGGCCATCCTGAACGGCGACGAGAACCCGACAGCGGCCTTCATGTCTGGCAAGCTCGCCGTCGATGGCGACATGGGGATGGCGATGAAGCTGTCCGGCCTCCTTGCTTGACCTCAGCCTGAGCCAGGCGCCGTTCTACGCGGATGTCGCCGATGCCCCCGAAGGCGTGCAATGCCATTGGCTGACGACAGCCGATGGCGTGAAGATCCGCGTGGCCGCATGGCGGGCCGAGGGCGAGCGCGGCACCGTGCTCGTGATGCCGGGGCGCACCGAATATATCGAGAAGTTCGGGGGCCTCGCCGGCGATCTGCTGAAGATGGGCCTGTCGGTCATCGTGGTCGACTGGCGCGGCCAGGGCATCGCCGAGCGGCTGCACCAGAACCGCGCGCTCGGGCATGTGCGGCGGATCGAGGATTACCAGCTCGATGTCGAGGCCATGATCGGCCATGCCGACGGGCTGGGCCTGCCCCGCCCGCATTACCTGCTCGGCCATTCCATGGGCGGCGCCATCGGCTTTCGCGCGCTGGAGCGGAAGTACCCGATCGAAGCCGCGGCCTTCACGGCGCCGATGTGGGGCATCCAGATGCATGCCGCCATGCGCCCCGTCGCCTGGGGCCTGTCATCGCTCGCCCGGCCGCTCGGCCTGTCGGCGATCCTGGCGCCGACGCAGCAGGCGGAATCCTACGTGTTGCGCGTGGCGCCCGAAGAGAACACGCTCACCACCGATCTGCAGAGCTACGCAAAGCTCATTGCGCAGATCAAGGCGCATCCCGATCTCGCGCTCGGCGGCCCCTCGCTGCACTGGCTGAACGAGTCGCTGCGCGAAATGCGTCGCATCAAGCAGGCCCCAGCGCCGGATGTGCGCTGCCTGACCTTCCTCGGCGGGCTGGAGGCCATCGTGCACCCCGGCGACATCGCCGCCCGGGTAAAAAGCTGGCCCGGTGCCGAGCTGGTCACCTACGAGGGCGCCAAGCACGAGCTGCTGATCGAGCGGCCCGAGGTGCGGCAAGACATCCTCGCCCGGCTCGACAGGCACTTCGTCCCCGCCTGACCTGCACAGCGCGATGGCGGCGCGAGAAGCGCCCATCGCCCCTGCCCTTTCACCTCACCGCAGCCCGGCTTATCTAGGGCCAAACGCGCCGCCCTGCCCCCGCGCGGGCAGGAAGCGATGGATGAAAGGATCGCCCCCATGATCGAGATGCGCCCGCCCTTCGACAAGCTTCCCGTCTTCGACGCCGCCGAGAAAGGCTCCAACGCCTTCGGCCCCCTGCCCGAATGGGATTTAACCGACCTCTATCCCTCGCTCGACGCGCCCGAGCTGCAGGCGGATATGGATTTCGTCAAATCCGAATGCGCCGCCTTCGCCGAGGACTACCAGGGCAAGCTCGCCGAGCTCGACGCCGCCGGCATGCTGAAGGCCGTGCAGCGCTATGAAGAGATCGACATCAAAGCCGGGCGCGTCATGTCTTACGCCGGGCTCGCCTATTACCAGCGCACTACCGATGCGAAGCGCGCCAAGTTCCTCTCCGACTGTCAGGACAGGATCACCAGCGACACGACGCCGCTGGTCTTCTGGTCGCTGGAGGTGAACAGGCTGGACGACGCGCAGATCGACGCGCTCTTCGCCGCCAACGACGAGCTGGCCCGCTACAAGCCGGTCTTCGAGCGGATGCGCGCCATGAAGCCCTATCAGCTCTCCGACGAGCTGGAGCGGTTCCTGCACGATCAATCCGCCGTGGGCGCCGCCGCGTGGAACAAGCTCTTCGACGAGACCATCGCGGGCATGACCTTTGAGGTGCAGGGCGAGCGGCTCGGCATCGAGGCCACGCTCGACATCCTCTCCGAGCAGGACCGACCCCGGCGCGAGGCCGCCGTGAAGGCGCTCGCCAAGGGGTTCCAAAAAGACCTCAAGATCTTCGCCCGCGTGCACAATACGCTCGCGAAGGAGCTGGAGATCGAAGACCGCTGGCGCGGCATGCCCACCCCGCAGACCGGCCGGCACCTTGCCAACCATGTCGAGCCCGAGGTGGTCGAGGCGCTGCGCAACGCGGTGGTCGCTGCCTATCCGCGCCTGTCGCACCGCTACTACAAGCTCAAGGCCAAGTGGATGGGCCTTGAGACGATGGAGGTCTGGGACCGGAACGCTCCCCTGCCCATCGAAGAGATGCGCACCATCCCCTGGGACGAGGCCTGCAATATCGTGCGCGAGGCCTATGCCGGTTTCTCGCCCGAGATGGCAGAGCTGGCAGAGCCCTTTTTCACCAAAGGCTGGATCGACGCGGGCGTGAAAGAGGGCAAGGCCCCCGGCGCCTTCGCGCACCCGACGGTCAGCACCGTGCACCCCTACGTGATGCTCAACTACCTCGGCAAACCGCGTGACGTGATGACGCTGGCCCACGAGCTTGGCCACGGCGTCCACCAGCGCCTCGCGGCGGGCCAGGGCGAATTGCTGAGCGCCACGCCGCTCACGCTGGCCGAGACGGCGAGCGTCTTCGGCGAGATGCTGACCTTCCGCAAGCTGCTGGCCGAGGCGCCGAATGCGACGGCGAAGAAGGTGCTGCTGGCAGGCAAGGTCGAGGACATGATCAACACGGTCGTCCGCCAGATCGCCTTCTACGATTTCGAGTGCAAACTGCATGACGCCCGGCGCCAGGGCGAGATGACGCCCGATGACATCAACGCGCTGTGGATGTCGGTGCAGGCGGAATCGCTGGGGCCGGTGTTCAACTTCGCCGAAGGCTATGAGACCTTCTGGGCCTATATCCCGCATTTCGTGCATTCGCCCTTCTACGTCTACGCCTATGCCTTCGGCGATGGCCTCGTGAATGCGCTCTATGCCGTCTACGAAGAGAGCGGCCCGGCGTTTCAGGCGAAGTATTTCGACATGCTGAAGGCGGGCGGCAGCAAGCACCACAGCGAGCTGCTGGCGCCCTTCGGCCTCGACGCGAGCGACCCCGCCTTCTGGGACAAGGGCCTCTCCATGATCGAAGGCTTCATCGACGAGCTGGAGGCCATGGAGGGGTGACGCCGCCCCTTGGGCGCACGGGCGAAGCGGGGCACCAATGGCCCCGCTGATCGCCCTCGCCCCGCTGCCCCGCGCCGCGGCGGCGGAGGTGATGCATCTGCAGCTGCCCGCCGCTCAGGCCGCCTTCGTCGCGCGGATCGAGCTGATGCTCGGTGAGGCGCGGCAGAGCGTCGAGTTTCACAAGGTGATGGCGGGGGAAGAGGCTGTCGGCTTCTTCAAGATCGACCGGGCCTATGGCGAAGACAGTGGCTTCGCCGGCCCCGAGGATACCGGCCTGCGCGGATTTCTGATCGGCGGGCAATACCAGGGTCAGGGCTTCGGCCGGGCGACGCTGGAGGCTTTGCCGGATTACCTGCGCGCCCAATACCCCGGCCTGAGGCTCGTGCGACTGACGGTGAACGAGAAGAATCCGGTCGCGCGGGCGATCTATCTCAAGACGGGGTGGCGCCAGACCGGGCTGATCTGGCAGGGCGGCCGAAGCGGCCCGCAGGATGTGCTGGCGCTGGAGTTGTGAGGGCGGGTCGGGGCAAATACAGCCCCGCGCCCCCCGCGCAGTAGGGTGGGTTTTCAACCGCCGCCCGCGAGCGAGGCCCCTTGGCGTGGCGGCGGGCGAAAGCCCGCCCTACGGCCTCCCGAACAATGGCCCTCGTATCGGGTGGAGGATGGTGGGTTAAAACCACCCCTACGAACCGACGACGACCGTGAAGCCCGCTCACACCCCCGGCAGCAGATCCAGCGTCACCTCTCGCTCGCGCTGGCCGCGGCGGAGGGTCAGCTCGACGCTGTCGCCCACCGCCTTGCGGTCGATGGCGAGCATCAGGTCTTCCAGCCGGGTCACCGGCATCCCGTCGACCGCCACCACCACGTCGCCCGGCGCGATGCGGCCATCGGGACTCATCTGCGCGGGCTCGATGCCCTCAGATTCCGCCGCCGTGCCCGGCTCGACATAGAGCACCATCGCGCCCTCCAGCCCTTGCCGGTTCACGGCGGAATTGATGCGCGCATCGAAGGTCAGCCCCAGCGACGGCGGCGCGTAGTGGCCGGTCTCGATCAGCTGCGGCACGACGCGCTGCACCACATGCGCCGGGATCGCCAGGCCGATGCCCGAGGAGCTGCCGGAGGGCGAGAGGATCGCCGTGTTCATGCCGATCATCTGGCCGCGCATGTCGATCAGCGGGCCGCCGGAATTGCCGGGGTTGATGGCGGCATCCGTCTGGATGAGGCCGGTGATCGTGACGCCGGTCGATTCCTGAAGGTCGCGGTCGAGGGCAGAGACGATGCCGGTGGTCAGTGTCCAGTCCAGCCCGAAGGGGTTGCCGATGGCCATCACGCCCTGCCCCACCCGGAGCTTGGCGCTCTCGCCCACAGGCAGCGCGTCGGGCAGGTCGGAACTGTCGATCTGCAGCACGGCGAGGTCATGGCTCGGGTCAGTGCCTACCAGCTGCGCATCGAGGCTGCGGCCGTCGGCCAGGCTGACGGAGACTGTGCTGGCGCCGGCGATCACATGGGCATTGGTCACCACATGGCCGGCATCGTCCCACAAAAAGCCGGAGCCCGAGGCGAGAGGGCGGTCGACGCTGGCGCGGGTGAAGGGGTTGAGCCGCCGCTCGGAGGTGGCGATGGCGACAACGCTGTCGCGCGCGCCCTCGAAGAGCTCAATCAGGTCGGCCTCTTCCTCGCTGAGGACGATGGGCGCCGGCGGCACCGGATCGGGCGTCTGCGCCTCTGACCAGCCGTATCCGATGAAGATGCCCAGGACGACCGCGAGCAGCAGCCCCGGCCCCACCAGTGCGCCACCCAAGGATCTGTGTCGCCGTGCCATGTCTCAGCCTGTTGGTTGGATCGCCCGTGGCGTGTTAACCGTCAGCTAGCCCCTGTTTGGCCCGTTCTCAAGGAGACTCGCCCTCGTGTTTACTCGTCTCGGCGCTTTCGCCCTCGCCCTTTTCGCCAGCCCGCTGGCCGCCGCCACCTGCGGCAACGATTCTTCCGGCTTCAATGCGTGGAAATCCGCCTATGCCCAGGAGGCTGCCGCGCAAGGCGTCGGCCAAGCCGGGCTGAACGCTCTGGCGGGCGCCAGCTACGCCAGCGCCACCATCAGCGCCGACCGGAACCAGACCGGCGTGCGCTACTCGCTCGACGATTTCATGCGCATCCGCTGGTCTGACGCCTATACGCGTCAGGCGCGCGGCTACCTTTCGGAATATCCCGAGTTCTGGGCCTCGATCGAGCGCGCCTACGGTGTGCCGTCCGAGGTGATCCTCGCGATCTGGGGGATGGAGACGGGCTTTGGCGCCAACTGGGGCAATGCCAATGTGCTCAACGCCATTTTGACGCTGGCCTATGATTGCCGCCGGCCCGACTTCTTCGGCCCGCACGCCATTGCGGCGCTGAAGCTTGTCGACCGGGGCACCATCTCCGCCGGTTCCATCGGGGCCATGCATGGCGAGTTGGGGCATACCCAGTTCCTGCCCGGCAATATCCTGGCCTACGGGGTGGATGGCGACGGCAACGGCGTGCTCGACATGACCAACATGACCGACGCGCTCGCCTCCACCGCCAACTACCTGCGCCAGAAAGGCTGGCAGCCCGGTCAGCCCTATCAGGAGGGCACGGCCAACTTCCGTGTGATCGAGGAATGGAATGCGGCGACCGTCTATCAGCGCGCCATCGCCCTGATCGCCAGCCGCATCGCGAGCTGAGCCTTCCCGGCGGCCGGGGTTACTCGGCCGCCGCCGACATGTCGTAGCGGCCGCCTTCGTAAATCGGGGCCAGCTCGACGATATTCGCGCAGATCAGCGTGAAGGGCGAGGCGCCGTCCTCTTCGATCCATCGGTCGAAGCCGCTGCGGATGGCCGCTGTCGTCAGCGCCGCCAGCAAAGGCGCCCGCTCGCCGCCGACCGTACCGCCGCGCTGGCGGAAGAGCTCGGCAAGCTGCTTCTCAAGCTCCCGCAGGAAATCGTAGTTCATCGCCGTCAGGCGCGGGCTCTGCTCGGCGATCTGCCGACAGCTGATGAGCATCTCGCGCTCGCGGGGGATCACGGGCGCCATCGAGTAGATCAGCGTCAGCAGATCCTCGGCGACAGAGCCGGTGCCGCGGCAGAAGTTTTCACGCTCCTCCTTCGGCATCTCGATGCTCGGCGGCAGGAACACCGCTTCCTTGAAGGGGAAGTAGTTGAAGAACGTGCGCGGGCTGATGCCCGCCGCGGCCGCGATGGCCTCGGTCGTCACGTTCTCGAAGCCAACCTCTTCTGCCAAAGAAATAGCAGCCCGCTGGATCGCGTCGATTGATCTACGCCTGTTTTTCTCTCGTAAACTTGACAAGGGATAGTCCTGAACCTAGGTCGCCTTTGCGTGCACTTAATGCAGATATTGCACATTGTGCAATTAGCAAGCAACGTCACCAGAAAGAGCATTCGGATATCATGCGAGCCTTGAAATCTTACGGCCTTGCGCTGCTAATCGTACTCGTCGCCGCAGTGTGGCTGTCCACCGGCGTCTTTGTTCACGGCGGCCGCGGCCCGCATGAGAGCGAGATGACGGTAGCTCAGCTGATCGAAGGCGATGAGGGCGGCCCGGTGACCGAAGCGGTCGAGCGGACAGGCATCGCCCGCGAGCTCGAAGACGAAGAGGGGCCGAACGACCCCGCCCTCTCCATCGCCGAGCGCAACGAGCTGCGCGATGGCGACAGCGGCGAGGCCCGCTCTGTGCGCACCCAGCTGTTCGAACTGCAGCAGATGCCGCTGGAAGTGACTCTGCGCGGCACCACGAAATCCCCGGCCACTCGTGATGCGGTTGCGCAAACCTCCGATACCGTCGCCGCCGTGCATGTGGTCGCCGGTCAGCGGGTTGAGGCGGGCGATGCGATCTGCACGCTGAACGCCGGCACGCGGCAGGCCGCTGTCGAGCAGGCCGCGGCCCAGGTGGCGCAGGCCGAGGCGGCGCTGGATGCGGCGCAAACCGATTACGACACCAATGTGCGCCTTCGCGAAAGCGGCATCGCCAGCCCCAATTCGGGCGAGAGCGTCGCCACACAGCTTCGCCTGGCCGAAGCCAACCTTGAAAGCGCCCGCGTGGGGCTGACTCAGCGGCAGGACGACCTGGCTCATACCCAGCTCACTGCCACGGCCGGCGGCGTCGTGCAGCGGCCCGTGGCCAATGTGGGCGACCTCATCACCGTCGGCGGCTCTTGCGCGCAGATCGTTCAGCTCGACCCGATGCTCTTTCAGGGCAGCGTGCCGCAGGCCTATATCGACCTCGCTCGCGAGGGCGCGACCTCTGACATCCGCACCATCAACGGGCAGACGGCCGAGGGCACTGTCACCTATGTCGCTGTCTCCGCCGATCCGGCCACGCGCAGCTTCGAGGTGGAAATCGAGTTCCCCAACCCGGATGGCCGCATTCGCGACGGCGTGACGGCGGAAGCCGAGATCACGCTCGGCGATGTGCCGGCCCACCTGCTGCCGCAATCGGCGCTTACCCTGGGCGAGAACGGCGAGACCGGTGTGCAGGTCGTGCAGGACAACGTCGCGCATTTCATGCCCGTCGAGATCCTGAACGACACGACCGACGGCATCTGGGTCACCGGGCTGCCGGCACAAGCGCAGATCATTACCATCGGCCAGGAATATGTGACCGATGGCCAGGTTGTTGACGCCACTTTGATGAGCGAAGGGTAATTTCGCATGGTCGATTTCATCGAGAAGCTCCTGCGGATGCCGCGGGCCGTTCTGACGATCATGCTCGTACTGATCGTCGGCGGCGTTTCGGCCTACATGTCGCTGCCGAAAGAGAGCTTTCCGGCCATCGACATCCCTTATTTCTATGTCTCATCGGGGCAGACCGGTATCTCTCCGGGTGACGCCGAACGCCTGATCGCCAAGCCCATCGAAGACCGTCTGAAGGATGTCGACGGGCTCGAAGTGGTCACCTCGACCTCCACCCAGGGCCATGTCAGCGTCTTCCTCGAGTTCAACGTCAACACCGACAAGGACGAGGCCTATTCGGACATCACCGACGCGCTGGACGGCATCTCTGCCGAACTGCCCGCCGACGCCGATGACCCGGCCGTCTTCGAGATCGCGCTGACGGATACGCCCGTGCTCTCCGTCGCCCTCTATGGCGATGTCACGGAGCGGACGCTGATCAACCGCGCCGAAGAGCTGCAGGAGATCCTCGAGAACGTAAACGGCGTGCGCGAGGCCGAGCTGCGCGGTGTGCGCGACGAGGTGCTCGAAGTCACCGTCGACCAGCTCACGCTGGAGGCCTACAATCTCACCGCCGGCGCCCTGCTGAACGCGCTTCAGCAGAACAACACCATGGTGCCGGGCGGCACGCTCGACACCGGGCAGGGCTCGTTCAACGTTCAGGTTAACGGTCTGATCGAGAATGCCAGCGACGTCTATAACATGCCGGTGAAGACGGAGAATGGCACCGTCGTCACCTTCGGCGACATCGCCAGCGTCACGCGCACCTTCAAGGATGCCACCGAGTATTCCTACGTGAACGGCTCGCCCGCCATCACCATCGAGGTGAAGAAAGAGCTGGGCAGCAACATCATCGAAGTGGCCGACGCCGTGCGCGCGGCGAGTGCCGAGGCAACGGCGGCCTGGCCCGATGGCGTGCAGACATCGTTCCTGCTCGACCAGTCGGTCTCCACCCTCAATCTCTACCGCTCGCTCGAAGCGGCCGTGCTGACCGCCGTCGCGCTCGTGCTGATCATGTGTGTCGCCACGCTGGGCCTGCGGCCCGCCGTGCTGATCGGCATGTCGATCCCGCTCAGCTTCATGATGGCCTTCCTGGTGCTGCAGATCATGGGGATCACCATCAACATGATGGTGATGTTCGGCCTGGTGATCGCCGTGGGGGTGCTCGTCGACGACCCGATCGTGGTCGTCGAATATGCCGAGCGAAAACTGGCAGAGGGCGTCTCTCGCAAGGAGGCGTTCATCCTGGCGGCCCGCAAGATGTTCGTGCCCGTGGTCTCGGCCACGGCCACCACGCTCTCGGCCTTCGTGCCGCTGCTCTTCTGGCCCGGAGTGATCGGCAAGTTCATGAGCTATCTGCCCATCGTGGTGATCGTCACGATGTGCGCCTCGCTCGTCTCGGCCCTGCTCTTCATGCCGATCATCGGCGCCTTCATCGCCAAGAACGAGACCAGCGAGGAAGAGCAGGAAGCGGCCGACATCGTCATGTACCCCGAGAAGTTCCACCCCTCGAAGGTGCGGGGCATGATCGGGGTCTATGTGCGCGGCATGAACAAGCTGCTGCGCCACCCTGTGCTTACGCTCACCGCCGGTTTCGCCATCATCGGCGCGGTCTTCGTGCTTTACGTGCAAAACCCGACGGGCGTTGAAGCCTTCCCGGCGATGGAGCCCGAATACGGCACCGTCTCTGTCGTCACCCGCGGCAATTACTCGCCCGTCGAAGTGCGCGACATGCTGCTGGAAGTGCAGGACGAGGTGCTGCAGGTGCCCGGCATTCAGGATGTCGTGCTGGCCTTCGGCGGCGGCAACGGCTCGCCGCCCGATACCATCGGCAACCTGCAGCTCCAGCTCCAGCCCTGGTCGCAGCGCCGCACGGCCGACGAGATCTTCGCCGATATCCGCGCGCGAACCGCCGACATTTCGGGCCTCGAAGTGCAGATCGCCGAGCAGGAAAGCGGCCCGCCGGCCGGCAAGGCCATCAACCTGCGGCTGGAAGGCACGAACTACGCGCAGGTCGAAGAGGCCGTGGGCAAGATGCGCGAGCATCTGGAAGGCATGGAAGGCACCATCGACATCGAGGATGGCCGCCCCTCCCCCGGTATCCAGTGGGATCTGGAATTCGACCGGTCGGAAGCCTCGAAATTCGGCCTCGGCCTGCGCGACATCGGCCCCTACATCCAGCTCGTCACCTCGGGCGTGACCATCGGCTCTTACCGACCGGAGGATGCGACCGACGAGATCGACATCGTCGTGCGTCTGCCTGAAGAGGACCGGACGCTGCAGACGCTCGACGAGTTGCGCATCGTCACACCGCAGGGCCTGGTGCCCGTCTCGAACTTCGTCCAACGCCAGGCCGAGCCCAGCGTGGGCGAGATCCAGCGGCGCAACGGCGTTTACGCCATCAACGTCGCTGCCAACCTGCTGCCGGGCTACGACACGGCCGCCGCGGTGGCCGAGGTGCAGGCCTGGGATGCCGAGCAGGCTTGGCCGGGAGACGTGTCGGTCTTCTACGGCGGCGCGCAGGAGCAGACGGACGAGACGAACGCCTTCATCGCGAAGGCCTTCGGCGCCGCCATGGCGCTGATCTTCCTGGTGCTGCTGCTTGAGTACAACTCGTTCTACCAGGTGATCGTGACGCTCTCGACGGTGCTCATGTCCATCGCCGGTGTGCTGCTGGGCATGCTGGTCACGGGCATGAGCTTCTCGGCCATCATGTCGGGCCTCGGCATCGTGGCGCTGACGGGCATCGTGGTGAAGAACGGCATCGTGCTGATCGATACCTACAACCACTACCATCGCGATGACGGGGTGGATGCAGTGACGGCCATGCTGCTGACGGTGGCGCAACGGATCCGCCCGGTGCTGCTGACGGCGACGGTGACGGCGCTGGGGGTGATTCCGATGGCGCTGAATATCGAGTTCGATTTCATCCGCCGCGAGATCCAGGTCGGCGGACTCGCCGGGCAGTTCTTCATTCACCTGTCGGCGGCGCTGGTCTCGGGCCTCTTCGTCTCGACCCTGCTGACGCTGGTGATGGTGCCGGTGATGGTGACGGCGCCCAACGTGATTGGCGACAGCCTGAAGCGCGGCTGGCGGCGCATCCGTGGCAAGGGCAACGAGCCTGAGACGGCGGAGGAGCGCAAGGAGCCGCTCCGCCTCGCGCCAGACCACAAGCCGCCCCTCGCGGCGGAATGACCCGAGACGCCCCGGCCCAGCGCCGGGGCGTTCTCGTTCGGGCTGAGCGTTGGTCGCTCCCCAGCGCCGGGCTCGCGGGGTGGGCGGGCGGGAGCTCGCCCGGCGCGGCGCCGCTAGAGCGCCGCCTTGAACAGCGCGCGGAGATTGCCGGCATCCAGCGGCACCGGGTTGCCGCCGCAGGAGGGGTCGGCCAGCGCCATCTCCGTCAGCCGGGGCAGATCCGCGGTGCGCACGCCCATCGTAGCCAGCCCGGGCGGAAAGCCGAAGCTGGCGTTCAGCTCCTCCACCCGTGTCAGCAGGCCGTCGAAGCCGCCGGTCACGCCAAGGTAGCCGGTCGCCGCTGCAAGCTTCTCTTCCACCGCCGGGCGGTTGAAGCGCAGCACCGCCGGCATGACCACAGCATTGGTCGTACCATGATGCGTGCCGTAGAGCGCCCCCACCGGATGCGACAGCGCATGGATCGCGCCGAGGCCCTTCTGGAAGGCCGCCGCTCCCATCGCCGCCGCCGCCATCATCTGGCCCCGCGCCTCGATATCGGAGCCGTCCGCATAGGCGCGCGGCAGATAGGTCAGCGCCAGGCGCATGCCCTCCAGCGCGATGCCATGGCTCATCGGGTGGAAATGCGGCGAGCAGAACGCCTCCAGGCAATGGGCGAAGGCATCCATGCCGGTGCCGGCCGTGAGCGCGGGTGGCAGGCCCAGCGTCAGCTCGGGGTCGGCGATAACGACTGCGGGCAGAAGCGCGGGATGGAAGATGATCTTCTTCTCATGGCTGGCCGAATTGGTCAGCACCCCAGCCCGCCCGACCTCCGAGCCGGTGCCCGCTGTCGTCGGCACGGCCACGATCGGCGCGATGCCGGCGGTCTCGGCGCGGCGCCACCAATCGCCGATATCCTCGAAATCCCAGACCGGGCGGCTCTGCGCCACCATGAAGGCGATGAGCTTGCCTAGGTCGAGCCCCGAGCCACCGCCGAAGGCCACCACGCCGTCATGCCCGCCGCTGCGGAAGGCGGTGACGCCGGCCTCTAGGTTCTGCTCGTTAGGGTTGAGGTCGACCTCGGCGAAGAGCGCCGCCTCCAGCCCCTCAGCCCGCAGCACCTTCAGCGCTCGCGTGGTGATCTCCGCGCCCGCCAGCCCTCTGTCAGTCACCAGCAACGGCCGGGTAATGCCGGCCTCGCGCGCCGCCTCGCCCAGCTCGGCGATGCGGCCGGCCCCGAAGCGGATAGCCGTGGGGTAGGACCAATTCGCCCTCATGCCCGCTCGAACCCGCGCCGCAGCTCCCAATCGGTGACCACGCGGTCCGTCTCGGCGATCTCCCAGCGGGCGGCGTGCAGGTAATGCGCCACCACCTCCGGCCCGAAGGCGGCGCGCAGCATCTTCGAGCGCTCCATCAGATCGGCCGCCTCGCGCAGGTTGCGCGGCACTTCGGGCACGCCGCTGGCGGCGTAGACATCGCCGCGCTGCTCCGGCCCCAGCTCCAGCTCTTCTTCGATCCCCGTCAGCCCCGCCGCCAGCAGGGCAGCCAGGGCGAGATAGGGGTTCAGGTCAGAGCCGCCGATCCGGCATTCCACCCGCACGCCCGGCGTGCCGGCGCCGACAACGCGGAAGGCGGCCGTGCGGTTGTCGACACTCCAGACGATCTTCGTCGGCGCGAACAACCCTTCTGTGAAGCGTTTGTAGCTGTTCACGTAGGGCGCCAGGAACGGCGTGAGCTCGCGGGCATATTTCAGCTGCCCGGCCAGGTAAGATCGCATGAGGCGCGACATGCCATGCGGCGCCCCCGGCTCGAAAAACGCCGGCCCCTCTGCCCCGCCGAGCGACTGATGGACATGCGAGGACGAGCCGGCCCGGTCTGTCTGGTACTTCGCCATGAAGGTCGCCGAGCGGCCATGCTGGGCGGCGATCTCCTTCACCGCCTGCTTGGTCAGCGCATGGCCATCGGCCACGTCGAGCGCCGCGCCGTAGTGGGTGTTCAGCTCGTGCTGGCCAACCTCGGCCTCGCCCTTCGAGCATTCGACCGGCACACCGGCGCCGTAAAGTCCGCCGCGGATGGCGCGCAGCACCGGCTCGTCGCGCGCAGTGCCCTGCAGCGAATAGTCGATATTGTGCCGCGCCGTGGTTTGCAGCTCGCGATAGCCGGCATCGGCATGCGCCTCGTAGCCGCCATCGAAGAGGAAGAACTCCAGCTCGGTCGCGACATTCGGCGCGAAGCCCATCGCCCGCGCCCGTGCCACCTGGGCTGCCAGCATCGCCCTTGGGCTGTGCGGCACCGGCTTGCCGTCGCTCTCGCCGAGAAAATCGCAGAACACCAGCGCCGTGCCCGGCTGCCAAGGGATCTCGCGCAAGGTCGCAAGGTCGGGCTTGTGGGCGTAATCGCCGTAGCCGCGCTCCCAATTGGTGGCGGCATATCCCTGCACCGTCTCCATCTCCAGATCGGTGGCGAGCAGGTAGTTGCAGCCGTGAGTCTCACCCGTCGCCATGGTCAGGAAATGCGCGGCGTGAAAGCGCTTGCCCATCAGCCGGCCCTGCATGTCGGCCACGGCGGTGAGCACCGTGTCGATCTCGCCTGCCTCGACGCGGGCCTTCAGCCCCTCAAGATCCAGCCGGCCCTGCATATGTGCTCCCTCGTCACTCTCGCGGCGCCACCATGGCGGAGCCGCGGGCCAAGGGGAAGCCGCTGTCAGCTGTGGTCGGGCGGATCGTTCGGCTGATCTTCGTCGGTCAGGTGCTGCGTCGTCTTGGCGCGCTTCGTGGCGCGGTAGCCGACATAGGCGCTGATCGAGAACAGGACGATGAAGACGATGATCGCGATCAGGATGTAGGTTTGCATGTCACTTTCCGGCTCGAGCCGATCGGTTGTCCGGCCGCTTGTCAAAGCTGTTAAGACGCGCCGTCTTGCAGAACCAGAGGGGCATTGGAAAGGTCTTGTCGACCATGATCTCGGCAGAGTTTGCGGCATTTGATCGAATTGCGCCGCCCCCGCCCGCCAGCGCCGCTTTTTCGGCCGCCGAGCCCTAGGCGGGGCACCGCAGCTTGCCCTTCGCCGCGCCCGCCGCTATCCGCCGGGGCCGACGGAGGTGCGCCCATGCCGATGAGATTGAACAGCCGTGACGAGGGGTTCGAGGCCGCCTTTGCGAGCCTGCTGACCATGAAGCGCGAGGATGCGCCCGACGTCGCCGAGGCCGTCGCCGGCATCATCGCCGATGTCCGCACGCGCGGCGATGCAGCGCTGATCGAGCTGACCGCCCGCTTCGACCGGCTGGAGCTGACGGCCGAAACCCTGCGGATCACGCCCGAAGAGATCGACGCCGCCACCGCCACCGTGCCCCCCGAGCAGGCCGAGGCGCTGGCCCTCGCCGCCGAGCGCATCGCCGCCTATCACGAGCGGCAATTGCCCGAGGATGTCACGTTCACCGATGATGTCGGGGCGACGCTGGGCTGGCGCTTCACGCCCGTCTCTGCCGCCGGGCTTTATGTGCCGGGCGGGCTGGCCTCCTACCCCTCATCGGTGCTGATGAACGCCCTGCCCGCCAAGGTCGCCGGTGTGCAGCGGCTTGCCATCGCGGTGCCCTGCCCCGACGGGATGCTCAACCCGCTGGTGTTGCTGGCGGCGCGGCTGGCCGGGGTGGACGAGATCTACCGTATCGGCGGCGCCCAGGCCATCGCCGCGCTGGCCTACGGAACCAAGACCATCGCGCCGGTCGACAAGATTACCGGGCCGGGCAACGCCTATGTCGCCGCCGCCAAGCGGCAGGTCTTCGGCAAGGTCGGCATCGACATGATCGCCGGGCCCTCCGAGATCCTCGTCATCGCCGATGAGCATGCCGACCCGGAGTTCATCGCCCTCGATCTGCTCAGCCAGGCCGAGCATGACGAAAGCGCTCAGGCCCTGCTGCTGACGCCCTCGCCCGAGCTGGCGGCGGTGGTCGAGGCCGAGGTCGAGCGCGCGCTGGAAAGCCTGCCCCGCGCCGCCATCGCCGGCGCAAGCTGGCGCGACTTCGGCGCCGTGATCGTGACGCGCGATCTGGCTGAGGCCGCCGCCCTGTCGAACCTCGTTGCCCCCGAGCACCTGGAGATCTGCACCGACGCGCCAGAGGCGCTGGCCGAGCAGATCACCCATGCTGGCGCCATCTTCCTTGGCCAATGGACGCCCGAGGCCATCGGCGATTACGTCGGCGGCCCCAACCACGTGCTGCCCACGGCGCGTTCGGCCCGCTTTTCCTCGGGCCTGTCGGTGCTGGATTTCCTCAAGCGCACCACCATGGCCAAGATGACTCCCGCCGCCCTCGCCGCCATCGGCCCGGCGGCGGAAGTTCTTGCAAAAGCCGAGGGGCTGACCGCCCATGGCGCCAGCGTGACGGCCCGCCTGCGCAAGCTGAACGAGGGGTGACGCGACGCGAGGCCTCACGGCTTCGCGAGCGTACTAGACGACCGGTCTATTACTCCCCATCTGAGGAGCATGACCGACACCGCTCAGCCTGATCTCAGCAAATCCGACGCCACGCGCGCCCGCATCCTCGCCGCCGGAAACCGGCTCGTGCTGCGGCACGGGTTCGGCGGCGTCGGCCTGTCGCGTATCCTCGCTGAAAGTGACGTGCCCAAGGGCTCGTTCTATTATTACTTCGCCTCCAAAGAGGCCTTCGGCGAGGCGCTGCTGCAAGATTACGTTGCCGGCTATCTCGCTCGCGTCGACGCGCTCATCGCCGGCCCCGCCCCCGCGGGCGACAAGCTGGCGCTCTATTTCAACGCCTGGCTCGCGCAGGCCGGCGGTGAGGGGCTGGCCAGCCAGTGCCTGGTCGTCAAGCTCGGCGCCGAGGTGGCCGACCTGTCAGAGGCCATGCGCCAGATCCTGAACGACGGCGTCGCCGCCCTCGTCTCCCGCCTCGCCACACTTCTGCGGCAGGGCGCGGAGGACGGCTCCATCCGCCCGGCAGAACATCCCGACGCCACCGCCGAGGCGCTCTACGCGCTGTGGCTGGGCGCCGCGATCCTCGCCAAGCTTTCGAAAACCCAAACACCCCTTGAGCGGGCGCTGGCGCAAACCACCAGTCAGCTCGCTCTGCCCTCCTGAAAGGACCACTCCCATGTTTGCTGCCATCCACGATACGTTCGGCGACCCCGCCGAAGTGCTCGACGCCCGTGAGACTGAAACGCCGAAGCCCGGGCCGGGCCAGGCGCTGCTCAAGGTGATGCTCTCCCCCATCCACAACCACGATCTGTGGACGGTGCGTGGCAATTACGGCTACAAGCCCGAGCTGCCCGGCGCCATCGGCGGCACCGAAGCGCTCGGCGTGGTCGAGGCCGTTGGCGAGGGCGTGGACGAAGCGCTGATCGGCAAGCGGGTCAACACCGCCGGCGCCCACGGCACCTGGGCGGAATACGTGCTCGCCCCCGCCGCCAGCCTGCTGCCGCTGCCCGACGCGATCTCTGACGAGGCGGGCGCGCAGATCCTCTCGATGCCGTTCAGCGCGCTGGCGCTGCTGGAGACGCTGCATGCCAGGGAAGGCGACTGGATCGTGCAGACTGCCGCCAACGGCGCTGTCGGCAAGATCATGGTGACGTTGGCGAAGGCGCGCGGCATCAACCTGCTCAACCTCGTGCGCCGCGACGAGGCCGCCGAGGAGATGAAGGCGCTTGGCGCCGAGCATGTCCTCTCCACCGCCGATGCGGGCTGGAAAGAGGAAGCCACGAAGCTGATCGGTGAGAAGGGCGCGACCTCTGCCATCGATTCCGTCGGCGGCGAAATCTCGGCCGACTTAATCGATCTGCTGGGCGTCGATGGCGAGCTGGTCATCTTCGGCACCGCCACCGGCGCTCCGATGCCGCTGTCCTCCAGCCCGCTCATCATGAAGCACATCTCGATCCGCGGCTTCTGGGGCTCGCGCGTCATCGGCGCCATGGCGCCGGAGGAGCGCAGCCGCCTCATCACCGAGCTGGTGACGATGGCCGTGAAGGGCGAGCTCAAGTTGGATTCCGGCGGCACCTACCCGCTGTCCGACATCAAGGACGCCGTGAAGGCCGCGCTTACCCCCGGCCGCGCCGGCAAGGTCATGCTGAAGCCCTGAGGCCTTCTCACCCCCGGCGCGGCAAGCGCCGGGGGCCAGCCCAGCTTGTCACATCCCGCCCCGGCGGCTAGGCATCGAAGACGCATCACCGCCGGGGCCCCATGAGCCGCATCAGCCATATCGAGATCGACGATTCCAACCTGCCGCCTCCGACGCCGGAGATCGAGCAGGAGCGGAAGGTCGCGATCTTCGATCTGCTAGAAGAGAATTCCTTCACCCCGGTGCGCCAGGGCGGCAAGATCCCCGAGGGCCCCTACAAGCTTGGCCTGTGCATCCGCGAGCGCCGGCTGGTGCTGGATCTGACGACGCAGGAAGGCGCCGAAGTGGGCTCGATCCAGCTGTCGCTCGGCCCCTTCCGGCAGGTGGTCAAAGACTACTTCCAGATCTGCGAGAGCTATTTCGACGCGGTGAAAACCATGCCGGCCAGCCAGATCGAGACGATCGACATGGCCCGCCGCGGCATCCACAACGAGGGGGCCCGCCTGCTGGTCGAACGGCTGGAGGGCAAGGCAGAGCTCGACATGGATACCGCCCGCCGGCTCTTCACCCTCATCTGCGTGCTGCATTTCGGGGGCTGACGCGATGGAGGATGGCAAGAGCGACGACGTCCTCTCCACCCTGCCCCAATCGGTGCTGTTCTGCTGCGATCACAACGCCGTTCGTTCGCCGATGGCCGAAGGCATCATGAAGAAGTTCTACGGCACCGCCTGCTACATCCAGTCGGCCGGCGTGAAGAGCGACATGGAGATCGACGGCTTCGCCATTGCCGTCTGCGCCGAGATCGGCGTTCAGCTGGAACGCCACCGCAGCCGCAATTTCGACGAGATGGTCGAATGGGGCGACGACCTGACGAGCTTCGACCTGATCGTCGCCCTCTCGCCCGCCAGCCAGCGCCGGGCGCTCGACCTCACCCGGGTTGCTCACCTGCAGATCGAATACTGGCCCATCCTCGACCCCACGGGCCTCGGCGAGGGCCGCGAGGCGCAGCTGGAATCCTACCGAAAGACGCGAGACATGATCTCGGCCCGCCTGACAGCCCGCTGGGGGCCGCCGCGGGAGCTGAGCTGAGCAACCTTCCGCCAAAGTCAGCCTTGTCTCCCGCCCCGCCGCCGCGCCATGCTCCAAAGGCCGGGGCAAAAGGCACCGGGCTGGCGGAAGAGAGCATATGAGAGACGAGACCGAGGCCCTGATCGCGGCCTATTACGAGGCCTTCAACGCGGGCGACACCGAGGCGATGCTGGAGTGCCTCTCCGACGACGTGGCGCACCATGTCAACGAGGGGCAGGTGCGCCCCGGCAAGGCGCTCTTCGCGGAGTTCTGCGCCCATATGAGCCGCTGCTACGATGAGAAGCTGACCGAGATGGTCATCTTCGCCAGCGCCGATGGCGAGCGGGCGGCGGCGGAGTTCATGGTTAACGGTACCTATCTGGAAACCGACGCGGGCCTGCCCGAGGCGAATGGCCAGGGCTACCGGCTGCCGGGCGGGGCGTTCTTCAACGTCTCCGGCGGCAAGATCACGCGGGTGACCACGTATTACAACCTCGCCGACTGGGTCGCGCAGGTCTCGTGAGCCTGCGCTTCAAAACCCTCACCGGCGAAGCGGTATCGGCGCGGCTGGACGATCTGGCCCGGCTGCGCATCGAGGTGTTCCGCGACTGGCCCTATCTCTACGATGGCGACCTCGCCTACGAGCGGCGCTATATGGCAAGCTATCAGGATAATCCGCAGGCCGTGCTGGTGGGTGCCTTCGCCGGCGACCGTCTCGTCGGCGCCGCGACCGGCACGCCGATGGAGGATCACGCCAGCGATTTCGCTGCCGCCTTCGAAGGGCGCGACCTATCCGAGATCTTCTATTGCGCCGAAAGCGTGCTGCTGCCCGATTGGCGCGGCCAGGGCGCTGGCCATGCCTTCTTCGATGCGCGCGAGGCCCATGCGCGGGCGCTCGGGCGGCGCTATTCCGCCTTCTGCGCGGTGGTGCGACCCGCCGACCATCCGGCGCGGCCCGAAGGCTACCGCCCGCTCGATGGCTTCTGGCGGGCGCGGGGCTATGAGCCGGTGGAGGGCGCGGTGGCGACCTTTCACTGGCGCGATACCGGCGCGGCGGAGGAAAGCCCGCACCGCCTGCAGGTATGGATGAGAGAGCTGTGAGCGCCCGGCCGGGCGTGAAGCGAGGAACAGGAGCGCACCGATGAAGATCGCCGTTTCGGGCTACGCGCCCACCTGGCTGCCCGACTGGGAAGCGCTGGAAGCCGCGCTGGCCGCCGATCTGAGCGAGGCCGCCAAGGCCGGGGCAGAACTGCTCATCTATCCCGAATACGGCGGCGTCGCCTCTGGCCTGATCGGCTCGCCCGGGGTGCTCAGCGCCGCCGGCTGGGCCGAGCGTCTGGCCGACAGGGCCGAGGCCTGGGCGGCGCTCAACGCACATCTGGCGCGGGCGCATGGGGTTCATATCCTCGCCGGCTCCACCTGCTGGCGGCAGGCTGCCGGCATCGTCAACCGCACATGGCTCTGCACGCCCGATGGCCAGACGGCGAAGCAGGACAAGGCGATCCTCACGCCCTACGAGCGCGACGAGATGGGCCTGATCCCGGGGCAGACGCTGGATCTCTTCGATACGGCGCTGGGGCGGATCGGGGTGCTGATCTGCTATGACAGCGAATTCCCCCTGCTCGCCCGCGGGCTGGTCGAGGCGGGGGCGGAGATGCTGCTGGTGCCCTCCTACACCGACCTTCAGGCCGGGGCGACTCGCGTGCGGCAGAGCTGCCGGGCGCGGGCTATCGAGCAGCAATGCCTCGTGATCGACGCGCCGCTGCTAGGCACCTGCGAGGGCTGCGAGATCTACGATGTGGGCGTGGGTACCCCGGCCCTCTTCTGCCCGCCGGATACCGGAATGCCGCCGAACGGAATTCTCGCCGAGGGCCAGGCCGACGTGCCGGGCTGGCTGATCGCCGAGGCAGACCCGGTCGCCATCGCCCTGCCCCGCTCCACCGGCCATGTCAGCAACCACGGCCAGTGGGCTGAGCAGCAGCGTATCGGGCCGCCGCAGGTCGTGTCACTCATATGAAACGGGCCGCCAAATGGCGGCCCGTCCCGATACTGCATTTAGAAGCAGAGAGTTAGTCGACGCTTTCCATCGCTTCGAGTTCGTCTTCGGTGTAGTCGGCATAGACGCGCACGTCATCGCCAGCATCCGAAGAGAGGATCGTCACGGTGTCGAACGGAACGGCGACGTTGGTTTCCCCGAGGCCGAGGAAACCGCCCACTTCGACGATGACCGATTCAATCGAACCGTCGGAGCCGAGCACGAGGTCGCCGATATCGCCGATGGCTTCGTCGTTGATGCCATAGAGCGTACGACCGATCAGCGTGTCAGCCTGGATTTCGCCGATACCAGCACGGGTGTAGCCGTCCATCGCGACGTCCGGACCCATGGATTCTTCCATCATGTCGTCGTCGGCAGTGGCCGTCAGGTCGCCATTGGCGCCCATTTCGGCGTCGGCTTCAGCCATTTCGCCTTCGATTTCGTTGCCAGCTTCGTCGAGTTCCTGGCCAACTTCATCGGTGGCTTCGTCGGCAGCAGCGGCCACATCAGCGCCCGCTTCTTCGATCTCGTCGCCCGCCTCATCGGCAGCGGCTTCGATATCGTTGCCGACTTCCTCGGCGTTCTGCTCGATCTGCTCGCTGGTGTCTTCGTCAGCGGGCTCCATCTCCTCCATGTCGGCGTCTTCGCCCATGGCCTCCGTGTCGGTCTCTTCGCCCATGGCCGTGACGGCCGTGTCGTCATCGCCCGACTCGGCATCCATCGCATTGCCGTCGGCATCCGCGAAGGTCACCGTAGCCTCACCCGATTGCACGAAGTCGATCTGCGGCTCGCCATTGCTGGTAAACTGCACGTTCGGCTGGGCGCTCTCGTAGCTCACCGTCGGCTGGGTGCGCTGGATGTCGACATTGGCGCCCTCTTCGCTGGCCATGAAGGTCACGGTCGGCTGGCTGGCACTCATGTTGACCTGAGCGTCGCTCATCTCGCGCGGCTCGGACTCGGCACCCATCTCGTAGGTGTCGCCGGTGTTGCGGTCGGCAACCTGCACGCCCGGGCTGTTTTCTTCGTCGTCGGCGCGCTGCAGCTCGAGGTCGACGCGCGGGCGGGCCTGCGTGACCGTGATGGTCGGCTCGGCCTGGCGCACTTCGACGCGGGGCTCGGTGGTGGCAACATCAACGCCCGGCTCAGGCATGGTGATGATAATTTCCGGGGCCGGCTGCTCGATGCGGATCGTGGGCTGCGGCATGTCGACCGTGATGTTCGGCGCGGCCTGGCGCACAACGATGCTGGCCTGGCCTTCGGTCACTGTAACGTTCGGGGCCGTCTCGGTCACGTCGACCTGTGCGTCGCCACCCTGAATATCGACGGTCGGCGGCGTCTGCTCGAGATAGACGGTGCCTTCGATCACGGCCTCGTCCTGCAGACGCACGGTGGTGCGCTCGCTATCGACGGCGACGGCATCTTCCGAGACGCTTTCGTCGGCCACGGCTTCAACATCGCCTTCGGCGGTGTCCATGGCGGCAGCGTCATCCTCGAACTGAACGAGGTAGAGCTGGCAGCTCTCGATGTCGCCGGCCTCGATAGCGGCCATCATCTGATTGGCGTCATCATCGCTCATGGTGCCATCATCAGCTTCGATCATGCTCATGAGATCGGCGCAAACTTCGGCATCGGCATCTTGAGCCATCACTGCGCCACCGGCGGGGATGGTAAGGGCTGTTGTAAGCAGCAGGCTGCGGGTAGTAATTTTCATGACGGAGGTTCTCCCTGTCCGTATTGAGTGCGTTCACACCCTCTCAACGGCGGGAGTGCGGTCGTGTTCCGCAGAAAGTGAGCGGAACGCGATCTAGGTGGCCGGTTTCGGGGCTCGCCCCGGGGCCGGCTACCGCATTCTGGCCTTGAATTCCTTGGTCTAGAGTATCATATCAGCCCGCATCCGCCTTGAGCGGTGACGAAGTATGGAGATCACATGGCCAAGGAAGACACGCTCGAATTTCCTGGTGTCGTGAAGGAACTCCTGCCGAATGCGACGTTCAGGGTCGAGCTTGAAAACGGCCATGAGATCATCGCACACACGGCAGGCAAGATGCGCAAGAACCGCATCCGTGTTCTGGCTGGCGACAAAGTCCAGGTTGAAATGACGCCCTACGATCTGACCAAGGGTCGGATCAACTACCGCTTCCGGTAAGCCGGACGCTTTGATGCCCGCAGCGAAGACGCTCGTGCTCGGCTCGGCCAGCCCGCGCCGGCTTGAGCTTCTTGCGCAGCTTGGGCTGGCGCCGCATGACGTGCGCCCCCCCGATATCGACGAGACCCCGCTGAAGGCCGAGCTACCGCGCGACTACGTGCGCCGCATGGCGCGCGAAAAGGCGGGCGCGGTGCCCTGCGGCGAGGGTGAGGTCGTGCTTTGCGCCGACACCACCGTCTCGCTCGGCCGCCGCATCATGGGCAAGCCCGAGGATGAGGCCGAGGCCCGGCGCTTTCTGGAGCTGCTTTCGGGGCGCCGTCACCGGGTGATCACAGCCGTCGCGGTGAAGACGTCAGAGCGGATGTGGGAGCGGGATGTCGTGACAATTGTTCAGACAAAGCGCCTCAGCGAGGCGGAAATCGCCGGCTATCTCGCCACCGGCGACTGGCGCGGCAAGGCCGGCGGCTACGGCATCCAGGGGCCGTTCGGCGCGCTGGTGCCCTTCATCTCGGGCTCCTTCTCCGCCGTGGTCGGCCTGCCGCTGCTTGAGACAGCGCAATTGCTGCAGGCCGCCGGTGTGCCCGTCTGGCAACCCGCCGGGGTGCCGGCATGAAGGGCCGCCGCATCATCCTCGATCACCTCGGTGAGCGCGCCGCCGCGGCGCTGATGGTCGACGGCCGCCTCGACGACCTGCTGATCGACGACGGCAGCCTGCGCCCCGGCGCCATCTTCCGCGGCATTTGCGACCGGCCGATGAAGGGCCAGGGCGGCATGTTCCTGAAGCTCCCCGAGGGTTTGCGCGCCTTTCTGCGCGGCGCCTCCGGTCTGAAACCCGGCCAGCCCGTGCTGGTGCAGGTGACGGGCGTGGCGGAAGACGGCAAGGCCGTGCCGGTGACCGACCGGCTGCTCTTCAAGTCGCGCCTCTGCATCGTCACTCCCGGCGCGCCGGGCATCAACGTCTCGCGCGCCATCAAGGACGACGAAGAGCGCGCCCGCCTGCGCATCACCGCCGAGGAGGCGAGCGCAGGTGAGCACGGCATCATCCTGCGCTCCGCCGCCGAGGGCGCTCCGGACGACGAGATCGCCGAGGACATCGCCGCGATGGAGGCCCTCGCCGCCGCCGTGCTGGGCGATGCCGAGGGCAGCGAGCCGGAGGGTCTGACGGAGGGCGACGGCCCCCACGAGCTGGCCTGGCGCGAATGGTCGGCCCCCGATGTGGTGACAGAGCCGGGCGGCTTTGCCCGTGAAGGCGTGCTTGACGCGCTGGAGGCGCTGGAGCGAGCCGAGGTGGACCTCGGCGAGGGCTTCATGAGCGTCGAGGCGACGCGCGCGCTGGTAGCGGTGGATGTGAACACCGGCGGCGACACCTCACCCGCCGCCTCGCTGAAGGCCAACCTCGCCGCAGCCCGCGCCCTGCCCCGCCAGCTGCGCCTGCGCGGCCTCGGCGGACAGATCGTGGTGGATTTCGCACCGATGCCGAAGGCCCAGCGCAAGCAGCTGGAGCAAAGCCTGCGCGGCTCGTTCCGCACCGATCCCATCGAGACCTCGCTGGTGGGCTGGACGCAGATGGGCCTCTTCGAATTGCAACGCAAACGCGAGCGCGCACCGCTGGCCCCGCTCTTGCCCGAGCTGCTGGGCGACTGAGATGGCCTGCCCGATCTGCACCAAGCCGACCGACCCGGCCCACCGCCCCTTCTGCTCGCCCCGCTGCAAGGACATCGACCTGCACCGCTGGCTGAAAGGCTCCTACCGCATGCCGACAGCCGAGGTGCCGGATGACGGCGAGGCGGTCGAAGACGACGCCTGACAGACCGCTGGACTTGGTGCCGCGACTGTAGGGCGGCTTCAGTCTGCCACCCGACCCCCAACCGGCACCGTCCTCTCCGCACCGTTCGAGCGCCAGCCCGTGGGGTGGCGCCTCCCCGGCGGCTGCGGCGCGCTTACGGGCGGGGCAAGGAGCGGGACACTCGACGGCCCTCACCGGTCATGCATCCCCTTCCCAGCCAGGATCGCCGCGCGCCATTTCTCGATCCGTCTCGCCCGCGTCTGCGCCTGCTTGGCCTGGCCGACATGCAGAACGTATCCGCGCTGGCGACCCGGGGTGAGACCCTCCCACGCCTCTTGCAGCTCGGGATCGTTTTCCAGCGCGTCCACCAGCTCATCGGGATAGTCCAGCTCGACTGGCCCGAGCTCGACCTCGCGCCCGTCCTTCACAAGCTCAATGGCCTCTTCGACATAGGCGGTCAGCGTCTCGGCCCCCGCCTCGATCTCCTCTATCGAGTGATACACCAGCTTGCGCATCGCCCGGGAGTTCTCGCCGGGCGCCACGAGCACCCCCTCGGGATCGCTCAGCAGCACGCCGCGGAAGAAGCCGACGGCGCAATGATCCTTGTAGCCCCAGACGACGCAGACATTGCCCTCGGCGTCGCCCTCGCCCCAGGTGTAGCAGGGCTTGTTCCACTTCCAGCCTTCGGTGACATCGGTGGCGCGCACGATCTCGCGCAGGCGCCTGCGCTCCTCCACCCAGGTCTCGCGGGTGGCATACCAGTCATCGGCCTTGGATCGGGTCACGGCAGGTCCTCGAACGGGGGAGTGCCGACAGTGGAGCCGCTCCCCCGCCCGGAATCAAGCCGCAGGCGCCGGGCGAGCGAGGCGCTGACCCCAAGAGCGGGAAAGCCCCCGCCCTACCCGTCCACCCTGATCCGGGCGTTGCTCGGGTCGTAGGGGGAATCCTCCGCCACCTCGGCGTCGTACAACTCGCCCATCATCCGCACCTGCAGCTTCGTGCCCACTTCGGCCAGCGCCGGCGGCACGTAGCCCATGCCGATCTGCTTGCCAAAGGCGACAGACCAGCCGCCGGAGGTCAGCCGCCCCACCATCTCGCCGCCCGAGAGGATCGCCTCGCGGCCCCAGGGGTCGGCATCCGCCGGGCCGTCGATCAGGAGCGTGATGCATCTGGCGCGAACGCCCAGCGCCTCCATCGCCTCTTTGCCGTGGAACGCCTTGCCGAGATCAACGAAGCGGTCGAGCCCCGCTTCTAGCGGCGTGGCATCGCGGCCGAGCTCTGTGCCGAAGGCGCGGTAGCTCTTCTCCTGCCGCAGCCAGTTCTGCGCGCGGCCGCCGACGAGCTTCAGGCCGAGCGGCTCGCCCGCCGCCATCAGCCGGTCGAACAGGTGGTTCTGCATCTCGATCGGATGGTGCAGCTCCCAGCCGAGCTCGCCGGTATAGGCCACGCGGATCGCCATGATTGGCACCATGCCGAGCTCGATGTTCCGCATCGAAAGCCACGGGAAGCGCTTGTTGCCCAGCACCGTCTCCGGCTCGGCATCCCGCACGAGCTTCGCCAGAATGTCGCGAGAGGCCGGCCCGGCCAGCGCGAAGACGCCCCATTGCGTCGTCACGTCCTGAATGCCCACCCAATCGCCGCCGGCGGCCATGAAATCCTCGGCAGACTTGATCAGATAGTCAGCGTCATAGGCCGCCCAGGCCCCGGCGGAGACGCAGTAGAAGTCGTTCTCCGCCAGCCGCACCAGCGTGTATTCGGTGCGCGTCGTGCCCGCCGCCGTCAGCGCATAGGTGAGGTTGATGCGCCCCACCTTCGGCAGCTTGTTGGTGGTGAAATGGTCGAGGAAGGCCGCCGCGCCCGGCCCCGTCACCCGGTGCTTGGCAAAGGCCGTCGCGTCGATCAGCCCCGCCGTCTCGCGGACGGCCTTCGCCTCCGCCTCGGCGAATTCCCACCACGCGCCGCGGCGGAAGCTGCGGCTGTCGTGATCGAAGCTCTCGGGCGCATCCACGGGGCCGAAGTAGTTCGGCCGTTCCCAGCCGTTGACCGCGCCGAACTGGGCGCCGCGCGCCTTCTGCCGGTCATAGGCGGGCGAGGTGCGCAGGGGGCGGGCGGCCGGGCGCTCCTCGTCGGGGTGGTGCAGGATGAAGACGTGGGAATAGGCCTCCTCGTTCTTCTTCTCGGCGTATTCGGTCGTCATCCACGGGCCGAAGCGCTTGGGGTCGAGCGACGCCATGTCGATCTCGGCCTCGCCCTCCACCATCATCTGCGCGAGGTAATGGCCGGTGCCGCCGGCCGCGGTGATGCCGAAGGAGAAGCCCTCGGCCAGCCACATGTTGCGCAGCCCCGGCGCGGGGCCGACGAGCGGGTTGCCGTCGGGCGTGTAGCAGATCGGGCCGTTGAAATCGTCCTTCAGCCCCACCTCTTCCGAGCTCGGAATGCGGTGGATCATGGACATGTATTCCTCCTCGATCCGCTCCAGATCGAGGGGGAAGAGATCGGCGCGGAAGCTGTCGGGCACGCCGAAGGAGAAGCGCGAGGGCGCGCCCTCTTCGTAGGGGCCGAGGATCCATCCGCCGCGCTCCTCGCGCACGTACCACTTGGCATCGGCATCGCGGAGGACCGGGTGCTGGGGGTTGGTCTTGCGGAACTCCACCAGCGCGGGGTCAGGCTCGGTGACGATGAACTGGTGTTCGACCGGGATGGCGGGGATCTTGATGCCCAGCATCCGCGCGGTGCGCTGCGCATGGTTGCCCGTGGCGGTCACGACATGCTCGGCGTGGATCACCTGTTGCTCGTCGGAAGCGACGAGGTTGCCGCCCTTCTCGACCATCTTGGAGACGGTCACCTCCCATTCGGAGCCCGTCCAGCGGTAGCCATCCACCTGCCACTTGCGCTCGATGATGACGCCGCGCTGGCGGGCGCCCTTGGCCATGGCCATCGTGACGTCGGCGGGGTTGATGTAGCCATCCTGCGGGTGGAAGAGCGCGCCCTTGAGGTCTTCGGTGCGCACCAGCGGCCAGCGCTCCTTGATCTCGCCGGGCGTCAGCCACTCGTGATGGACGCCCGCCGTCTCCGCCGTGGCCGAGTAGAGGCGATACTCGTCCATCCGGGCATCCGTCTGCGCCATGCGCAGGTTGCCGACGACGAAGAAGCCGGCGTCGAGGCCCGTCTCCTCCTCCAGCGTCTTGTAGAAGTCGACGGAGTACTTGTGGATGTGGGTCGTCGCGTAGCTCATGTTGAAGAGCGGCAGGAGCCCTGCGGCGTGCCAGGTGGAGCCGGAGGTCAGCTCGTCGCGTTCCAGCAGCATCACGTCGGCCCAGCCGGCGCGGGCGAGGTGATAGGCGATGGAGGTGCCGACGGCGCCGCCGCCGACCACAAGAGCTTTGACGTGCGTCTTCATGAGGATTCCCCGGGTTGCCGGCGCCTTTCTGGCGCGGATCGGGGGGCGAAGGGCAGGATGCGGCGACGCAACACGGGCGAAATGCGACGTGGGGGGCGCGGGGGGCGCGGGGGACGGGGCGCCGGCGGCGGCTCAGTCCAGCGCGCCGGCACGGCGGATGCGCACCTCGCCGCCGGCGGCGCCCGCGGGCGTCGTCGTGCTCTGCCCGGGCAGGGTGCCGGAAGAGACCTGGACGATGGTGGGCGGCTCCGCGCCCGCCTCGGGGTCCTGCGCTTCCAGCTCGGAGAGGTAGGCGTCGTAGCCGGGGACGGTGTCTGGCACGGCGCCGGGGTTGGTCAGCTCCTCGGGGAAGAGCCGGGGGACGGAGCCGTCGGCGACGAGACGGTTGTACTCGTCGAAGCCGCCGCCGTCGTTGATGAGGTTGCCGACGATTGCGGTGACGTATCGCGACATCTCCTGCCCGAAGGGCGTGGCGGCGACGTCCTCGAGGAAATCGAGGTCGATGCCGTGGAGATCGCCCGAGGAGAGGTCGATGCCGATATCGGTGCCGAAGACGGCGTTGAGCGGCGACTCGCCGCCCGTGACCAGCCCGCTGTTCACGGTGACGGCGGCGGTGAGCGCAAAGTAGCTGAGCGTTCTGAGCATCATACCGGTCCCTCCTCTCCCGTTCCCCTCCCCGGGGAGTGCCGGCGAAGGCAGGCACAAATGGGGCAGCTCCGGCTCAATCCTGGGGCAGGTGGGGTGGGCCGGGCTGAAGCTCGGCCTACGGAATTGGGACGGACGTGGCCGCTTTGCGCCGTGGCGCCCCGCCCGAGCTGCTCCCCCGCCCGGTGCGCGCCAAAGGCGCAGGGCGAGCGCCTGCCCGTCCCCACGGGCTGGCGCTCTGGTGGGGCTTGGTGCCCCGCTCTGAGCGAGGAGGGGTTTGGCCGGCATAAAGCGCACCGCGGCTCCGTCGGAGCGCCACCCCACGGGCCGGCGCTCGCCCAGCGCCTGAGAGGGAGGCTCCCGGTGGAGAGGGGTGAGGTGGGTTGGAAACCCACCCTACGGGCGGGGCGCCCGGTCCTGGCGTTGGTGCACACCCCAAGGGCAGGCGATCGCCCTGCGCCTGAGAGGGAGGCTCCCGGTGGAGAGGGGTGAGGTGGGTTGGAAACCCACCCTACGGGCGGGGCGCCCGGTCCTGGCGTTGGTGCACACCCCAAGGGCAGGCGATCGCCCTGCGCCTGCGCCGGAGTTTCTCCGGACCCGCCTCCCCTCCCCCGCACTGCGGTTGCCCCCCGTGCGCCGGGGCCCTATCTCTGGCGCCGCCGAGACCTGGGGGGAGGCCGCATGAAACTCTGCCGCACCATTGCCGACATCCGCGCCGAGGTCGCCGGGTGGCGGCAGGCCGGCCAGCGGGTGGGGCTGGTGACCACGATGGGCGCCCTCCATGCCGGCCACATGGCGCTGGTCGCCGAGGCGCGCGGCGCCTCCGACCGCGTCGTCGCCACCATCTTCGTGAACCCCACCCAGTTCGGCGACCCCAAGGATCTCGAAAACTACCCACGCACCGAGGCGGAGGATCTGGCGATGCTCGAGGCCGCCGGCGTCGATGCCGTCTTCCTGCCGGACGTGTCCGAGATCTACCCGCCCGGCGACGAGACAATCGTCGAGACGACCGCCCTCGCCCGGGTCTTCCATGGCGCCGTCCGGCCCGGCCACTTCCGCGGGGTCGCCACCGTCGTCACCAAGCTCTTCAACATCGTGCAGGCCGATGCGGCGTGGTTCGGCGAGAAGGACTACCAGCAGCTCGCCGTCATCCGCCGCATGGTCCGCGACCTGCACATGCCCGTCGACATCCGCTCCGTCGCCACGCTGCGCGAGGAGGACGGGCTCGCCATGTCCTCCCGCAACCGCCGCCTGACGCCCCAGGATCGCGCCGCCGCCCCCGTCCTCCACAGGGCGCTCGAGGGCGCGGCGGCGCTGGTGGCGCGCGGCGGCGCCACCGTCGAGGGCATCGGCGAGCTCGTCCGCCAGATCGTCGCGGAGGAGCCGCGGGCCCGCCTCACCGGGCTCGACATCGTGCACCCGGACAGTTTCGAGCCCGCCAGCGGCGCCGTCACCGGCCCGCTCGGGCTGATGATCTCCGCCGAGTTCGGCGGCATCCTTCTCATCGACCAGCGGGAGATCCACCCATGAGCGTCCAGCCCGAGCAGATCCGCCGCACCACGGCGCCCGAGATCGCCCGTCGCAAGGGGGGCGAGCCCATCGTCTCGCTGACCTCCTACCACGCGCATACCGCCGCCATCGTCGACCGCTACGCCGATTTCATCCTCGTCGGCGACAGCCTCGGCATGGTCATGCACGGCATGGAAAGCACCGTCGGCGTGCCGATGGACCTGATGATCATGCATGGCCGCGCCGTCGTGCGCGGCACCAGCCGGGCGCTGATCGTCGTCGACATGCCCTTCGGCTCCTACGAGGAGAGCCCGAACGTCGCCTTCCGCAACGCCGCCGAGATCATGAAGGAAACGCAGTGCGGCGCCGTGAAGCTCGAGGGCGGCGCGCGCATGGCGGAGACGATCCACTTCCTCACCCAGCGCGGCATCCCGGTGATGGCCCATGTCGGCCTCACGCCGCAGAGCACCCACACGCTCGGCGGCTTCAAGACGCAAGGTCGCGACGAGGACAGCTGGCCCGCCCACCTCGCGGATATCCGCGCCGTCGCCGAGGCCGGCGCCTTCGCGGTGGTGATCGAGGGGGTGGTGGAGCCGCTGGCGGCGCGGATGACCGAGGAGGTCGACATCCCCACCATCGGCATCGGCGCCTCCCCCGCCTGCGACGGGCAGATCCTCGTGCTGGAGGACATGCTGGGGCTGACACCCTGGGTGCCCAAGTTCGTGAAGAAATACGGGGCGCTGGGGGATGCCATCGAAGAGGCCGTGAAGGACTACGCCGCGGAGGTGCGCGATCGCAGCTTCCCGGGGCCGGAGCACGTGTACACGACCAAGAAGTAGAGCGGGATTTCCCGAGCGTCCCCGAGCGCTGCCCTCGCGCGCCGGCGCGTGGGGTGGCGCCACGACATCCCCGCTACACAGCTTTATGCCGCCGCACCCCTCCTAGCGGAAGACTGAGCGCCAACGTCACCAGAGCGCCAGCCCGCGGGGACGGGCCGGCCCGCGCGGCGGCCTGACGGCCCTGATTGCACGCTCGGGAAGGAGCGGTGACGTGGGAGATGAGGCACGTCGCTCCAGGACCCTCCTCACCGTCTGGAACCACCCAAGCAAAAGGCCGGGCTCCGAAGGGAACCCGGCCTCTCATCTCTATCTGATCAGGCTCCGAGCGCCCGCACCAGACCTCAGGCGTTCTGGCGCGCAGCCCAATCGTCGACTTCGCGCTGAGCCTCTTCCTTGGTCTTGCCGTAGCGCTCCTGGATGAGGCCCTCGAGCTGGGTGCGATCCCCCTCGATGCGGTCCATGTCGTCGTTCGTCAGCTCACCCCAGTTCGACTGGGCGTTGCCTTTGAACTGCTTCCACTGGCCTTTGACTTGATCCCAATTCATAGCGTGTCTCCTTTCATCACCCCGCTGAGGGGCGTTTGATAAGACAACGTCGAGGCCGGCAGCCTTGTTCCACCTCACGCGTTTCGTGATCAGGGCGCCTCCGGCGGCTCTTCGCCCAGCTCCGCCTGCCCCCGGGGCGTCAGCGCATAGACGCCGCGCGCCTGTCGCTCGAACCAGCCATAGTGATCGTCGGCCATCATCCGCGTCGCCCGCGCCACGCCCGTGGCCCTCGCCACGTCAGCGCCCCGCGACGGGCCGGCGCTGGCCAGATGCGCGGCGATACGCAGCGCCTCTTGCCGGTAGGCTGTGATGAGCACACCGCGCCGGGCCATGCCGCCCGTATTCGGGTCGCCCTCGCGGCGGGCGAACTCGCGCAGAAGGCGGGTCTTGCGGGGGGCGCTCTGGCGGGGCTGGTAGGGGCCGGGGTCGAGCGCGACCTCCACGTGGCCGCTGCCCGCATCCACCACGATCAGCCCCAGGCCGAGCCGGCGGCAGAGCGTGCGATGCGCCCGCATCGCCTGCACCCAGCGCCGCCCCTTGCCCCGCGCCACGCCAAGGTAGACGGCGTCGCTCACCGCCTGCCGGGCGATACCCTGATGCACGAGCGCGAGCGAGAACGACAGCTTGAGCTCGACGATCACCGGCGGGTCGCCCTCGCGGAGCGCCACGAGATCGGCCGCGCCGATCTCGCCCTTCACCTCGTAGCCCTGCGCCTCCAACAGCGCCTTGACGGGGGCGTAGAGATCCTGCTCCCGCATCGCCCCGCCCGGCGGCTTATTCCTTGAAGCGCTCGACGTAGCTCAGATCGTCGGTGTTGATCACGACCCGGGTGCCGGCGTCGATATGCGGCGGCACCATGATGCGCAGGCCATTGGTGCACTCGGCGGGCTTGTAGGACGACGAGGCCGTCTGCCCCTTCACCACCGGCTCCGTCATCTCGATCTCGACGACCACCTTCTGCGGCAGCTCGATGGAGATGGCGACCTCGTTGTGGATGGCGAGGATCACCTCGATGCCGTCGGTCAGGAAGACCTTGCCGTCGCCGATCACGTCTTCGGGCACGGTGACCTGCTCGAACGTGTCGGGCTGCATGAAGTGAAAGCCCTCGCCGTCTTCGTAGAGGAAGGAGAACTTCGTCTCTTCGACATGCGCGCGCTCAACGCCCTCGGTGGTCTTCCACCGCTCCGACACCTTGGTGCCGTCGGAGATGCGGCGCATGTCGACCTGCGTGACGGGCGTGCCCTTGCCGGGATGGAAGTTGTTGGCGGTGAGCACGACATAGAGCTTGCCGTCGATGTCGAGCACGTTGCCCTTGCGGATCTGAGAGGCGATGACTTTCAAGATTGTCTCCTGCGCCGCCGCGGGCCGTCCCTCGGGGCATTGAACTGAGCATTGAACTCTGTGGGCCGAGGGCCTAGCCGAAACCACCATAGATTTCCAGCACGGAAGCGCGAGAATGAGCGACACCCCCTGGTGGCACCCCTCCCGGCACGAAGCCCGCGCGCCGCTCTTGCGCGCCCGCGCCCGGCTTCTGGCCGAGATCCGCGCCTGGTTCGCGAAAGAGGACTTCCTGGAGGCGGACCCTTCGGCCCTGCAGGCCAGTCCCGGCAACGAGGTGCATCTGCATGGGCTGGGGGCGCTGCTCGCCCTGCCTGACGGCAGCTCTCGCCAGATGTACCTGCATACGAGCCCCGAATTCGCCATGAAGAAGCTGCTGGCAGCGGGGGAGGAGCGGCTCTTCTCGCTCGGCCATGTCTGGCGCGGCGGCGAGCGCGGGCCGCTGCATCACCCCGAGTTCACCCTGCTCGAATGGTATCGCGCCCGCGCCCCCTATGAGGCGCTGTTCGACGATTGCGCCGCCCTTCTGCGGCTTGGGGGAGAGGTCGGCGGCGGCCCCCTGCGCTGGCGCGGAGCGGAATGTGACCCGGCCCTGCCGCCCGAGCGGCTGACTGTGGCGGATGCCTTCCGCGCCCATGCCGGCGTGGATCTCGACGCGACGCTGGGGGAGGACGGCAACGGGGATATCGCCGCCCTCGCCGCCCGCCTGCCCGCGGGGATGCGGGCGGCGGAGGACGACACCTGGGCCGATCTCTTCGCCAAGATCCTCACCGCCCATGTCGAGCCGAAGCTGGGGCTCGGGCGCGCCACGATCCTCGATCATTACCCCGCCTGCGAGGCCGCCCTCGCCCGCCGCCGGCCCGGCGACCCCGCCCATGCCGAGCGGTTCGAGCTCTATGCCTGTGGGGTCGAGCTGGCCAACGGCTTCGGCGAGCTCACCGATTCCGCCGAGCAGCGCGCCCGCTTCACCGCCGACATGGAAGAGCGCCAGCGCCGTTATGGCAGCGCCTTCCCGCTCGACGAAGAGTTCCTCGCGGCGCTGGAGATCATGCCTCCTGCCTCCGGCATCGCGCTGGGGGTCGACCGGCTGGTCGTGCTTACGACGGGGGCGCCCCATATCGAGGCAGTTCTCTGGGCGCCGGTGCCGGGCTAGGGGGCCCTGCCCCCTCGGCCTGCGGCCTCACCCCCGGGATATTTCGGGAAAAGCGAGGAGGAGCCGGGCACCACTCTTGCCCTCGCTTTTCTTAAAATATCCTCGGGGGAGCCGCCGTTGGTGCGCCATTGGTTCAAGCACCAATGGCGGCGGGGGCAGACGGCCCCCTCATCGCACTTAAGGAATGCGCCGCAGGCGCTCCGCTGAGTCACGCCCGCGAGGGGATCACCAGGTCCGGCGGGCGGTGCCCGTCCTGGAAGGTGCGGATGTTGACGATGACCTTCTCGCCCATCTCCAGCCGCCCCTCATGCGTGGCCGAGCCCATATGCGGCAGCAGCACCACGTTGGGCAGCTCGCGCAGGCGAGGGTTGATCTCGCCGCCGCGCTCGTAGACGTCGAGCCCCGCCCCGGCCAGCTCGCCGGCGCGCAGGCCGCGGGTCAGGGCGTTCTCGTCCACCACCTCGCCGCGGGAGGTGTTCACGATCACTGCCGAGGGCTTCATCAGCTTCAGGCGCCGGGCGTTGATGAGGCGGAAGGTCGAGGGCGTGTGCGGGCAATTGACCGAGAGCACGTCGATATGCGCGACCATCTGGTCGAGGCTCTCCCAATAGCGCGCGCCCAGCTCCTCCTCGATCTCGGGGCGCAGGCGATTGCGGTTGTGGTAATGAATGCTCATGCCGAAGGCGCGCGCCCGCCGCGCCACCGCCTGGCCGATGCGGCCCATGCCTAGGATGCCGAGCGCCCGGCCCCCGATGCGCCCGCCGAGCAGCGTCATCGGCGACCAGCCGGACCATTCGCCGGCCTGCATCATCGCCAGGCCCTCGGGGATGCGCCGCGTCACCGCGAGGATCAGCGCGATGGTCATGTCGGCGGTATCCTCCGTCATCACGCCCGGCGTGTTGCTGACGAGGATGCCGCACTGGCGGGCGGCGCCGACATCGATATGGTCGACTCCGGCGCCGTAATTGGCGATGAGCTTGAGGCTGCCGCCGGCCTCGCCCAGCAGATCGGCGTCGATGCGCTCCGACAGCGTCGGTACCAGCACATCGGCGCCGCGCATCGCCTCGGCCAGGGCGTCACGGGTCATCGGGCCGTCATCGCCCTCGCGAAACCTCACGTCGAAGAGCTCGCGCATGCGCGCCTCGACAGCCTCGGGCAGCCGTCGCGTCGTGACCACACTCAGCGGTTTGTTCGCCATGGATGCGCCTTCCGCTTTTCTGCACCGTCATTGCTGGTCTAATTGCACCATTCGCCGGACGGGGCACAAGAACCTCGCCGGTCCAAGGCCTGAATCGAGAGTGACCATGGGGCAACGCGCAAAGAGCCGAGGGCAGACATCAGCGCTGCTGTGCGCCGCGCTCGCGCTGATGCTTGCCGCTGCGCCGGTCGGCGCCGAGCTGCGCCCGCTGGCCCGGCCCGACAGCATCGTCGCCGCCATCGAGAACGCCACGCCCGTCGCCGCCCCGCCGCCCGGCGAGGTCACGCCCGAGGACGAAGAGGACGAGGCCGCCACGCCAGAGCTGGCCAGCGCCGACCCCGGCAACCAGCTTGGCCCCGTCACGCATCTGCCCCTGCCCCGCTTCGTCTCGCTCAAGACCTCCGAGGGCAATGTGCGGCGCGGGCCCTCGCTCTCGCACCGGATCGACTGGGTATTCGTGCGCCGCGGCATGCCGCTTATGGTGACTGCCGAGTTCGGCCACTGGCGCCGGGTCGAGGATGTCGAGGGCCTTGGCGGCTGGGTGCATTACGCGCTGATCTCGGGTACCCGGAACGTGCTGGTGGAGCAGGACCACGCCCCCATCCATCGCCGCGCCGACGAGGATTCGCCCGTCGTGGCAGAGCTGGAAGAGGGCGTGATCGCCCGGCTCGACGAATGCACGCGCGACTGGTGCCGCATCAGCGTGTCCGGCTATCGCGGCTGGGCACTGAAGACGGCGCTTTGGGGCGTGATGGAAGACGAAATCCTCGACTGACTTGCCCGCCCTGCCCCCGGTGCTAAGGGAGGCCCCATGACCAACGCCACACATCGCATGAACCTCTCCGCCGGCTTCGTCGCCGTCGGCACGGCGGGGCTGCTGGTGCTGCTCAAGCTCTGGGCTTTGTGGCAGACGGGGGCGCTCTCCATCGGCGCCTCGCTGGCCGACAGCGGGCTCGATCTGCTGATGTCGGGCGGCGGGCTGATCGCCATCGCCTATGCCGCCCGGCCCGCGGATGAAGACCACGCCTTCGGCCATTCTTCGGTGGAGGATATCGCGGGGCTGGGCCAGGCGACCTTCATCACCGTTTCGGGCCTGCTGCTGCTTGTCACCGCCATCCTGCGCCTCGCCTCGGGCGACCCGCCGAAGCTGGAGGCGGAGGGCTTCGGCCTGGTCATCATGCTCATCTCGCTGGCGCTGACCTTTGGCCTGGTGCTCTGGCAGCGGCGCGTCTCGCGGCGCACGGGCAACCGCGTGGTGGCGGCCGATGCGCTGCATTACACCGGCGACCTCATCCCCGGCCTCGGCGCGCTGGTGGCGCTCGGCGCCTCGGCGCTCTGGGGATGGACATGGGTCGACCCGCTGGTCGCCATCGGCGCGGCGCTCTTCCTGCTGCGCGGCGCCTTCGGCATCGGCCACACGGCGTTCGACGCGCTGATGGACAGGCGGGTAGACCCCGACATGATCGAGCGTCTGGGCCGCATCGCGCGAAACTTCCCCGGAGTGCTCGGCTATCACGACCTCAAGACGCGCCGCTCCGGCAGCCGTCTCTTCGTGAACATGCATATCGAGCTCGACGGCAGCCAGACGCTGGAGCAGGCCCATGATATCGGCGCCGCGCTTCGGCGCGCGATCGTGGCGGCCTATCCCGAGGCGGATGTGCTGATCCACAAGGATCCTGTCGGCGTCGCCCGGCACCCCGACGATTGGCGCAGGCCCTAGCCCTCTCTTGACTGTCGCGCCGCCCCGGCCTCCAGTGCCGGCATCGGTGCCGCGCGCCAAGACGCGGCCGGGGCAAGGAGGGCCGCATGACCATCAGCAACGAAACGCTCGAAGGGCGTATCCTGGCGCAGCGCAAGCTGCTTGTCCGCATCGTGGCGGCGCTCGACAGCCCGGAAATCGACGCATTCCTCGCCGAGCGCGACCATGTCGAGCTGCAATCGGAAGATCCGGGCGCCGATCCCGACCCGGCCTTTTCCATCGAACAATCCCTGGCGGACGAGCTAAAGCTCATCCGCCGTCTCGTCGCCGATGTGAAGGCGGCGGGCTAGCGCCGCCCCCCTACTCTGCTGTTACCAGCCCGCGGCCCTTCAGCAGCGGCTCGACGCCAGGCATCCGGCCCCGGAAGCGGGTGTAGAGCTCGGCGGGGTCTTCGCTGCCACCGCGCGAGAGGATGTTCTCCTCAAGGCTCTTGGCCAGCGCCGGGTCGAAGGCATCGCCCGCCTCCTCGAAGGCGGCGAAGGCGTCGGCGTCCATGACCTCAGACCACATGTAGCTGTAATAGCCCGCAGAATAGCCGTCGCCCGAGAAGACATGGGCGAAATGCGGCGTCGAGTGGCGCATCGAGATCGCATGCGGCATGCCGATGCTCTCCAGCACCTCGGCCTGCCGCTGCATCGGGTCCGCCGGAGCGTCGCCGTCGTGGAAGTCGAGATCGACGAGCGCCGAGGCAAGGTATTCGACCGTCGAGAAGCCCATGTCGTAGGTCGAGGCCGCCAGCACGCGGTCGCGCAGCTCGGCGGGCATCGGCTCACCCGTTTCGGCATGGGTGGCGAACTCGTCGAGCACCGCAGGCACCTCCAGCCAATGCTCGTAGAGCTGGCTCGGCAGCTCAACGAAGTCGCGGGCGACCGAGGTGCCGGAGATGCTCTCGTAGGTCACGTCGCTGAGCATCTGGTGCAGGGCGTGGCCGAACTCGTGGAACAGCGTGCCGGCATCGTCCCACGACAGAAGCGCGGGCTGACCCTTGGGCGGCTTGGCGAAGTTGCAGACGTTCATCACGATGGGGGCGACCTCACCGTCAAGCCGGTTCTGCTGGCGCATCGCCGTACACCAGGCGCCGGAGCGCTTGGAGCCGCGGGCGAAATAGTCGCCGACGAACAGCGCCACGTGCTTGCCGCCCCGGGTGACCTCCCAGAGCCGCACGTCGGGGTGATAGAGCGGGCCTTCCGCCGGGGTGAACTCCAGCCCGAAGAGGCGGTTGGCGGTGGCGAAGGCGGCCTCGATCATACGGTCGAGCTGGAAATAGGGCTTCAGCGCGCCCTCTTCGAGATCATGCTCCGCCACGCGGCGCTTCTCGGAATAAAAGTGCCAGTCCCACGGCTCCAGCGGACCCTCGTAGCCATCGGCATGGAGCATCTCCTCCAGCACCGCCGCATCGGCCAGCGCCGCCGCCCGCGCGGGCTCCCAGACCTGCATGAGCAGCTCGCGCACCGCCTCGGGCTTGCCGGCCATCTCGGGCTCCAGCTTCCAGGCCGCGAAGCTGGCGTGGCCGAGGAGCTTGGCACGCTCCTCCCGCAGCTTCAGCGTTTCCGCCGCGATGCCGCGGTTGTCGGTGTCGCCCCCATTCGCGCCGCGCGAGACGAAGGCGTTATAGGCGCGGCGGCGCAGCTCGCGGTTCTCGCAGAACTGCAGGAAGGGCGTGATGAGCGAGCGCGAGGTCGTCACGACCGGCCCCGTGCCCTTCTCCTCGCCCGCTGCCTCGGCCGCGCTCTGCACGAAGCCCGGCAGCTTGGCGAAATCCTCGGGCGGGATCTCCATCGACCAGCCGCCTTCATCCGCCAGCAGGTTCTGGGTGAACTCGGTGCCGAGCACGGAGAGGCGCGATTTGATCTCGGCCATGCGCGCCGCCTCGTCGCCGGTCAGCTCGGCGCCGGCGCGCACGAAATCCTGCCGTGTGAGGTAGAGCACACGCTCCTGCTCCGCCGTCAGGCCGAGGCTCTCCTTCCCGGCCCAGAGCCGGTCGATGCGCTCGAAGAGAGCCCGATCGGCGATCACCTCGGACGAGAAGGCCGACAGCTTGGGGGCGAAGTCGCGCTGCAGCGCCTGCCGGGCGGGGTTCGAATCCGCCCCCGCGATGCCGTAGAAGGCGCCGAGGATACGGCCCAGCTCTTCGTCGTTGCGCTCCAGCGCCTCGATGGTGTTGGCGAAGGTCGGCGCCTCGGCATTCTGCGCAATGGCGGCGATGCCGGCGCGGGCGCGGGCCAGCGCCTCGTCAACGGCGGGGGCCCAATCGTCATCGCTGATCTTGTCGAACGGCGGCAGGCCGAAGGGCGTGTCCCAGTCTTGCAGAAGCGGGTTGGTCATCGCGGCAGCTCCATGGGATTGTTCCCGCAAGACCTATGAGGCCGGTGCCGCAGCCGCAAGGGCGCTGGCCCGGGCGGCCTTGGCCCGGGCCAGCCCCCGCTCAGCGCGGCTTTTCGGCGCTCTGGTACATCGAGACGATGTTCCCGTCCGGGTCCGTCACCTCGGCAGACCAGCCGCCGGGGGCATGGCTGACCGGGGTCATCACGGCGGCGCCAGCCGAGACCAGTCCGTCAAGCATCGCGTCGATGCCGCCGTCTTCGAGATCGAAGACGATCATGGGCGAATTGCCGGGCTTCGCCTCGCCCTGCATGAAGAGCAGGTCGATCCCGCCGGCGGTGCTTGCCATGAGGAAATCGCCCGTCTCGTCATCGGGGACGCGGTTGACCTCCAGCCCGACGGCATCGCGCCAGAAGGCCTCTGTCCGGTCGATATCGCTGACCCAGTAGAAAATGGTGCCGATTTTGCAGGTGCCCAGCATTCTGGTCTCCGTTCAGGTTGTCCTGATCCCTTGTTGCCGCGCCTTCGGCATTTGTGAGCGCGAGACGAGAAAAACATGCCCGTCGGGATCGTGACTGGCGAAATGCGCCTGGGGCCGCCGGGCCAGCGCCGCGCCCATTTCGGCCCGCCGCGCCCCGCCCGCCCCGGCGATCTGCCGCGGCAGGGGATGGCCGCGCAGCTTTCGGCGCAGCGCGCTGATGCGCTGGCGCAGGGCCGTGTCACTGAGGCCGAGCAGCCAGCGGATCTCGGCCCGCGTGCAGCCCGCCTGCGCCAGCCGGGCGAGCCGGGCTAGCGCCGGCGGCAGCGGCGGCAGTGCGGCGGTGCCCTCCTCCGGCCCGGGGGCGGAGACATCCGCCCAGGCTGTCTCTCGGCGGGTGCGGCGCGCGGCCGTTCGGGCGGCCATGCTGGCCTGTCGGCGCAGGATGCCGGTGATGTAGGCGCCATCCTCCAGCCGCCCGGCACGCCAGGCGGCGAGCAGCGCCTCCTGCAGCACGTCCTCAGCCTCGTCGGGCCGGCAGCCGAGCCGCCGGGCGGTGGCGAGATGCCGGGCGCGGGTGGCCGCGTTCATCGCCGGTTCATGCCCTTCTCGACGCGCCGCAGCGCCAGCGACAGACCGATGGTCATGGTCAGGTAGAGCAACGCCACGACGTTATAGGTCTCGAAATAGCGAAAATTGCCCGCCGCCGTCACCTTGCCGAGCTGGGTGATGTCGGCGACGCCAAGCACGGAGACGAGCGACGAGTCCTTCACCATAGCCACGAAGTCATTGCCGAGCGGCGGCATCACCATGCGGAAGGCCTGAGGAAAGCTCACCAGCCGGAAGCGCTGCCAGCGGCTGAGGCCCAGAGAATCCGCCGCCTCGAGCTGGCCCTTCTCGACAGATTGCAGCCCGGCGCGAAACACCTCGGCCAGAAAGCTCGAATAGGCCAGGATCAGCGCGATCACCGCCCGCCAGAGGAGCGGAAAGTCGCGCCCCCGCATCGGCTCCAGCCCCGTCCAGCCGGTGGCCCAGTTCCAGAGCGAAACCAGCGCCGGGGCCAGCACGAAGGCGACATAGAGCAACAGCACGATGATCGGCACGCCGCGCATGACCTCGACATAAAGCCGCGAGGCCTGGCGCAGCACTCGGCTGCGACTGAGCTGCATGGTGGCAAGGGCAAGCCCGATCAGACAGGCGCCGGCGTAGGAGATGGTGGTGACGAGAAGCGTGATCCAGACACCGCGGCGCAGCGTGCGCAGAACCTGCGCATAATGCTCCTCCGTCAGCACCTGCCAGAAAAGGTAGACCCCGGTGGCGGCAAGGATCGCCAGCCACCAGGGAAACTCCCGCTCCTCTCGGGGCGGAGGTAGCAAGCCTTACTCGCCCATCTTGTAATCGAGGAACCACTTGGTGTTCAGCTCATCGAGCGTGCCGTCTTCGCGCATGGCAGCGATGGCGGCGTTGATCGGCTCGACGAGGTCGGAGCCCTGCGGAAAGATGAAGCCGAAATCTTCGGTGCCCATCGGCTCGCCCACAAGCTTCAGCCCGCCATCGGAGGCATCGACATAGCCCTGAGCGGCAGTGCTGTCGGAGAGGGCAAGGTCGACATCGCCATTGCGCAGCGCCTCGACGGTGGCGCCGAAGGTCTCGAACAGCTTGATGCGCGGATTGGCCTCGTCACCGTCGAGCACGTCGTAGACGCCAACGTAGAAGGGCGTCGTGCCGGGCTGGGCGGCCATCAGCAGGTCATCGTCGGCCGCGAAGGAGGCGGCATCGTCGAAGCGGTCCTCGTCACCGCGCACGATCATGCGCATCTGGCTGGTCATGTAGCTGTCAGAGAAGTCGACGACCTCGGCCCGATCTTCGCGGATGGTGATGCCGGTCATGCCAATGTCGAACTGGCCTTCCGAGACGGCGGGGATCATCGCGTCCCACGAGATGGTCTCGTAGGTGACGGTGGCGTTCAGCCGCTCGGCGATCTCGGCCATGGCGTCGTATTCCCAGCCGATGGGCGTGCCCTCGGCATCGAGGAATTGCAGCGGCGGATAGGCGTTTTCGGTGGCGACGACGATCTCCTGCCCGCCGAGATCCGGCAGATCTTGGGCGGTGGCTTGGGTGGAGAGGGCCGCGAGGGCGGTGGCGGCAGCAAGAATGAAACGCATGAACGGAGGCTCCCTGTTGAGGTCAGGCATTCGGGCGCGAGTATGGCGCCGGGGCCTGGGGAAGCAAGGGGCGGGCGTTGGGAGATCGAGGGAAATGGCGTTGCGGCGAGGAGACTTGCATCGCTGGCGACCGAGTTGCAGGCCGGCTCGTAGGGTGGCGCCCCTACCTCCCCGCTTTGGCGCTTTATGGCAGCCAGACCCTTCACAGCGGAGAGCTATGCGCTGCCTTCACCAGAGTGCCAGCCCGCGGGGACGGGCCGGCGCTCTCGCGGCGGCCTGACAGCCTTGATTCCGCGCTGGGTGAGAAGCGGCGGCGGCTGAGTATCGAGCACCTGTAGGCACCCGTGCGGCGCCAAGCTCCCTAGGCGTCCTGCGCCTCTCCGGTCCCGCACACCGGGCAGTCGGCCCGCCGCTGCACCCTGATCGTCCGCGTCTCGGCATAGAGCCCGTCGTAGATCATCAGCCGCCCGCGCAGCGTCTCGCCGGCCCCGGTGATGACCTTC
The DNA here is from genome assembly GCF_054353345.1 of Pseudoroseicyclus sp. H15. Classification (NCBI taxonomy): domain Bacteria; kingdom Pseudomonadati; phylum Pseudomonadota; class Alphaproteobacteria; order Rhodobacterales; family Paracoccaceae; genus Pseudoroseicyclus; species Pseudoroseicyclus sp. H15. The sequence continues at coordinate 284,337 of NZ_JBTHJE010000006.1, forward strand.
ACCGCCTCCATCGCCATCATCGCTCCCAGCACGCCCGGCAGCGGCGCCGCCACACCGGCCACTGCGCAGCTCGGCACCAAGTCAGGCGCAGGTGCCTCCGGGAAGACGCATTGGTAGCACGGCCCGCCCTCCGCCGGATGCCAGAGGCTGATCTGCCCCTCCCAGGGTGTCAGCGCTGCGCCGATCAGCGGCACCCCGGCAGCGACGCAGGCGGCGTTCACCGCATAACGCGTCTCGAAATTGTCCGTGCCCTCCAGCACCAGGTCGTGCCCCGCGATCAGCTCCGCCGCATTGGCTGCCGTCATGGCCTCCACAACCGGCACCACCTCGACATGCCGGTTGAGCGCGCGCAGCGCGGCGGCAGCGCTCTCCACCTTCGAACGGCCGACCATCGCCTCGGTATGGATCACCTGGCGCTGAAGGTTGCTCTCTTCCACCACGTCCGCATCAGCGATCGTGATCCGCCCCACGCCGGAGGCGGCGAGATATTGCAGCGCCGGCGCCCCGAGGCCACCGGCGCCCACAACCAGCACCCGCGCCTCCTTCAGCCGCCGCTGCCCCGGCCCGCCGATCTCTTTCAGGATCATGTGCCGGGCGTAGCGGCCCAGCTCGGCATCGCTGAACGCGCCGGGCCGCTCGGCCCCCGGCTCAGGCACTGGTTCGGCCACCGCCGCACCGCCCGGCGCCGGCCTTGCCCGCGCCCGCAGAAAGCGCAGCCCCTCGCGATACACGAAGACCAGCACCAGCGCGCCCACGACCAGCGCCCAGAGGCGGATGTCGCCCCCCGTCGCCTGCCGCAGCGGATGCGCCGGCGGCAGCAGCAGCTGCACGCCGAAGACGAGCGCGAAGAGCACGCCCACCGTCACCAGCCGCGCGCCCCGGCTGGCGCCCATCACAAGGCCCAGCCCCCAAAGCACCGCGGCAAGGATGAGAACCAGCAGCATCCCTCAGCTCGTCCCGGTCGAGCCGAAGCCGCCACTGCCGCGCGCCGTCTGTCCCAGCGCGCCCACGACGCGGAAGTCTCCCCGCGTCACCGGGGCCAGCACCGCCTGCGCCACCCGCATCCCGTGCGTCACGCGGATCGGCTCCGCCCCGGCGTTCAGCAGGATCACCCCGAGCGGACCGCGATAATCGCAATCGACCGTGCCCGGGGCATTGGCGACGACCACCCCGTGCTTCAGCGCCAGCCCCGACCTCGCCCGCACCTGCAGCTCATGGCCTTCCGGCACGGCGATGCGCAGGCCGGTGGGGATCAGCGCCCGCCCTCCCGGCGCGATCTCCACCCCCTCCGCTCTTTGCTCGGGCGGCAGGTTGGCACGCAGATCGGCCCCCGCCGCCCCCGCCGTCTCGTAGGCCGGCAGTGGTAGGGCGGTGTCGGCGCCCTCATCCCAGATGATCTCAACGGTGATATCCATCATGCCCCCATGGCGGGCCCGGCGCCCCGCCTGCCCCGCGCCAACCCTGTATCTCGCTTTCTTTCAAATACTCCCGCCGGAGGCATCCGCCCCCTCCGCCAGCGCCTCGGCCAGCAGCCCGGCGAGCTTCCTCGCCACCTCGGCTTTCGTCATCCGCGGCCAATCCTCCGCCCCATCGGCGGTGATCCGCGTCACCTTGTTCTCCGCCCCGCCCATGATGCCGGTGCCGGGCGAGACGTCATTTGCCAGGATCCAGTCGCAGCCCTTCCGCTCGCGCTTGGCCGTGGCGTGCTCGGCCACTTTCTCCGTCTCTGCCGCGAAGCCGACGACCAGCCTCGGGCGCACCGGGCCGGGCTGCGACAGGCGAGCGAGGATATCGGGGTTCTCCGCCAGCTTCAGCTCCGGCAGCGCGCCGGCGACCTTCTTCATCTTCTGCGCCCCGGCACTCTCCACTCTCCAGTCGGCCACGGCGGCGGCGCAGATGGCTGCGTCGGCCGGCAGAGCGGCCTCGCAGGCGGCGAGCATCTCGGCGGCAGTGTCCACCTTCACAACGCGCACGCCGAGTGGCGGCGGCACTTCGGCGGGGCCGGTGACGAACGTGACCTCCGCCCCGAGGCCCGCCAACGCCGCCGCAATCGCGGCGCCCTGCGCGCCGGAGGAGCGGTTGGCGATGTAGCGCACCGGGTCGATGGGCTCATGGGTAGGGCCGGAGGTGACCAGTATATGCCGGCCTTTCAGCGGGCCGTCCGCCAGCGCCGCGTCGATGGCCGCCAGGATCGCTGCCGGTTCCGCCATCCGCCCGGGCCCGAACTCGCCGCAGGCCATGGCGCCGTCGTCGGGGCCCACGAAGAGCACGCCGTCTCCGCGGAGGGTCGCCTCATTGCGCTGGGTCGCCGGATGCTCCCACATCCGCACATTCATGGCCGGCGCGATCAGCACCCGCTTGTCGGTCGCCATGAGCAGGGTCGAGGCCATGTCATCGGCATGCCCGCCCGCCATCTTGGCCATCAGATCTGCCGTCGCCGGCACGACGACAACCAGATCGGCGGCCCGCGACAGCTCGATATGGCCCATCTTCGCTTCCTGGGAGAGGTCGAAGAGCTCGCTGATCACCTCGCGCCCGGCCAGCGCGCCCACGGAGAGGGGCGTCACAAATTCCGCCGCGGCGCGGGTCATCACCGGCGTTACCACGGCCTCGGCATCGCGCAGGCGCCGGATCAGCTCCAGCGCCTTGTAGGCGGCTATCCCGCCGCCAATGATCAGAAGGATATGTCTGCCTGCGAGCACTGGGGCGCCTCCGGGGGAACGGCGGTGAGCCTAGGCGCTCCGCCCGCCCGGGGCAATCCAGCCCGCGCGGGGCGCGGAAACCATATGGTTTCCGCCTCCGATTTCCATATGGAAATCGGCGCCCATCACAGCGGTCAGTGCAGCAACTCGCGCAGCCCAGGCTGTTTCGTCTCCAGATCGCGGCGCATCTTGCCAAAGGCTCCGGCCTCGAGCTGGCGCACCCGCTCCTTCGAGAGGCCCAGCTCCTCGCCCAAGCTCTCCAGAGTCCGCGGATCTTCCGAAAGCCGCCGCTCGCGCAGGATGAACTGCTCGCGCTCGCTGAGGTCGCTCATCGCGCCATTGAGCCAGCGCTGGAGGGCTTGCAGGCCCTGGCGGCCACCGACCTCCGTCTCCGGGTCTTCGCCCTCTGACGGGATCGTCTCGATCCAGTCGCGCCCGCCATCCTCGTCGCCGCCCTGCGCGACGTTGAGCGAGAAGTCGGAACCGGCAAGGCGGCCCATCATCATCTCGGCGTCGCGCTTCGGCACGCCCAGCGCCGTCGCAATCGCATCCGCCCGCTCGTTGGGAGAGACCTGACGCCCCTCCGAGGCCGCATCGGCGTCGATCTCCGCCGAGACGCGGCGCAGGTTGAAGAACAGCGACTTCTGGCTGGCGGTCGAGCCGGTCCGCACCAGCGACCAGTTGCGCATCACGTAATCCTGCACCGAAGCGCGGATCCACCAGATCGCATAGGTCGAGAAGCGCAGGCCGCGCTCGGGGTCGAACTTCTCCGCCGCCTTCATCAGGCCCAGCGAGGCCTCCTGCACCAGATCGGACATCGGCGCGCCGTAGCGGCGGTAGCGACTTGCCACCGAGATCGCGAGCCTTAGATAGGCCGTTGTCAGCCGGTGAAGCGCAGCCTCGTCGCGGTGGTCGCGCCAGCGGCGGGCAAGGTCGAATTCGGTCTCGGCCTCCAGCCATTCGGCGCGGAGAGCTTCATCTTTGAGATCGTGATCGGGGTCTTTCACTGCCATGTCCTCTCGCCAGCCAAGGGGGCTGGCCCTTCCTGTCGTGGGAAACCACTCTGAGGGCGAAACGCACGACAGGCCGAAGGGTTCGGAAGAAAATGGCGGCAGCATTCACTTTGGTCATCGGCGGCGCGGCCTCCGGCAAGTCCGTCTTCGCCGAAAGGCTGGTGGCGGCTGGGGGCGGCGAGCCCGTCTACATCGCCACGGCCGAGGCATATGACGCTGAAATGGAATATAAAATCTCCAAGCACCGGGCCCGGCGGGGCGCCGGCTGGCGCGAGGTGGAGGCGCCAAGAGACCTCGCAGCGGCGATCCGCTCATGCCAACAACACGAGATAGTGCTGATTGATTGTGCGACAATGTGGCTCACAAACGCACTGCTCGCCGGCGACGATCTGGCCGCTAGGTCGAACGAGCTTCTGGCTGCCATCGCGGCCTCTCCCGCCCGGCTAGTGATGGTGACCAACGAGATCGGCCTTTCCCCGGTGCCGGACAATGCGCTGGCCCGTCAGTTCCGCGAGGCACAGGGCGCGCTCAACCAGCAGCTCGCGGCGGCTGCGACGCGAGTGGTCGCCATCTGGGCCGGCCTGCCGCTGGAGCTGAAGTGACATGAGCACCTGGCACTGGGTCCGCCACGGACCGACACATCAAAAGGCCTTCACCGGCTGGCGCGACGTGCCCGCCGACCTCTCCGACAAAGCCGCCCTCGCCCGGCTCGATGCGGCCCTGCCCGAGGGCGCCCTCCTCGTCTCCTCAGATCTCACGCGCGCCCGCACAACGGCAGACGCGCTGGCCACCCCGCGCCCCCGCCTGCCCCACCAGCCGGGCCTGCGCGAGTTCCACTTCGGCCTCTGGGACGGCGCGGTCTTCTCCACCATCGCCGAGCGCTGGCCTGACCTCTCCCGCGCCTATTGGGAGGACCCAGGCCCCCACGCCCCGCCCGAAGGCGAAAGCTGGAACGACGCCGCCACCCGCGTCGAAGCGGCGGTGCAGGCACTGGAGGCTGCGCATCCGGGCGCGGCGTTCGTCGCCGTCGCCCATATCGGCGTAATCCTCACCCAATATGCCCGCGCCGCCGGCCTCTCTCCAAAGGAGGCCATCGCGCAGAACATCGCGCCCCTCTCCGTCACCACGCTGCGGCGGGTCCCGGGCGAGGTGCTGCGGATCAATCACTGCCCGTGATCGAACCCACCACAATAGATCGCTTCCCGTGATGCCGCCCCGCCGCTAGCTTCTCCGCAACAACCGGGGATGATCCATGACCTACGAGCTTTTCATCGGCGACCGCTCCTTCTCCAGCTGGTCGCTGCGCGGCTGGCTGATGTTCGAAGCCTTCGGCCTGCCTTATCGCGTCACCGAAGTCGGCCTCTACATTGGCACGATGGCCGAGGATCTCGCCCCCGCCGGCCCAGCCCGGCTGGTGCCTGCGATGAAGACGCCCGAGGGCGATGTCGTCTTCGACACGCTCGCGATGGCGGAGACCCTTGCCGAGCGCCACCCCGAGGCGGGCCTCTGGCCAGGGGCCCCCGCCGCCCGCGCCCTCGCACGCTCCATCGTCGCCGAGATGCATTCCGGCTATGGCGCCCTTCGCGCCGATTGCCCCATGTATCTGCGCCACGCCTGGGCGGGCTTCACGCCCTCCGAGGCCGTTCTGGCCGATCTCACCCGCATCGAGACGCTCTGGTCGCTCGCCCGCAGCCGCCATGGGCAGAGCGGCCCCTGGCTCTTCGGCGCCTACAGCCTGGCGGATGCCTTCCACGCCCCCGTCGCCGCCCGCATCGCCGCCTATGGCCTGCCCGTCAGCGATGACGCAGCCGCCTATGTCGCCCGGCATCTCGCCCACCCCGCCTTCCTCAAATGGCGCGCCGCGGGCGAAGCCATCGCCTACCCCGATCTCCCCTACCAGCTCGACCTCCCCACAGCCCCCTGGCCGGCCCCTCCACCTGAGCCCCCCTCGTCTTTGCTCCAATAGAATCCCGGGGGGAGTCGCCAAGGGCGACGGGGGGCTGGCCCCCCTCCCCGCTCTTCCCCGTGGCATTTACCTTTCCTAAACCAACCCGGCCGCAGGCTGCCCCCGTCAACAGCGGGGACATATCCGATGAGTGCTCTGGCCTACGGCGTCGCCTTTGAAGGGGTCGAGGCGCGGCTCGTCGAGGTGCAATGCGCCATGGCGCCCGGCCTGCCCGCCTTCTCGATCGTCGGCCTGCCCGACAAGGCGGTCAGCGAGGCGAAAGAGCGGGTGCGCGCCGCTCTGGGGGCGCTCGCCATCGCCCTGCCCTCGCGTCGCATCGTCATCAACCTCTCGCCCGCCGACTTGCCGAAGGAGGGCGCGCATTTCGACCTGCCCATCGCGCTGGCGCTGCTGGCAGCGCTGGATGTGGTGCCGCGCGAGGCGGTCTCCTCCCGCGTGGCAATCGGTGAGCTCTCCCTCAACGGGGCGCTGGTGCCGGTGGCCGGGGCGCTGCCCGCGGCAATGACGGCGGCGAGCGAGGGGCTGGGCCTGATCTGCCCGCGCCAGACGGGGCCGGAGGCCGCCTGGGTCGGCGCTGCGGAGGTCAGCGCCGCCGCCAGCCTCGGCGAGATCATCGCCCATCTCACCGGCGAGCGGCCCCTCGCGCCCTCGGTGCCCGGCGAGGTCACCGCCGGCCGGCCGGGGCGGGACATGGCCGAGGTGAAGGGCCAGGAGCGCGCCAAGCGGGCGATGGAGATCGCCGCCGCCGGGCGCCACCATATGCTGCTGGTCGGCCCGCCGGGCTCGGGCAAATCCATGCTGGCGGCGCGTCTGCCCTCGATGCTGCCGGAGCTGACGCCGGAAGAGGCGCTGGAGACCTCCACCATCCACTCGCTCGCCGGGCTGCTGACGGAGGGCGGCATCTCGCGCAGCCGTCCGTTTCGCGAGCCGCATCACACCGCCTCGATGGCCGCCATCGCCGGCGGCGGGCGCAAGGCGCAGCCCGGCGAGATCAGCCTGGCGCATAACGGCGTGCTGTTTCTCGACGAGCTGCCCGAGTTCTCCCGCGTCGTGCTGGAGACTTTGCGCCAGCCCATCGAGACCGGCGAGGTGGTGATCGCCCGGGCCAACGCGCATATGCGCTACCCCTGCCGCTTCCTGCTGGTCGCCGCCGCCAACCCCTGCAAATGCGGGCATCTGGCCGACGCGAACCGGGCCTGCAACCGCGCGCCGCTCTGCGGCGCCGACTACCTGGGCCGCATCTCGGGCCCGCTGATGGACCGCTTCGATCTGCGCGTGGATGTGCCGCCCGTCGCCTTCCGCGACCTCGATCTGCCAGCGAACGGAGAGACCTCCCCGGTCATCGCCGCCCGCGTTTCCGCCGCCCGCGCCTGCCAGGCGAAGCGCTTCGCCGGCGGGGCAGCGCGCCAGAATGCCGATGCCGAGGGGCGGCTGCTGGAGGAGATCGCGGCGCCCGACGCAGAGGGCCGCGAATTGCTGGTGCGGGCAGCCGAGCGCTTCGGCCTCACCGCGCGCGGCTATCACCGGGTGCTTCGCGTGGCCCGCACCATCGCCGATCTCGCCGGCTCGGCCAATGTGCGCCGGCCGCATGTGGCCGAGGCGATCAGCTTTCGGCTGCAGATCGATCCGCCGGGCCCGGCGCGGCCAGAAAGGCCCGCATCTCGGCCAGTGTTGCCTCCGCCTCCGGCAGAAGGCCGGCAAACCACGCCCAGTCATGCGGAAGACCCGGGCTGAGCCGCAGCGTCACCTCGCCGCCCGCTGCGCTCAGCGTCTCGGCCATGCGCACTGCATCGTCCCGGATCAGCTCGTCGGCCGAGGCCCAGAGCGCCACCGGCGGCAGCGGGGCTTTGTAGCGCGCAAAGAGCGGCGAGACGCGCGGGTCGTCTGCCGCCAGCGCATTGGGGCCGTGGCCCAGGATCTCGCCGGCCAGCTCCGCCATGCGGCCTGCGGGGAACATCGGGTCACGCCCGGCATTCTCGCGCCCCGAGGCGCCGGAGAAGGTGAGATCGGTCAGGGGCGAGAGGGCCGCCACGCCGGCAGGCGGCGTACCCGCCGCGCAGAGCTGCGCCATCAGGGCCAGTGCCATGCCACCGCCCGCCGAATCGCCGGCGAGGCGGATATCGCGCGGCGCATGACCTGCCTCGACCAAATGGGCGAAGGCGGCCGCGGCATCCTCCAGCGCAGCGGGAGCGCGATGTTCGGGCGCGCGGCGGTAGGCGGGCAGGAAGAGCGGGATCTCTCTCGCCAGCCAGGCCGCCATCTTCCAATGCGTGCCCGGCCCGCCCACGATATAGCCGCCGCCGTAGAGATAGAGCGTCACTGGCCCGCCCTGCCGGGCCGCCCGCTCCGGCCCGAGCCAAAGCGCCCTCTGGCGCTCCGCCGCGCCCCGATACCAGACAGGCCGGGGCGCGGCCCCTTCCGGCGGGCGGGGCAGCAGGCGGGAGCCCATGGCGAACGGTGGGCGAAGGGCCCAGGGCGAGCTCGGCAGCGAGAGGAACGGGCGAACGGTCAGTTTCAGCCCCTGGCGGAGGAGCTGGAGCTGCCACGAGTCGCTCACGCCCGCCGCGCCTCGATCGCCTCCCAGATCTTCGCGGCGCCGTTGGTGCCGTCGAACCGCTCCAGCTCCTGCAGGCCGGTCGGGGAGGTCACGTTGATCTCGGTCAGCCAGTCGCCGATCACGTCGATGCCGACGAAGATCTGCCCCTTCTCTTTCAGGAGCGGGCCGATCGTCGCGCAGATCTCGCGGTCGCGCTCCGTCAGCTCCACCTTCTCGGCCCGACCGCCGACATGCATGTTCGAGCGGGTCTCGCCCTTCTGCGGCACCCGGTTGATTGCGCCGATCGGCTCGCCATCGACGAGGATCACCCGCTTGTCGCCCTTGGTCACCGCCGGCAGGAATTTCTGCGCGATCAGCGGCTCGCGGCTGATCTGGCTGAACATCTCGTGCAGCGAGGCGAGGTTGCCGTCATCTTGGTGCAGCTTGAACACGCCGGCGCCGCCATTGCCGTAGAGCGGCTTGACGATGATGTCGCCATGCCGGGTACGGAACTCGCGCAAGGTGGCGAGGTCACGGGCGATGGCGGTGGGGGGCGTCAGCTCGGGGAAGGTGAGGACGAGCAGCTTCTCGGGGTAATTGCGCACCCAGAAGGGGTCGTTCACCACCAGCGTCTCCGGGTGGATCATGTCGAGCAGATGCGTCGAGGTGATGTAGGCCATGTCGAAAGGCGGGTCCTGCCGGAGCCAGACGACATCGAACTCCTTCAGATCGACCTCGGCCTCGTCGCCGAAGGTTACATGGTCACCCTTCACCCGACGCAGCTCGGCCGGGCGGCCCCTCGCGGTCACGCGGCCCTCCTGGAAGGCCAGCTTGTCCGGCCCGTAGACGAAGATCTCGTGCCCGCGCTCCTGCGCCTCTAACGCGATGCGGAACGTCGAATCGGCGTCGATATCGACGCTCTCAATCGGGTCCATCTGAAAGGCGACCTTGAGGCCCATGGCGCAACTCCGGATATGGCGGAGCCGAGCCTCGCCCAATCCGTGGCCAAGGGCAATGGGCGGTGGCCGCCCCCTCGCGTCACCTGTCAGGCGGCGATGGCATTGTGCAGGCAGGCGACCCGGCCGGTGCCATCGACCAGCGCAACATCCACCCGCATGGGCGTCAGCAATCCGCGCGGCAGCCGGGCGATGTATTCGCAGGCCGCCTGCATGATGCGCTGCTGCTGGCGCGGGGTCACCCGCAGCGCGGCCGCCTCATGGCTGGCGGCGGCCTTCACCTCGATGAACACCAGCTCTTCGCCGTCTTCGGCGACCAGATCGATCTCACCACCCTGGCCGCGCCAGCGGCAGGCGTGAATCTCATGGCCATCGGCCTGGTAATGGCGCGCGACAATCTCTTCTGCCGCCATCCCCGCCAGGTGGTTGCGCGCCCCGCGCCGGGCGCGGGCATGGGCAGTCTGCAGACCTTGCATCATCGCTTCTTCTCCAGATCGAGCGCCGCCTGATAGACCTGCCGGCGCGGCAGGCCGAGCGCGCCCGCCACCGCATTGGCGGCGTCCTTCACGCGCATCGTCTGCATCGCCTCCTGCAAGGCCGTCTCCATGGCGCCCTCGTCGCTTTCGCCCTTGGGCGCCCCGCCGATCACCAGCACGATCTCACCCTTGGGCTCGTCCACCAGCCCTTCGGCGATCTCGCCCAGCGTGCCCCGGCGCACCTCTTCGAACCGTTTGGTCAGTTCGCGGCACAGCGCCGCCGGCCGCTCACTGCCCCAAACATTCAACAAATCAGCGAACATTTCTCTAACGCGCCGGGGAGATTCGTAGATCACCATGGTGAAGGGATGCGCCTTCAGCTCCGCCAGCGCCGTCCGGCGCTGCTCGGCCGAGGGTGGCAGGAAGCCGAGGAATGTGAACCGGTCCGTCGGCAGGCCCGCCACCGCCAGCGCCGCCAGCACGGCCGAGGCGCCCGGCGCGGCATGCACTGGCAGGCTGCGCTCAATCGCCGCACGCACCAGCGCATAGCCGGGGTCAGAGACCAGCGGCGTGCCGGCCTCGCTGACATAGGCAAGCGAGCCGCCCGCCTCCAGCGGGGCAAGCAGCGCATCGCGCGCCGCGGGGCCGGAATGGTCGTGATAGGCGCTGAGGCGGCGGCGGCCGAGCGGCACGCCATGGATGTCCATCAGGCGGCGCGCCGTGCGGGTATCTTCGGCGGCCAAAGCATCGGCTCGGGCCAGAAGATCCAGTGCCGTCAGCGTGATGTCGTCTGCCGAGCCGATGGGCGTGGACACCAGATGGAGGCCCGGGGGAACGGGACGCGCCGCGCCGCCGATGCGGGAATTCATGCCTAGACCCTTTCCTTTGCCGCCCTATGATGCATCTCAAAAGCCATTGCCGGCGGCGTGATCGAAGCGGATCGCATGACCGGTTCCTGTACCATGCACCGGGCGGCCGAGCCCCCGGCAGCGAGGGAGAAGACCTGATGTTCGCCCATATGATTGCCCCCGGCAAGGCCGCCGCCGCGCGCCTGTTTGCCGTTGTGTCCCTGCTCTGGCTCTCCGCCTGTGCCGGTGTCGTCACCACGACGACCGGCGGCGGCAATGCCCCCGGTCTCGGCGCCGGCGAGGCCGTGCCCGTCGCCCTGCTGGTGCCCGCCGGCTCCGGCGTCGCCACCGACGAATTCGTTGCCCGCTCGCTTGAGAACGCCGCCCGCCTTGCCATCGGCGATCTGAACGGGGCGCAGATCGACCTGCGCGTCTATCCCACCGGCGCCAGCCCCTCGGGCGCCACGGCGGCGACCAATCAGGCCATCTCGGAAGGCGCCAAGATCATCCTCGGCCCGCTCTATGCCGAGGCCGCCAATGCCGCCGGCATCGCCGCCGCCGGCTCTGGCGTCAACGTCCTCGCCTTCTCGAACAACCCCACCATCGCGGGGGGCAACGTCTTCATCCTCGGCCCGACCTTCGGCAATATCGCCAACCGTCTGGTCAGCTACGGCAACGGCCAGGGGCTCGACACCTATCTCGTCGCCCATGGCAACGATCTGCAGGGCCAGCTCGGCCGTGATGCCATCGTCACCGCCGTGAACCGGTTCGGCGGCACCGTCGCCGCCGTCGAGAGCTACGATCTGACCCAGGCCGACATTCTCGCCGCTGCACCCGGCATCGCCGCCGCCGCGCAATCGGTGAACGCGGATGCCGTCTTCCTGACTGCCGGCGTCAACGCCGACCTGCCCATCATCGCCACCGCCCTGCCCGACAACGGCCTCACCCCCGGCGTCGTGACATACCTCGGCCTGACCCGCTGGAACGCCGTGCCGCAGGCGCTGTCACTGCCGGGCCTGCAGGGTGGCTTCTTCGCCCTGCCGAACGAGGCCACGACCGCCGCCTTCGAAAGCCGCTACTCCGCCGCCTATGGCGAAGCACCGCATCCCGTGGCCGGCCTGGCCTATGACGGCATTGCCGCCATCGGCGCCCTCGCCGCCTCTGGCCGCAGTGATGCGCTCAGCCGCGCCGCGTTGACGCAATCGCAGGGCTTCTCGGGCACGCAGGGCATCTTCCGTCTGCTCAGCGACGGCACGAACGAGCGCGGCCTCGCGGTCGCCACCATCCGCAACAACCAGGTTGTCATCGTTGCCCCGGCTCCCAACAGCTTCGGCGGTTTCGGCTTCTGAGCCGGCTGCCACACAGACCGTACCCGACCCAATGACCGCACCTCCGGAGGGCCTTTGCCGCCCGCCGGAGGTGATTTTTGACGTCGAGACCGTGCGCGCCGATCTGGCGCGCGCGACCTCGGGCGTCGAGAAGCCCATGGAGATCCGCGCGGCGGCCGCCGGCGTGCTCAATGCCGCCCGCCAGAAGGGCATGGCGGAGATCGAGGCTGCCCTGGCCGAGACTCCACGCCGCGCCCGGCCGATCATCCATTCGATTGCCTGGCTCACCGACTGCCTGACGGCGCTGGTGCTCGAGATCAGCCGGGAGCATCTGCTTCCGCAGAAGACAGGCCGCGCCGAGCGCATCGCCATCGTTGCCGTCGGCGGCTACGGTCGCGCCGAGATGGCGCCGCACAGCGATGTCGATCTGCTCTTCCTCACCCCCGGCAAGATGACGGCGGGGGCCGAGGCGTTGATCGAATCGATGCTCTATCTGCTGTGGGATTTGAAGCTGAAGATCGGCCATGCCAGCCGCTCGATCAAGGAATGCCTGCGCCTCGCCCGCGACGATTTCACCATCCGCACGACGTTGCTGGAGATGCGCCATCTCGCCGGCGACCCGGCCCTGACGGAAGAGCTGACAGAGCGCCTGCGCCACGAGCTCTTCGCGGGCACCGAGAGCGAGTTCGTCGCCGCCAAACTGCTTGAGCGCTCTGAGCGCCACCGCAAGCAGGGCGGCCAGCGCTACGTCGTCGAGCCCAATGTCAAAGAGGGCAAGGGCGGCCTGCGCGATCTGCAATCGCTCTACTGGATCGGCAAATACGTCTACGACGTCCGCTCCGCCTCGGCGCTTGTGCCCAAGGGCGTGTTCCGCCCCGAGGAATATGCCGCCTTCGCCGCGGCGGAAGATTTCATCTGGGTCGTGCGCTGCCATCTGCACCTGCTGACCGGCCGCGCCATGGACCAGCTCACCTTCGACCTGCAGGTCGAGGTCGCCGAGCGCATGGGCTACCGCGACCGGGGCGGCCGCCGGGCTGTCGAGCAGTTCATGACCGAGTATTTCCGCCATGCCACGCAGGTGGGCGAGCTGACCCGCATCATGCTGACGGCGCAGGAAGCCACCCATATCAAGGCGGCGCCGAAGCTGGCCAACCTCGTGCGCCGCAAGCCGCGCGTCCGCCCGCCCTACGCCATTCGCCAGAACCGGCTGACGGTGGATGACGAAGAGCTGTTCCTCTCAGACAAGCTGAACCTGCTACGCATCTTCGAGCAGGCCCTGCGCACCGGCACGCTGGTGCACCCCGATTCGCAACGACTGCTGTCGGCCAACCTGCATCTCATCGACGATGGCATGCGCGAGGATCGCACGGCGAACCGGCTGTTCCTCGATCTGCTGCTCAAGCACGGCAACCCCGAGCGGGCGCTGCGGCGAATGAACGAGATCGGCGTGCTCGGCGCCTTCATCCCCGAATGGCAGCACATCGTCGCCATGGTGCAGTACAATATGTACCACCATTACACGGTCGACGAGCACATCATCCAATGCATCTCGACCCTCGCCGAGATCGAGCGGGGCATGCTGAAGGAAGAGCTGCCCATCGCCAGTGGCATCCTGGCCGGCGCGGTCAACCGGCGGGTGCTCTATGTCGCCGTGCTGCTACATGACATCGGCAAGGGACGCGACGAGGATCATTCCGTCGTCGGCGCCCAGATTGTCCGCCGCCTCGCGCCGCGCTTCGGGCTGAGCAAGAAGGAGGTCGCCACCGTCGAATGGCTGGTGCGCTATCACCTGCTGATGTCCGACATGGCACAAAAGCGCGACATCTCCGACCCGCGCACCATGCGCGACTTTGCCAAGCTGGTGACCAGCAAGGAGCGGCTCGATCTGCTGACGGTGCTGACGGTCTGCGACATCCGCGGCGTCGGCCCCGGCACCTGGAACAACTGGAAGGCCATGCTCATTCGCGGGCTCTACCGCGCCACCGAGCAGGCACTGGCCGGCGGGCTGGAGGCGATCAACCGCACGGCGCTGGAGGCCGAGGCCAAGCGCGACCTGCGCATTGCGCTCGAAGGTTGGGACAGCCGCGACGTGCGCATCGAGCTGGGGCGCCACTACGGCCCCTATTGGCAGGGCCTGCCGACAGAGGCGCATGCCCGCATCGCCGAGATGCTGCGCGAGCTGGGGCCGGATGAGATTCGCATCGACCTGCATCTGGATGAAGACCGCGACGCGACCCGCGTGCTGTTCTCGATGGCCGATCACCCAGGCATCTTCAGCCGCGTGACGGGGGCGCTGGCGCTGGCCGGCGCGAACGTGGTGGATGCGCGCATCTACACCACCCGCGACGGCTTCGCGAACGCCGCCTATTGGGTGCAGGATGCCGAAGGCCACCCCTACGAGGCCGAGCGCCTGCCCCGCCTGCACCAGACGATCCTGCGCACGCTGAAGGGCGAGGTGGTCACCCGCGACGCCATCCGCGGCCGCGACAAGATCAAGAAGCGCGAGGCCCGCTTCACGGTGCCCACCTCGATCACCTTCGACAACGACGCGTCGGATATCTTCACGGTGATCGAGGTCGATACGCGAGACCGGCCAGGCCTGCTCTACGACCTGACGCGGCAGCTGGCAAACATGAACGTCTACATCTCCTCGGCGGTCATCGCGACCTACGGGGAGCAGGCGGTCGACACCTTCTACGTGAAGGACATGTTCGGCCTGAAGTTCCTCTCCGAGAGCAAGCGGGCGCAGGTCGAGAAACGCCTGCGCGAGGCGATCACGGCAGGGGCAGAGCGGGCACGGGCTTAGCGGCGAGACCGTCTCTCCTGGGTGACCCGCTCGCGTGGCGGACTGACGCCCTTAGTTCCGCGCTGGGGAAACAGCGGCGACGTTTGGCCAACGCCCCTCACCGCCGCCCTCAACCCCGCTGGCGCCACCCAGCCGAACCCCCTATGCTCCCGCCCCGTGGCGCCCGCGAAGAGGCGACAGGTGGGGCAGCGATGACATCTCATTCCGCAACAGGCGCTTGGCGGGCCGCGTGCCCTTTTCAGGCAGCAGCCGCATGAAGGCTCCCACCCTCATCCGCGGCTTCGTGACCGTCGGCGGCTGGACGCTGCTCTCCCGCGTGCTCGGCTTCGCCCGTGACATCGCCATCGCCGCCGCACTCGGCGCCGGGCCGGTGGCCGAGGCCTTCCTCGTCGCCTTCTCGCTGCCCAACATGTTCCGCCGTTTCTTCGCCGAGGGCGCGTTCAACATGGCCTTCGTGCCGCTCTTCTCGAAAAAGCTCGAGGGCGACGCGACCGAGGCGGAGGTCTTCGCGCAGGATGCCTTCGCCGGCATGGCCTTCATCCTGACGCTGTTTTCCGTGGCGGGCGTGCTGCTGATGCCCGTCCTCGTCCTCGCCATGGCCTCGGGCTTTCTGGAGGACCAGCGCTACCCGCTCGCCGTGCTCTACGGGCGCATCGCCTTTCCCTACATCCTGTTCATCTCGCTGGCTGCGCTGCTCTCCGGCATGCTGAACGCTGCCGGGCGGTTCCTCGCGGCCGCCGCCGCCCCGGCCCTGCTGAACATGATCTTCCTCGCCGCGCTCGCGCTCGGCTGGCTGTTCTTCGGCGACGAGGTCGGCGCGACCAGCGTCGAGCAATTCGGCCTCGCCCTCGCCTGGGGCGTGCCGGTGGGCGGCGTCGCCCAGCTTGCGCTCGTCTGGTTCGCCGCGCGCCGTGCCGGCTTCCGCCTCGCCTTCCGGCGGCCTCGGATGACGCCCGACCTCAAGCGCCTCTTCCGCATCGCGGTGCCCGCCGCCCTCGCCGGCGGTGTCGTGCAGGTGAACCTGCTCGTTGGGCGGCAGGTGGCCAGCTTCTTCGACGGCGCCGTCGCCTGGCTCAACTATGCCGACCGGCTCTACCAGCTGCCGCTCGGCACTGTCGGCATCGCTATCGGCATCGTGCTGCTGCCCGATCTCTCCCGCCGCCTCGCCGCCGGGGATGAGGCTGGCGGCCGCGACGCCTTCTCGCGCGCCGTCGAGCTGTCACTGGCGCTGACGATCCCCGCCGCCGCCGCGCTGATCGCCATCCCGCATGCGCTGATCTCGGTGCTCTTCGAACGGGGCGCCTTCGACGCGGCCGACACGGCCTCCACTGCCACGGCGCTCGCCATCTACGGCGCCGGCCTGCCGGCCTTCGTGCTGCAGAAGGCGCTGCAGCCGCTCTATTACGCCCGCGAAGACACGCGCAGCCCCTTCCGCTACGCGCTCGTCGCGATGGCGGTGAACGCCGCCGTCGCCGTCGGCCTCGCCCCGGTCATCGGCTTCTCCGCCGCCGCCTGGGCGACAACGCTCGCCGCCTGGGCCATGGTGCTTCTGCTCTGGCGCGGTGCTGCCTCCATGGGCCTGGCCGCGCAGCTCGACGATCGCGCCCGCCGCCGCCTGCCGCGCATCACGGCGGCTTCCGCGGTGATGGGGCTGGCGCTGGCCGCGCTGGCCTGGGCCGGGCAGCCGCTGCTCGTCTCGCCAGCCTGGCGCTATGCGGCCCTGGCCGCTCTCGTGGTGATCGGGATGGCCGCGTATTTCGGCATCGGGCACCTCTTCGGCGCCTTCAAGCTTTCCGAATTCCGCCGCAACTTCCGCCGGAACCGCTGAGGCCTAGCGCTCGCGGATCCGCTCCAGCAGGCGCTGCCAGCCGCCGGGCGCCAGCGGGATGCTGAGCGCGAAGCCGGCCACGAAGCCGCCCAGCTCGGCCACCCAGGTCGGGTTGTTGCCGAAGAGCAGCGAGAAGACGAGCTGAAGCATCAGCAGCACGCCGACCAGGCGGAAGGCCATCAGCTGGTTGCCGCCCGTCTCTCGCAGGCGCAGCCAGGTCAGATAGGTGAAGGCCCCGATCAGCCCGTAGTCGACGGGGTACATGCCGTAGAGCGGCGGGCGCCCCGGCACGAACAGCCCGAAGGCCACGGCGCCGGCGAGCCCAGTCACCACGATCAGCACCAGAAGCCGCCCCGCCCCCAGCACATCGCCCACGAACTTGCCCAGCGCCAGCAGGATCGCCCCGCCGAACAGCGCCTGCACGGCAGAGCCATGCACGAAGAGATAGGTGAGGAAGCGCCACAGCAGCTCCGGCGCGTAATTGCCGCGCTGCACCACCTGCTCGAAAACCGCGGGCGAGAAGCCGAACAGGCTGATTGCCTGTATGCGCCAGCCGATGCCCGCCGGCCCGCCGACCAGGCCGAACTGGGCCAGGCTCAACACCGCCTCCATGGCGACAAGCACGACCGTGATGGCAAGCACCGGCCAGGGCAGGCTATTGATGGCGCTCTCACGTTCCATGGGGCAGCTCCGGTTGACCTTATTTCCGGGCCGCTGCTAAACGGTCCGGCAGCCTTTTTCCAGCGAGCGACATCAGATGACCGCCCCCACCTTCACCCCGCGCGTCTTTTCCGGGATCAAGCCGTCCGGCGGCCTGACCCTCGGCAATTATCTCGGCGCCATCAAACGCTGGGTGGATATGCAGGGGCCGAACTACGAGACGATCTATTGCGTCGTCGATCTGCATGCGATCACCGTCTGGCAGGACCCGGCCGAGCTGACCCGCGCCACCCGCGAAGTGGCCGCCGGCATGCTGGCCTCGGGCATCGACCCCGAGCATTCGATCCTCTTCAACCAGGCCGCCGTGCCCGAGCACACGCAGCTGGCGTGGATCTTCAACTGCGTCGCCCGCGTCGGCTGGATGAACCGCATGACCCAGTTCAAGGACAAGGCCGGCGAGAATGCCGAGGCCGTGTCGCTGGGCCTTTACGCCTATCCCAGCCTCATGGCCGCCGACATCCTGCTCTACCATGCGACGCATGTGCCCGTGGGCGAAGATCAGAAGCAGCATGTCGAGCTGACGCGCGATATCGCCGCCAAGTTCAACCATGACTACGGGCAGGAGTTCTTCCCGATGACCGAGCCGGTCATCGAAGGCCCCGGCATGCGCATCATGAACCTGCGCGACGGCTCCAAGAAGATGAGCAAGTCGGGCGAGAGCGACATGGAACGCATCAACATGACCGATGATGCCGACACGATCGCCAAGAAGTTCAAGAAGGCCAAGACCGACCCGGAAGGTCTGCCGACCGACGCCGCCGGTCTCGCCGGCCGGCCCGAGGCGAAAAACCTCGTCGACATCTACGCCGCTCTGTCCGAGCAGAGCTCCGACGCCGTGCTGGCCGAATTCGGCGGCGCCGGCTGGGGCAAGTTCAAGCCGGCCCTGGCCGATCTCGCGGTCGACAAGCTCGCCCCCATCTCCACCGAGATGCAGCGCCTGATGGACGACCCCGCCGAGATCGACCGCCTGCTGGGTCGCGGCGCCGAGCGCGCGCGCGGCATCGCCGCGCCGATCCTGAAGCGCACCTACGAGATCGTGGGCCTGCTCTCCTGACGCAGGTGCCGGCCAACGCCTCGCCCTGGCAGCGCCTGCGCAGCTGGGCGCGGGGCGTGAAGCGCGACGTGGTGGCGCTCTGGCTGGCGGCGCGTGACGCAAGGGTGCCGTGGTATGCCAAGGCCGTGGCGGGGCTCGTCGCCGCCTATGCGCTCAGCCCGATCGACCTCATCCCAGATGTTATCCCCCTGCTGGGCTATCTCGACGACGCCATCCTGGTGCCGCTCGGCATCCTGCTCGCCGTCCGCCTCACGCCCGCCGAGGTGATGGCGGATCTTCGGCGGCAGGCCGACAATCTGCTCACCCGGCCAGTCAGCCGGGCGAGCGCGGTTGCGGTGCTGGCGATCTGGGTGCTGGTGCTGGCGCTCCTCGCAGG
The DNA here is from genome assembly GCF_054353345.1 of Pseudoroseicyclus sp. H15. NCBI lineage: Bacteria > Pseudomonadati > Pseudomonadota > Alphaproteobacteria > Rhodobacterales > Paracoccaceae > Pseudoroseicyclus > Pseudoroseicyclus sp. H15. Next base: position 302,946 of record NZ_JBTHJE010000006.1, read on the forward strand.
CTGGGGCCTGCGGTATCTGCGCGGCTAGGTCCGGCCGCAGGGCGGTAACCTCCAGGTGACGTCTTGCACGGGCGCCCGGCCCTGCCGACATATCGGGAAGACAACAATTCGGAGCTGTCCCATGACACCTCTTCTGATCCTGCTCGGCACCCTCGCGGCCGGGCTTGCCGCCGCCGCCCCCCGCCCCGCGGCCATACCCCTGCGCCACCGGGAGGACGCACGATGACCACCCCCACCAAGGCCCCGCCAGAGACGCGGATCGGCCATGTGCATCTCAAGGTCTCAGACCTCGAACGCGCCATCACCTTTTACCGTGACGTGCTCGGCTTCGATGAGGTCATGCGCTACGGCCCCTCCGCCGCCTTCCTCTCGGCCGGCGGCTACCATCACCATATCGGCCTCAACACCTGGGATTCGCTCGGCGGCCCGCCCGCGCCCCGCCACCATGCCGGGCTTTACCACACTGCCTTTCTCTATCCCGACCGCAAGTCACTGGCCGAGGCGCTGAAGCGCGTGCTGGAGGCGGGGGTGAAGCTGGCCGGCGCCGCCGACCACGGCGTGTCCGAAGCGATCTATTTCGACGATCCCGATGGCAACGGGGTAGAAATCTACCGCGACCGCCCGTCCGAGGATTGGCCGCGCGATCCCGACGGCGCGCTGCAGATGACCAACACTCCGCTCGACCTCAAGGCGCTGCTGGCAGAGGCGGGCTGACACCGCCGCTGTCACATGCCTGATTCCTGCCTGCCCTAGGGTCGCTCCCATCGGGGCCCGCCCCGATGTCCCCCCGGCGTCGGCTCGTCCTGCCGATGCTATCTTGCGCCCGGGCCCTGCACCCCGGGCGCGCCCTTTCCCTTCAAGACTTCTGCGCCGATACGCCGCGGCGGAGCGCTTGTCCCTTCCGCCGGCCCCGCCTACCCTCGCGCAGCAAGGGGCAGGAGAGCGACAGATGGCAACGGGCACCAACATCCGCACATGGTTCGAGGGGAGTTGGCACGAAGGCGACGCCTATGTCATGCGCGCCGCCGATCACGGCACCTGGCTCGGCTCCGGCGTGTTCGACGGCGCCCGCCTGGCATATGGCCTGGTCCCCGATCTGGCCGCACATTGCGCCCGCCTCAACCGCTCGGCCGAAGCGATGCTTCTGCAGCCCAGCCACAGCGCCGAAGAGATCGAGGCGATTACCCGCGAAGGCCTGAAGCATTACGCCCCCGGCAGCGCCGTCTACATTCGCCCGATGTACTGGGCCGTCGAGGGCGGCCTCTCGGCCATCCTGCCCGCCAAGGCACCGCCCGGCTTCGCGATCTGCCTCGAAGAGATCCCGATGCCCGCGGAAGATGCCAGCGTCTCGCTCTGCCAAAGCAGTTTCCGCCGCCCGGTGCTGGAAAGCTCGGTGGTCAACGCCAAGGCCGGCGCCCTCTACCCCAACAACGCCCGGATGCTGGCCGAGGCGCAGCGCCGCGGCTGCCACAATGCCCTCGTGGCCGATGCCCTCGGCAATCTCGCCGAAAGCGCCACGGCCAACGTCTTCCTCGTCAAGGACGGCGAGGTCTTCACGCCCATCCCCAACGGCACCTTCCTCGCCGGCATCACCCGCGCCCGCCACATCGCGAACCTGCGCGCCGATGGCGTCAAGGTGCATGAGACGGTTCTGCGCTTCGAAGATGTCCACGCGGCCGACGAGGTCTTCCTCACCGGCAACATGGCCAAGGTCACCGCCGTCTCCTCCTTCGAGGGCACGAGTTTCACCCCCGGCGCGATGACCGCCCGCGCCCGCCAGCTCTACTGGGACTGGGCCGCCAGCTCCCCCCTTTGACCCAGGCGCAACACCCTCTACCCCCTCGCTTTTCTCGAAATATCCTCGGGGGAGACGCCATTGGTGCGCCATTGGTTCAAGCACCAATGGCGGCGGGGGCAGACAGCCCCCTCATCGCAACCGAAGGAATGCGCCGCAGGCGCTCAATCTGGTCCGAGGCCCAGGCTCAGCCGCGCCGGCGCAACCGGATCACAACGTCGACCGAGGCGATCTCGGCACCGGCCGGCGGCGTGGGCAGCTTGGCGATCTCCAGCTCCGAGAGGGGCGCATCGGTGAGCGCGCCGCTTTCCTCCCAGTAGAAATGCGGGTGATCGGTATTGTTCGTGTCGAAATAGCTCTTCGTGCCATCGACGCGGATTTCGCGCAGCAAACCGCATTCGCAGAAGGCGCCGAGCGTGTTGTAAACGGTGGCGAGCGAGACGGCATCGCCCTGGGCCTGGGCCGCTTCGTGCAGGCCTTCCGCGGTGACATGCCTGTCGCGCCCGTCGCCCACGAGCAGGGCGGCGAGGGTCAGGCGCTGGCGCGTCGGGCGCAAGCTGGCTTCGCTCAGCCAATCGGCGGCGCGGGCCTCGAAGGAGGGCTGGTCATCATGCATCTCGGCCAAAAGGATATGCCCTCTGCCCCCGATCTTTCAACGGCTTTCCGTTGCGCCCGGGCGTGAGGAGCCACCGGCAAGGCCCGGCCCTTGCCCTCTTTCGCCTCGGAATGATAGTGGAGCACGACATTGCAAGCCGCATGACGCGCGGCGGGCATCAGGTGTGGAACAAGAGGCATTCATGGCGGATTTTCCGACCCGGTTCGACAAGGAGGCTCTGCTGGCCTGCGCGCGCGGCGAGCTGTTCGGGCCCGGCAACGCCCAGCTCCCCGAGCCGCCGATGCTGATGATGGACCGGATCACCGATGTCTCCGGCGATGCCGGCGCCAACGGCAAGGGCCATATCGTCGCCGAGCTCGACATCAATCCCGACCTCTGGTTCTTCCCCTGCCACTTCCCAGGCAACCCGGTGATGCCCGGCTGCCTGATGGTCGATGGGCTGTGGCAGCTGACGGGCTTCAACCTCGGCTGGCGTGGCTGGCAGGGCCAGGGTTTCGCGCTTGGCGCGGGCGAGGTGAAGCTCACCGGCATGATCCGGCCCGACCGCAAGCTGGTGCGCTATTTCGTCGACTTCACCCGTGTGATCGACCGGCGCCTGAAGATGGGCGTGGCCGATGGCCGGGTCGAGGCCGATGGCGAAGTCGTCTGCGAAGTGAAGGACATGAAGGTCGGCCTCGCAGCCGCCGAATCTTGAGAGGAGCTCCGATGCGCCGCGTCGTCGTCACCGGACTGGGGATCGTCTCGCCCATCGGCAACAGCGCCGATGAGGTCACCGAAAGCCTGAAGGCCGGCCGCTCCGGCATCGAGGCGTCGGAAGAGATGGCCGAGCACGGCTTTCGCAGCCGTGTCGCCGGCACGCTGAAGATCGACCCCAAAGACCATCTCGAAAAGCGCACCCTGCGTTTCATGGGCCCGGGCGCCGCCTATGCCTATATCGCCATGGAGCAGGCCATCGCCAATGCCGGCCTGAGCCCCGAGGATGTCTCGAACATCCGCACCGGCCTGATTGCCGGCTCCGGCGGCCCTTCGACCTCTGCCCTCTTTGCCGCGCATCAGACGGTGCTGAAATCGGGCAGCCCCAAGCGCATCGGCCCGCTGGCCGTGCCGAAGGGCATGAGCTCGACGATCAGCGCCAATCTCTCCACCGGCTTCAAGATCAAGGGTATCAACTACTCGATCACCTCCGCCTGCTCGACCTCGCTGCATTGCATCGGCGCCGCGGCCGAGCAGATCCAGATGGGCAAGCAGGACGTGATGTTCGCCGGCGGCGCGGAGGAGCTCGACTGGACGCTCTCCTGCCTCTTCGACGCGATGGGCGCGATGAGCAGCAAGTTCAACGACGCGCCCTCCAAGGCCTCCCGCGCCTTCGACGAGGCCCGTGACGGCTTCGTCATCGCCGGCGGCGGCGGCATGGTGGTGCTGGAGGAGCTGGAGCGGGCGCAGGCCCGCGGCGCCAACATCCTCGCCGAGGTGACGGGCTTCGCCGCCACCTCCGACGGGCACGACATGGTGGCCCCCTCCGGCGAGGGCGGCGAGCGCGCCATGCGCATCGCGATGCAGACGCTGCCAGAGGGCCGCAAGATCAGCTACATCAACGCGCACGGCACCTCGACGCCCGTCGGCGATGTCGGCGAGGTGGAGGCGGTGCGCCGCGTCTTCGGCGAGGGCACCACGCCGCCCATCAGCTCGACCAAGAGCATGACCGGCCATGCCCAGGGCGCCGCCGGGGCGCTGGAGGCGATCTTCTGCCTTCTGATGCTGAAGGACGACTTCATCGCCCCCTCGATCAACATCGAGACCCTCGACCCGGCGCTAAAGCCGGAAGAAATTGCGACAAATATGGTGCCAAATGCCGGGCTCGATACGGTCATGACCAATTCCTTCGGGTTCGGCGGCACCAACGGCTCTATGCTGCTCTCGCGCTTTGAAGGATGATTTGATGAACATGAGCGGCAAGCGCGGGCTGGTGATGGGCGTCGCGAATGACCATTCCATCGCCTGGGGCATCGCCAAGGCCCTGTCCGCCGCCGGGGCCGAGCTGGCCTTTTCCTACCAGGGCGAGGCCTTCGGCAAGCGCGTCGAGCCGCTGGCTGCCTCGCTCGGCTCCGACTTCCTGCTCGATGTCGATGTCACCGACGATGCCTCGCTCGATGCCGCCTTCGCCCAGATCGGCGAGCGCTGGGGCAGCCTCGACTTTGTCGTCCATGCCGTCGCCTTCTCGAACAAGGCCGAGCTGACGGGCCGGTTCATCAACACGACCCGGGAGAACTTCCGCAATTCGCTGACGATCTCCTGCTACTCGCTCATCGACGTCGCCCGCCGGGCCGAGCCCTTGATGACCGATGGCGGCAGCATCATCACGCTGACCTACCAGGGCTCTACCCGCGTCACGCCCTATTACAACGTCATGGGCGTGGCGAAGTCGGCGCTCGAAGCCGCGGTCCGCTACCTGGCGAACGATCTCGGGCCCCAGGGCATCCGCGTCAACGCCATCTCCCCCGGCCCGATGAAAACGCTGGCCGGCGCTGCCATCGGCGGGGCGCGCAAAACCTTCCGCCACACGCAGGAGAACGCCCCGATGCGGGCGAATGCCACGCTCGAAGCCATCGGCGGCACGGCTGTGTGGCTCTGTTCCGAGGGTGGTTCCTGCACGACGGGCGAGATCGTGCGCGTCGACGGCGGCTACCACGTGCTCGGCATGCCGCAGCCGGAGAACCTCTGAGCCAGGCAACGATTTCCGCGCGGAAATCGTAACGGAATTCGCGCGAATTCCGTTTGCCGCCAATGCCGGAACTTTGGAACAAAATAGCCCCCGCCGAGGGGTGCGGCGGGGGCTGAGCACACATCAGGGGAGTGCGTGCTTGGGGAGCGAGAGCCAGAGCGGTACAGGCAGATCCGCGCTGGTTGTGACGTAATTACGCACAAGCCCGCAGAATGGTTTCGCGCCCGCGCAGATTTTTTTCGATTTCCCGTAACGCACTGAAAATCCTTACAAAGAAATGGCCCGCCGGCTGAACCGGCGGGCCGTTCACCGCAGAAGCGGTGCGCTTTATGGCGATTACATCGAGGGCTGGAAGACCGCCGTCACAGGCGCATCTCCCTCCATCACCGGCGTGTCGACATCGGTCATGCCTTCGCCGAAGGAATACACGCCGTCACCATCCGTGTCGTAATGCAGCATCAGCATGTACTGATTGTCGGACGAAAAGGTCTCGTCGATCTGCACGGCGACATCGGTGTTCATGCCGGCCTCAAGGTAGGTGTGGCCGATCGAGGCGGGCACCACCGGGCTGCCGTCGACCATGTCATGCACGACGAGGAAGCCGGGCTGGTCGATCATCACCTCCGGAACGGTCACGGTCATGCCGCCAGCCGTCGCACCGCTGACCATGATCATCGGCGTATCCATCAGGTCATCGGCCAGCGACTCCGCCCCGTCGGCCACGGATTCCGCCAGGTTCTCAGCACCTTCGGCAACGGCGCCAGCGGCAGCCGCCGCGCCTTGCGCGATGTCGACAACGGCCTCGGTGGCCGCGTCACCAACGGTCATGCCGGGAGCCGTGGCGAAGACCTTCGTGACCGGCGCGCCGTCCATCATGACGGGCGTGTCGACGTCGGTCATGCCTTCGCCGAAGGAGTACTCGCCGTCACCATCGGTATCGTAGTGCAGCATCAGCATGTACTGGCTGTCGCCCATCAGGGGCTTGTCGAGATCGACCATCACGCCATCGGTGGTTCCGGCCTCGACATAGGCATGGCCGATAGAGGCGGGCACGACGGGCGCGCCGTCGACCATTTCGTGCACGACGACGAAGCCGGGCTGGTCGAGCATCACTTCGGGCACGGTGATCTCGGTGGTCGTGGCGGTCACGCCGTCCACCATGATCATCGGGGTGTCCTGCGCGGCAGCGACGCTGGCGAGGACAGAGGCGCTGATCGACAGCGCGGCGGCTTGGGTAAACTTGTTAATCATATCAAACTCCCGTTCGGGTTTAGTTCAGTTGTGGGGACAAGAGCTGAGAGCGCCCGGGCGTTGCACGGCTCTGCTCACGATGTGGTCATCCAAGGCGCCCAAGGCGCCTTCCCCTCACACCAAACCCATGCCAATCTGCGCGCGAGCGGGGGATGCCATGCCGATTTCCACAATCGTTTTCGATGCCTATGGCACTCTCTTCGATGTGGCGGCAGCCGCCCGCGAGGCCGCCGAGCAGCCCGGCGGCGACGCATTGGCCGAGACTTGGCCTGAACTGGCCCGTCTCTGGCGCGACAAGCAGCTCGACTACACCTGGCTGCGCGCCGCCGCGAACCGGCATGCCGATTTCCGCAAGGTGACGGAAGACTCGCTCGACTGGTCGATGGCCACGCTGGGGCTGGAGGGGGCGGAGCTGCGCGCCACGCTCCTCGGCCTCTATGACAGGCTGACCGCCTATCCAGAGGTGGAAGGTGTGCTCGCCGCTCTGAAGGGCCAGGGCCTCGCCACCGCGATCCTCTCCAACGGCACGCCGGATATGCTGGCCAGCGCCGTCGAGGCGGCGGGCATCGGAGATCATCTCGACGCGGTGCTCTCCGCCGAAAGCGCCGGTATCTACAAGCCGAACGACGCCGTCTACGCGCTTGTCGGCGCCCGTTTCGGCTGCGCGCCGGCCGAGGTGCTGTTCGTCTCGTCCAACGGCTGGGATGCCGCGGCGGGCGCGGGATACGGCTTCACCACCGCCTGGGTCAACCGCGCCGGCCAGCCGCACGAGCGGCTCTGGGGCGCGCCCGATCATGAGCTGGCCGACCTCACCCCCATACCGGAGCTTGCCTGATGCCCGTTTTTGCCGCCGAGGATGGCACCGAGATTTACTACCGCGACGAGGGCACCGGCCCGCCGCTCCTCTGCCTGCCGGGGCTGACGCGCAGCGGCGAGGATTTCGACCCCTTGGTGCCGCATCTGGAAGGCCTGCGGGTCATCCGCATGGATTATCGGGGGCGCGGCCGCTCCGCCTGGGCCGATCCCGCCAGCTATACGATACCGCAGGAGGCGCGCGACGTGCTGTCGCTGCTCGCCCATCTGGCCCTGCCGCAGGTCGCATTGCTCGGCACCTCGCGCGGCGGGATGATCGCCATGGTGCTCGCCGCCTCGGCCAAGGACAGGCTGCGCGCCGTGGCCTTCAACGACATCGGCCCCGAGCTGATGCCCGAGGGGCTGGAGGCCATCGCGGGCTATCTCGGCAAGCCGCCCACCGCCTCCACCCTCGACGAGGCCGCCGCCCAGCTCGCCTCCAACCCGCGCTTCACCGGCGTGCCGATGGCGCGCTGGCGCGAGGAGGCTGAGCGCCGCTTCACCGAAGGGCCGGACGGGCTGGCTTTGCGCTACGACCCCGCCCTCCGCCGCGCCGTGCTGGGCGAAGAGGAAGACGGCTCGGGCACGACCCCGGCCACCGACCTCTGGGGCCTGTTCGACGCCTGCGCCGGGCTGCCGCTCGCGCTGATTCGGGGCGCGAATTCCGACCTGCTCTCGCCCGCGACGGCCGCCGAGATGCAGGCGAGACGGCCCGACATGATCCGCGCCGACGTGCCGGGCCGGGGCCATGTGCCCTTTCTCGACGAGCCTGAAGCCCTGAACGCCCTGAACGACTGGATCGCCCAATGGACATGACCTCCTTCGCCGTCGGCATCGAGGATATCCGCGCCGCCCGCGCCCGCATCGGCGCGCAGCTCAACCTTACCCCGCTGCTCTCCTCGCCGGGGCTAGATGCCATGGCGGGACGGCGCGTGCTGGTGAAGGCCGAATGCCTGCAGGTCACCGGCTCGTTCAAGGCGCGCGGCGGCTGGTCCGCCATCTCGAAGCTGGCGGCAGAGGGCGTGACGGCTGTGATGGCCTTCTCCTCCGGAAACCACGCGCAGGGCGTGGCCTATGCGGCGCGCGAACACGGGCTGGCGGCAACGATCCTGATGCCGGCCGATGCGCCAGCCGCGAAGATCGCCGGCACCCGCGCGCTCGGCGCCGAGGTCGTCACCTATGACCGCGCGACCGAGAGCCGCGAGGAGATTGGCGCGAGGCTGGCGGAAGAGCGCGGCGCCGTGCTCGTGCGCCCCTATGACGAGCCGCTGGTCATCGCGGGCCAGGGCACGACGGGGCTGGAGATCGCCGCACAGGCTGCCGAGCGCGGGGTGAACGAAGCCGAGGTGCTCGTGCCCTGCGGCGGCGGCGGCCTCGCCTCGGGCATCGCGCTGGCCCTGGCGGCTGAGGCGCCGGGGGTGAAGATGCGCACCGCCGAGCCGGAGGAGTTCGATGACGTGGCGCGCTCGCTTGCGGCGGGCGAGAAGCGCCGCAACGCCCGGATGTCGGGCTCGATCTGCGATGCGATCATCACGCCCGAGCCGGGCGACCTGACCTTCCCCATCCTGCAGGCCCATGCGGGGCCCGGGCTGGTCGTGAGCGAGGACGAGGCCCTCCGCGCCATGGGCGCCGCCTTCCGCCACCTGCGCATCGTGGTCGAACCGGGCGGCGCCGTGGCGCTGGCGGCAGCGCTGTTCCACGGGGAGGAGCTTTCGAGCGAGACGGTGATCGCCGTCGCCTCGGGCGGCAACGTCGATCCCGCGATGTTCGCCCGGGCGATGGAGCTGGCCCCGGAGGCGTGAGAAGGCCGGGTGTGCACGCCACGCACCTTTTTAGCCCCCGCCAAGCCATCGACTTCACCCTCACCTCTCCGCACCTCGCGCGAAATCAAGGCCGTCAGGCCGCCGCGCGAGCGCCGGCCCCTCCCCGCGGGCTGGCGCTCTGGTGAAGGCAGCGCTCAGCCCGCCGCGAGGAGGCGCGTGGCGGGAATAAAGCGCAGTAGTGGAACAGGAGGAGCGCCACCCACAGGCCCGCGTGCGAGGGCGGCGCAAGCTCCGAGCCGAGCCGGCGCAATCACGCCTCCGACCAGTCTTCCGCGCTTTTCCACCCACCGCCCTTCCGCCCCTGCCCCCGCCCGCGCTAAGCCTCGCCCCATGTCCCTGCCCCGCCTGCCCATCGACGACGCCCTGCCCGCCCTCCTGACCGCCCTTCAGGAGACCGGCCACGCCGTCCTTCAGGCCCCGCCCGGCGCCGGCAAGACCACCCGCGTCCCCCCCGCCATGCTAGACGCGGGCCTCGCCGAAACCGGCCGCATCCTCATGCTCGAGCCCCGCCGCCTCGCCGCCCGTGCCGCCGCCGAACGTATGTCCGCCGAGCGCGGCGAGCGGCCTGGCGAGACCATCGGCTACCGGATGCGCGGCGAGGCCGTCACCTCGCCCGCCACCCGCATCGAGGTCATCACCGAGGGCATCCTCACCCGGATGATCCAGTCCGACCCCGAGCTGCCCGGCATCTCCGCCATCCTCTTCGACGAGTTCCACGAGCGCTCCCTCCAGGCCGATCTCGGCCTCGCCCTCGCTTTGGAGATCCGCGGCGCCCTCCGCCCCGACCTCCGCCTCGTCGTCATGTCCGCCACGCTCGACGCCGCGCCCGTCGCCGCCCTCATGGGCGATGCCCCCGTCATCACGTCGGAGGGCCGTACCTACCCCGTCGAGCGCATCTGGCTGGACAAGCCGCCGCCGCCCCGCGCCCGCCTCGAACAGGAGGTCGCCGCCCTCACCCTGCAGGCGCTCAGCGAGACGGAAGGCGGCGTCCTCGTCTTCCTCCCCGGCGAGGGCGAGATCCGCCGCACCGAGGCCGCCCTCTCCGGCCGCCTGCCGCCCGGGGCGCAAACCTTCCCGCTCTACGGCGCCCTGCCCCCCGCCGCCCAGCGTGCCGCGCTCGCGCCCTTCGACGGGCGCAAGGTCATCCTCTCCACCGCCATCGCCGAAACCTCGCTCACCATTGACGGCATCCGCGTCGTGGTCGACGCCGGCCGTGCCCGCCGCGCCCTCTTCGACCCCGGGTCCGGCATGTCCCGCCTCGTCACCGAGCGCGTCACCCGCGCCGAGGCCGAGCAGCGCGCCGGCCGGGCGGGCCGCGTGGCGCCGGGCCGCGCCTACCGGCTCTGGACGAAGGGCGAGGAGGGCGCCCTCGCCGCCCAGCCCCGGCCGGAGATCGAGGCCGGCGACCTCGCCCCCCTCGCGCTCGACCTCGCGCTCTGGGGCTCCGCCGACCTGCCGTTCCTCACGCCCCCGCCCGAGGCGGCGCTGGCCGAGGCCCGCGCTCTCCTCCACGGCCTTGGCGCTCTCGACGCCTCCGGCCTCATCACCGCCCACGGCCGCCGCCTCGCCGCCCTGCCGCTGCACCCCCGCCTCGCCCATATGCTGGCCGAGGCCGGCGCCCCCGCCGCCCCCCTCGCCGCCCTCCTCTCCGAGCGGGACCCCTTCGGCCCCTCCGCCGGGAGCGACGTCGCGCCCCGCCTCTCCGCGCTCGCCGGCCAGCCCGGCCCCTCCGCCCCGCCCCCGGCCCTCAAGCGCCTGCGCTCGGAAACCAAGCGCCTCGCCCGCGGCCTGCCAGCGACCGACGCCTCCCCCGGCATCGCCGCCGCCCTCGCCTTCCCGGACCGCATCGCGCTCCGCCGCCCCGGCGACGCGCCGCGCTACCTGCTCTCCGGCGGCAAGGGCGCGATCCTGCCGGAGGCAGACCCCCTCGCCGGGGACCGCCTCCTCGTCGCCATCGAGACGGACGGCCAGCCCCGCGAGGCCAGGATCCGCCTCGCCGCCCGCCTCACCGAGGCCGAGCTGCGCGAGACCTTCGCCTCCCGGATCACCTGGGTGCAGCTCTGCGAATGGTCCCGCCGCGAGCGCCGCGTCGTGGCCCGCGAGGAGGAGCGCCTCGGCGCCCTCACCCTCGCCTCCCGCCGGTGGGAGGCGCCGGAGGAGCTGCGGGCCCGCGCCATGCTGGAGGGCATCCGCCTCTCTGGCCTCTCCCTCTCCGGCGCCGCGCTCCGCCTCTGCCAGCGGGTGGAGCTGGCCCGCTCCGCCGGCGCCGACGTGCCGCCCTTCACCGAAGAGGCGCTGTTGGCGGAGGCGGAGGAGTGGCTCCTGCCCTACCTCGGCTCCGTCTCGTCGGAGGCGGAGTGGCGCGGCTTCAACCTCGTGCCCGCCCTAACCGCCCGCCTCGGCTGGGCGGGCGAGCAGGCCGTCAGCAGCGCCATCCCGTCGCATTTCACCACGCCGCTCGGCAACCGCGTGCCCATCTCCTACGAAGACGGCCAGCCCGCCATCGAGCTTCGGATGCAGGAGATGTTCGGCACCACGCGCCACCCCATGGCGGCCGGCCAACCGATCCGCGTCACGCTGCTCTCGCCAGCCCGACGGCCCCTGCAGGTCACGCTCGACCTGCCGGGCTTCTGGGCCGGCGAATATTCCGAAGTCCGCAAGGAGATGCGCGGCCGCTACCCCCGCCACCCCTGGCCCGAAGACCCGCGGGTCGCCGACCCAACGTTGCGCGCCAAGCCGAAGGGGCAATAGGCGCCTGTGCGTCGTGCCAATTTCAAAGTAGTTTGAGGGGGCCAGCCCCCTCGGCCTGCGGCCTCACCCCCGGGATATTTCAAGAAAAGCGAGAGCAAGAGGCTCTCTTCTTCATCTCGCTTTCTCTGAAGTACTCTCAGGGGAGTTTGAGGGGGCAGACAGCCCCCTCATCGCCACTCATGGAACGCGCCGCAGGCGCTCCGCTGGCCTGAGGTCAGACGCCGAGGCACCAGCGCATGACAGCCTTCTGTGCGTGAAGGCGGTTCTCGGCCTCGTCGAAGATGACCGAGGAGGGCCCGTCCATCACCGCGCTCGTCGCCTCGTCGTCGCGATGCGCGGGCAGGCAGTGCATGAAGAGCGCATCGTCCTTGGCATGCGCCATCAGCCGCTCGTTCACCTGATAGGGGCGCAGCTGATTGTGCCGCCGCTCGCGCGCGCTCTGCGGATCGTGCATCGAGACCCAGGTATCGGTCACGACGAGGTCGGCACCGGTCACCGCCTTCACCGGGTCGCGCTCGATCTCGATGGTCACGCCCTTGGCGCGCGCCGCGTCGATGAACCCGCGCTCCGGGTCGAGCGTCGGCGGACCGGTGAAGGTGAGGTCGAAGCAGAACTGCCCCGCCGCCTGCGCGAAGCTGGCGAAGACGTTGTTGCCGTCGCCCGACCACACCACCTTGCGCCCCGCGATCGGGCCGCGATGCTCTTCATAGGTCATGATGTCGGCCATGATCTGGCAGGGATGCGTGCGGTTCGTCAGCCCGTTGATGACCGGCACCGAGGCGTATTCCGCCATGTCGAGCAGGGTCTGCTCCTCGAAGGTGCGGATCATGATGAGATCGACATAGCGGCTCAGCACCCGGGCGGTGTCGGCGATGGTCTCGCCATGGCCAAGCTGCATCTCGCTGCCCGACAGCACCATCGTCTGCCCGCCCATCTGGCGCACGCCCACGTCGAAGCTCACCCGCGTGCGGGTGGAGGGCTTTTCGAAGATCAGCGCCACCATGCGCCCGGCCAGCGGCTGTTCGTCATCGGGCGTGCCCTTGGGGCGATCGTTCCGCGCGTCCTTCATGGCGCGCGCGCTGTCGATCATGGCCCGCAGCTCGGCGGCATCGGTCTTGTCGATATCGAGGAATGATTGCATCTCAGGCCCCCTTGGCCTCGACGGCCTGCGCCGCCGTCTCAAGCCGGGCCAGCGCCTCGGCGATCTCGTCATCACTGATGGTCAGCGCGGGCAGAAGCCGCACCACGTTGTCGGCGGCGCCGACTGTGAGCAGCTCTGCCTCGTAGCCCGCCGCGACGACATCCGTATTGGCGGCGGCGCATTTCAGGCCGAGCATCAGCCCCGTGCCGCGCACCTCCTCGAACACCGACGGGTGGTTCGCCACCAGCCCTTCCAGCCCCTGCCGGAAGAGGCCCGCTTTGCGGTTCACCTCGGCGAGGAAGGCCGGTTCGGCGATAATCTCCGTCACCGCGGCCCCGATGGCGCAGCCGAGCGGGTTGCCGCCATAGGTCGAGCCATGGGTGCCGGCGGTCATCTCCTTGGCGGCGCCTTCGGTGGCCAGCACGGCGCCGAGGGGGAAGCCCCCGCCGATGCCCTTGGCGACCATCATGATGTCGGGCGTGATGCCCGCCCATTCATGCGCGAAGAGCCTGCCTGTCCGCCCCATGCCGCATTGCACCTCGTCGAGGATGAGCAGCACCCCTGCCTCGTCGCAGGCCGCCCGCAGGCGTTTCAGCCATGCGTCGCCCGCGGCGCGGATGCCGCCCTCGCCCTGCACCGGCTCCACCATCACGGCGGCGACGTCGGGCTTGCCGATCTCGTCGAAGACCTCCTCGCCCTCGAAGGGAAACTGGCTGAAGCCCGGCAGCAGCGGCCCGAAGCCCTTCACCATCTTCTCCGACCCCGCCGCCGCGATGGCCGCCGAGGAGCGCCCGTGGAAGGCCCCGTGGAACGCCAGAATACGCACCCGCTCCGGCGCGCTCTCACTGAAATGCTTGCGCGCCATCTTCACGGCCAGCTCGCAGGCCTCGGTACCAGAGTTCGTGAAGAACACCGTGTCGGCGAAGGTGTGCTCCACCATCAGCCCCGCCAGCTTCTCCTGCTGCGGCACCCGGTAGAGGTTCGAGACATGCCACAGCTTCCCGCCCTGCTCGGTCAGCACCTCCACCAGCTTCGGATGCGCATGGCCGAGCGCGTTCACCGCGATCCCGGCGCCCAGATCGAGATATCGCTGCCCGTCCTCCGCATAGAGCCAGGAGCCCTCGCCCCGCTCGAAGGCGAGGGGCGCGCGGTTATAGGTGGGCAGGATCGCGGGGATCATGAAGATGTCCTTCCAAATCAAAAAGGAAGCCCTTTGGTGGCCGAAGCCGGGCAGATGGTCAATTGTCTTGGGGAAGATGAGCGCGCGTCACGGCGCCGCCAGGGCCTGCGGTTCAGGCGCGGATTCGGCGGCGGAGTTGGGACGCGTTGGTGCTCATGGGCCGCGTCATACGCCAAGCGCAGCGATTTGCAAAAGGAAATTGGGGGCGGTCACCTGGCCGGGGTCAGCCCCATCCCGCAATCCTCACGGTCGCCAAAGGGCGTGACCTCTGTAAGGTCGAAGCCCTCCCGCCGGTAGAGCGCCATCGCCGCATGGTTGTCACGGAATACGCTCAGCTCCAGCCGCGCCAGCCCTTCGGCCTCCGCCACCTGCCGGATCCGCTGGAGTAGCGCCCCGGCATGGCCCTGTCGCCGCGCCTCCGGGCGAACGTAGAGTGAGCTGATATGGCCCACATCGCCCACGCGCCGCAGCACGGCCAGCCCCTGCTCCGCCCCGCTGACGAAAACCCAGCGCAGCCGAAGCTCGGCTTCAAAGACAGTGCGCGGGATGGCCCGCTCTTCCTCCAGCGAGGTCACGAAGTGCTCAGGGCACCTCTCGATCGCCTCCAGCGCCAGCCTCTGCCACAGCGCCGCCTCCCCTGGTCCGAGCTGCCGAACCCTCGCGCCCGCCCCCTCATTCATCTGGCCGAAAATACCTCGGGGGTGTGGGGGCCGCGCCCCCACCGAACCAAATGGAATGCGCCGCAGGCGCTCCGCTTGGTCACTGTCAGTCGAGCCGCCGCATCAGTTGGATCTCGTCGACGAACGCGCCGTCGATCCGCAGGGCGCGCGGCACCACACCGATGCGGGCGAAGCCGTGGCGGAGGTAGAAGTCATGGGCGACCCTGTTGCCCTCGGCCACCGTCAGCTCCAGCTGCAGGATGCCGGTGGCGCGGGCCTCTTCCACCAGAGCGTCGAGCATCATCGCCGCCCCGCCCTGCCCCCGCAGCGACTCGCGCAGGTAGACCTGGGTGATCGTGGCGCGGTGCCGGGTGTTGCTGCCGCGCTCGCGGCCGAGGCACATCAGCCCCTCCAGCCCATGTGTGGTGAAAAGCCCGAAGACCGACGCCTGCTCCAGCCGTTCGGCGAAGGCGGCATGCGGTGCGTTGGCCATGTCGCCGAAGGTGGTGCCATAGGCGCCGGGATGGTTGCGCAGCGCCTCCAGCCGGACATGCCGGTAGGCAATGACGTCAGCCGGGCCGAGCCGGCGGACGCTGACGCCGTCCATCGCGTCGGACGCGGGCCCCGAATCGGGCCGCGAGTCAGGCCCCGTACCAGGCCCCCTATCAGGCATCGTCATGGCCGGGCACCTTGCGCGAGGGGGCGACATAGGGGCGGGTGACATCGCGCAGACTGATTTCCAGATCCTCCGCCTCGATGGCGATGGCAGCATCGCCGGCGAGGGTCAGCACCAGCCGGCCGGCGGCCTCGTCCTGCGGCTCCCAAGAGAGGGAGAGCAGCGAGAGCACGGTGTCGGCGGCAATCTCGGCGCGGGGCGGCAGGCCCTGGCTCTGCACGCGCAGCACGTCGGCGATGACCAGCAGCGATTGCACACGCTCCACCGGGCGGCGGCGCGCCTCGGCGCGGGGCATATCCTCCCAGCGGAAGCGGTTGAGCAGCAGCGCGAAGCGGCGCGAGGGCCTGTCCCAGCGCATCTCGCTGGCCGGCATAACGGCGTCCTGGCAGAGCGAGGAGATCACGGCGAGGTCGTCGGCGTCGCGCGCCAGCAGGCGCAGCGGCCTGTCGCCGCCATCCTCGAAGCGCGCGTCTTCGCCGTCGTCGGGCATCTGGCCCGGTGCCTTGGGGCCCGGCTCTGTCACTGGCCCGCCACGCGCTCGATATGGGCGCCGGCGCCGCGCAGCTTGCTCACCAGCTCCTCATACCCGCGGTCGAGGTGATAGACGCGGTTCACCCGCGTCTCGCCCTGCGCCGCCAGCCCCGCGAGGATCAGCGAGACCGAGGCGCGAAGATCGGTGGCCATCACCGGCGCGCCTTTCAGCCGCTCGACACCCGTCACGCTGGCAGTGCCGCCATGCACCTCGATCCGGGCGCCCATGCGGGTCAGCTCGGGGGCATGCATGAAGCGGTTCTCGAAGATGGTCTCTTCGAGGTTCGAGGTGCCCTCGGCGGTGCAGAGCATCGCCATCATCTGGGCCTGCAGGTCGGTCGGAAAGCCCGGATAGGGCGCCGTCGTCACATCCACCGCATGAACCCGGCCATTGGCGCGGCGCACCCTCACGCCGCGGTTGGTCTGCTCGATCTCGACGCCGGCATCGTGCAGCTTTTCGGCAAACGCCTCCAGCAGCTCCAGCTTGCCGCCGATGCATTCGATCTCGCCGCCGGCGATGACCGGGGCCAGCATGTAGGTGCCCAGCTCGATGCGGTCGGCGACCACCTCATGCGTGGCGCCATGCAGCCGGTCGACGCCTTCGATGGTGATGGTCTCGGTGCCCTCACCCTCAATGCGGGCGCCCATGGCCCGCAGGCATTTGGCGAGGTCGACGATCTCCGGCTCGCGGGCCGCATTCTCCAGCACCGTGGTACCGCGCGCCAGCGACGCCGCCATCAGCAGGTTCTCCGTCGCACCGACGGAGGGGAATTTCATGCGGTGCCGCGCGCCCTTCAGGCCGCCCTTGGCCACGGCATGCAGGTAGCCATCCCGCAGCTCGATCTCGGCGCCTAGCGCCTCGAGCCCGCTCACGTGGATATCCATCGGCCGGGCGCCGATGGCGCAGCCGCCGGGCAGCGAGACGGTGGCCTGATGCTCGCGCGCCAGAAGGGGCCCGAGCACGAGGTTCGAGGCCCGCATCTTGCGGACGATCTCGTAATCGGCGCGGGTCGAGCTGATGTTGTGGCTCGACATGGCGATCACTTTGCCGCCGGCGAGCAGGCTCACCTCCGAACCCAGCGATTCCAGCAGGGCCGACATCGTGGCGATGTCGCTGAGGCGCGGCGCGTTGGTCAGCGTCAGCGGCTCTTCCGAGAGCAGCGTCGCCGGCATCAGCGCCAGACAGGCGTTCTTGGCTCCGGCGATGGGGATGTCGCCCGAAAGCTCCGTCCCGCCGGTCACGATGATCGAATCCATTCAGGGGTCCTCCTGCTCTGCCTCTGAAGCGCCGGATGGGTCGTCCGAACCGGTCTCTGCCCCCGTCTCTGCCCGCGCGCGGGCCTGGGCCTTTCGGCGCGCGATATTGGCCTTCAGGGCGGCCTTCATGCGGGCGTCGCGGTCGGTCTTGCTCTTATCGGCATTCTTTTCGGCGCTCATGATCCCCGATACTGCGCTGCGGGGATGAGGTCCAGCTTCGAGGGCCTTCGCCGCGGCCCGTCAGCCGTTCATTGCCGCCTCAGCTCCGGCCAGGATCTCATCCCCCGTTGCCGAGAGGCGGCCATGCGCCCGCACGGTGCCGAGGCCCTTGGCGAAGTTCTCACGATCCTTTGCGGCGGCAGCGCTGGCGACCTCGCGCTCTGCCGGCGTGAGCAGGTCGCTGGCGGCCAGGCACTCCATCGTCCAGGCCATCCGGGCCGAGACATAGGTGGCATGGTAGATGCCATCCATCGGGCGCGGATCGCGGCGCAGTGGCGAGGTGTATAGCTCGCTCTCGGGGTTGAGCACGAGAGGCTCGTCGCGGGTCAGGCCGAAGAGCAGGGCGTGGCCCGCCTCATGCGCGAGGGCCTCGACAATCGCGAGCGGGGTCATGTGATGCCGCGGGTTCAGCAGGACGAGCCCCCAGAACTGGAAATGCGAGGCGCCGTCGAATTCCTCCACCGCCCCGGCCGGGGCCTGTGCCAGCATCACCTGCGAGAGGATGGCGGTCAGCTCGCCGTGCAGCGGCGGCACCGCGCGCTTCGCCAGATCCAGCCCTTCGGCGAACAGGGTCACGAAGTGGGCCGCGCTCTCCTCGTCTATCGGCGCGAAGCTGGCCGCTCCCTCGCCCATGCGCGCGTCGAGCACGTCATCGAGCGGCGGAGAGGCCCCGCGGCGCAGAAGGGTGATCCCGGGCGACGCTTCCGGCAGGCCGGCAAGCATGGCGGCAGTCTCTTCCGCCCGTGCACGCTCGCCGGCGAAGATCGCGGCGGCGAGCTGGTAATAGAGCCCGAAGGACACCGGCTGGAGGCGCGCGCCAAGTTCCAGGCGCTCACGCAATGGCAGCAAAGCCTCCGCGACCTCTTCCCACCCGGTCGGACCGGCAGAGATGGCCACGTCGATATGGGCAAGGCTCGCGGCGAGGTCGGCATGGATGATCCTGTCGAGCTGGCGCCCGCGCGCCCCGTAAGGCGCGAAGGCGTTCAGCCCGTCATCCCCATGCCACATGAGGCTTGGCTCAGCTTGGCGTACCGCCGCCCTTGGTGCCAACCTTGGCGCCGGCCTTCACGCCAAGGCTGCCGCCTTCGGCGAGGGTCTGCGCGAGATCGGACCTGTCCGCCTCGGTCGAAGCAAGGATGCGCAGCCCGAGGAGTTGCGTGGGGTCCAGAACGGGGCGGTCGGTTGCCAATTTGGTCGTCATGGTCAATCTCCAATGGCAGTATGTGTTTCGCCGCAGCCTTCCGCCGACCGCGGCTCAGAATTTTTATTGCCCGGCGCCGCCCGATGGGCGACATTCTAATAAGATGCTTTCACGCCTTCCCTTTTCGGTCAAGCGGCGCGGGGCCCGCCCCCGGCTTTGGTTCGTCACCACCGCAGACCATGCCTACACCTCCGGCGACTTTCCCGCCCGAACCGCTGAACTCGGGGCCGAGATGGTCGCCCTGAGCTGGGAGGAGCTCTTCGCCCGCAAATGGCTGGAGGGCGGCAGCTACCTGTTCACCGATTTCGACCGCCTCTCGCCATCGGAGCTGAAGGCGGCCGGGTTGATCGCCGGCAAGCTCAAGGGCGCGGGATCGCAGGTGACGAACGACGCGCGCCGGTTTCTGCGCCGCGAGCAGCTCATCGCCCGGCTGGCGGAGCGGCGGCTGAACACCTACCTCTGCTGGCGCCCCGCCGCCGGCGAATGGCCCACGCGCTACCCTGTCTTTCTGCGGTCGTCTTCCGGCCACATGGCGCCGAACCGGAAGCTGCTCCACGACGAGGCCGAGGCCCGCGCCCGCGTCAGCGAGCGGCTCAGGCGCGGCGATGTGCTCAGCGACCTGATTCTCGTCGAGTATCGGGGCGAGCCGATCATGGGCACAGAAGGCTTCCGCCGCTACAGCGCCTACCGCCTGCGCGACCGGATCATCCGCGCCAATTCGGTTCATCAGGATCACTGGGTGGTGAAGGGCGGCATGACCGGCCTCGCCTCGCCCGAAGATTACGCCGCCGAGCTGCGCGAGATGAGCGATTTCCCTCAGGAGGCCGAGGTGCGCCGTGTCTTCGAGGTGGCGGGGATGGAATTCGGCCGCCTCGATTTCGGCCTTGCGGGAGGCCGGGTGGAGACCTGGGAGATCAACACCAACCCCGACATGACGCTCACCGCAGAGCACGACGATCCTTCGCGCGTGCAGACGATGATTCTGCTGCGCGAGGGTCTGGCCCAGGCCCTCGCCGGCCTCGCCCTGCCCGCCTCGGGCCGGGTCGACATCGCCGATGCCTACCCCCGATCCCGCGTCAATCCGGGCCGTCCGCTGCGCATCTGAAAATCCGCTTGCGCGGGCGGGAGTGGTTGCTAAAAGGGCGCCCACCACCGGCGCTGTGGTAGCTCAGTGGTAGAGCACTCCCTTGGTAAGGGAGAGGTCGAGAGTTCAATCCTCTCTCACAGCACCATCATCCCCCTCGTCTTACTCAAGCACCTGTGTGCCGCGTGCCGGACAGCCCCGCGATTCTTGTCCCTGATAGTCACTTCTGAATCATTGACTACATATTGTGGACGTCGTCGAATGCACCACAAGGCGCGGAGGCAGGACATTGGCAGGCGAGCGGTTTCACATAGCGGAGTGGTATGGAAAGCCATTTCGGGACCTAAGCGACTGGGACAGGATAAAGCTGGCCGGGCATGAGGTGGGTGGCGCCGCCATGTCGAAGACGGAGCTGGACCGGATGGCCGCCCTTGCTGAGAAGGAAAGTCTCGGGACGCTGAAGCCCAAGGAAACCGAACGCCTTAACGTTCTCCGCGACAAACTGGCCCGGCAGCAGGCAGAGGAGCTGCCCTGTCCATTCCGAAAGGACAGCCAGCACCCGACCTGTACCAAGCCGGGAGGTGTCTGTTCTATCCGCATCTACCGTGAGGAGGCCTCGACCATCGAGCCCATAGAGGGCGAGCGGGGACGGCTGCGCGCCCTCTGCCCTTGGCGCTTCCATCAGGACGGTACAGTCTTCGAAAAGATCGGCGAGAGCATTCTGTCTGATCCGGCACCTCTCCGGGCCGGTGAGGTGGGTTTCCTCGAATCAACCGGTAACCTCGACAGCGCATCCGGCAAGGATGTTGGCCGCATCGACATGATCCTTGTCGAATCCACCGGAGCGGAGGACGCTTCGATGCGCTGGGTGGCCGTCGAGGTGCAAGCCGTTTACTTCTCTGGCAACAAAATGAGCCGTGAGTTTGACCACCTCAAGCTGACCCAAGGCAAGCTGTCGATGGCACAAAAGAAGCGCCGCCCGGACTATCGCAGCAGCGGGGTCAAGCGGCTGATGCCGCAGCTTCTGACAAAGGTGCCGACTCTCCGGCGTTGGGGAAAGAAGATGGCCGTCGTCGTCGATGCGCCTTTCTTTTACTCGATGGGCAAGATGGAGGCCGTCCAGGACCTTTCGAATGCCGACATCGCGTGGTTTCTCGTGGACTTCAAACAGGCGGCGCCCGGCACGCCGTTCCAGCTGGAGGTTGTGGAAGAAGTTTACACAACATTGGAGAGCGCCACCCTAGGGCTGACCGGTGGCCTCCCGGTGTCGCAAAGCGAGTTCGAAACGCGGATCAAAGCGAAAGCGCTGAAATAGACGTTGCCCAGTTCACGTCCTGTAAAGTACAGCGTGGGACAAAATGAGAACAAATGCGGAGGCGAGCCCGATGACATACACGGCGATTGACTTGTTCTGCGGAGCTGGCGGCCTTTCCGCCGGGCTCGAGATGGCGGGTTTCACTGTGTTGGCGGGCAACGACCTTTTCGACGCGGCGGGCCGAACGTTTGAAGCCACCCACCCACGTGCAAAGTTCATCCCCGGTCCTATCGAGGAGCTTTCCGTCGAGCGGTTGATGGAGGTGACGGGTTTGCGCAAAGGCGAGTTGTCGTTGCTTGTCGGTGGCCCGCCTTGTCAGGCTTACTCGGTTTACAACCACCAGCGCGGGATGCACGACGCCCGTGCGTCGCTGTTCAAAGAGTACTTGCGTATTGTTGACGGCCTGCGACCGGAATGGATCGTGATGGAGAACGTGACCGGCATCTACTCCATCGCCAACGGCGAAGCCGTCCGGGCTATCAAGGCGGAGTTTGCCGCTCTGGGATATGCGGTTGAGGACTCGGTGCTGCGCGCAGAGGAATACGGGGTGCCGCAGGAGCGGCGGCGCGTCGTCTTCATCGGGAACCGTGTCGGTGCGCCAATCTCGCACCCGGAGCCCACCCACGGGCCCGGTCGTGCGGATCCGTTCACCACGATCAGGGACGCCATTGGTGACCTGCCGCAGCTCAAGAACGGCGAGGATCCGGGTCGCGTACCTTACGTCGATGCCGAGCCAACGATGTATCAGCGCGAAATGCGCGGCAACGCCACCACTCTGGGCAACCACGCGGCTCCGAGGCTCGGCAAGGTCAACATGGACCGGCTGCCCTTCATCCCGCCTGGCGGAAGCTGGCGCGACATTCCGCATGACTTGCTGCCCGAAGGCATGAAGCGGGCTAAGCGGTCAGACCACACCAAGCGATATGGTCGTATGACGTGGGACGGGCTCTCCTGCACCGTTTTGACAAAGTGCGACATCCACTGGGGCGCCTATATCCACCCGGAACAGGACCGCGCCATCTCGGTGCGAGAGGCAGCGCGGCTGCAAGCCTTCCCCGACTGGTTCGAGTTCGCCGGGTCAAAGACGGAGCAGTATGTGCAGGTCGGCAACGCGGTGCCGCCTCTGTTGGGAAAGGCCATTGGCGACCACCTGATGCGGCTCATGGCTACCAAATCCGAGGCTGCCGCGTGAGGCTCTCTGCCAGGTCAAGCAGCAGAATAACGATCCTGAGGCCCAGCCCACCCTCTACCGCAACGCCTCCGCCAGGAAGTCGAAGACGAAGCGTAGGCGGCGCGATTGGTGGATCTCGCGATGCGCCACCAGCCAGACGGGAAAGGGGAACGCCTCCAGCCCATCGAAGGCCCGCGCCACCGCTGGCTCGGCATCGCCGATGCGGGCGTCGATGATGGCCAGGCCGAGGCCCTGTTTCACCATCTCCCATTGCACCAGCATGTTGTCCGCCCGGTAAGGGAAGTTCGCCGGCCCCACGCCCAGACCCATCCGGTTGAGAGCGGCAGCGATCTGCTCGGTCTCGCCGAGCGAGATGAAGTCGGCGCGGGAGAGGTCGTGAGGGGTGTGGATCGGCCCGATCCGCTCCAGATAGGTGCGGGCGCCGTAGAGATGGGCCTCGGCGTCGCGGAGCTTGCGGGCGACGAGGTCGGGCTCCTTGGGGCGGAAGTTGCGCAGCGCGATGTCGGCCTCGCGGCGAAGCAGGTCGGAGGTGCCCATCGTCGCGACCAGCTCGATCTCGATGCGGGGCTCGGCTTCGTGCAGCCGGGCGAGGATGGGGGGCAGGAGGAGCGCCGCGTAGACCTCGCTGGCGGAGATGGAGACGCGCCCCTCCATCCGCTCGTTCTGCCCGTAGGCCGCCATGGAGAGGCGCGACGCCGCCTGCCCCATCTCCCTCGCGTGGTCGATCAGCGCATGGCCGGCGGGGGTGAGGGCGAGGCCCCGCCCCACCCGCTCGAAGAGCACCACGCCCAGCTCCTCCTCCAGCGCATCCACCTGCCGCCCCAGCGTCGGCTGGGCGAGGCCCAGCGCCCGCGCGGCGGCGGAGAGGGAGCCCTCCTCGGCCGTGACGAGGAAGGCCCGCACCCGTGTCCAGTCGAAGCTGACGTTCCGCCAATCCATGCATATCCGCATAGCAGTCCGACGGGATAGGTCAATTTCCTTGAGGCGCGCCCCGCGGTACACCTCCCTCAGCGCCGGATGACACGGCGCCTTTCACAAGGACCAACCCCATTCGAAAGGGGCCGCCACCCGGATGCCATGTCCGGGCCCGGCCTCCCCTTGCCCGACGACAGGAGCCCGCAATGACTGACCTCTTCAACCGCCCCACCTCCCCCGCCTTCGGCCGCCTCACCGGGGCGCTCTACCTCTCCATCGCCGTCTTCGGCGCCTTCGCCATCGGCTACGTCCCCTCGCAGATCGTCCAGCCGGACATCGGCGCGACGCTGGAGACGATCCTCGCCCGCCGCGGGCTCTTCACCCTCGGCCTCGGCGCCGACGCGCTGGTGATGCTGATCGAGGTGATCACGACGACGATGCTCTTCGTCCTCTTCCGCCATGTCTCCCCGGTGCTGGCGGGGGCGGCGGCCATCGCCCGGCTGATGATGGTGGGCGTCATGGCCACCATGCTCTTCTTCCAGGCGGGCCTCTTGATGATCGCCGAGACGGGCGGCGCGCCAGCGACGGCGGAGGTCCTGCTGCACATGCACCGTGCCGGGGTGTGGATCTGGCAGCTCTTTTTCTGGCTGCACCTGATGATCCTCGGCCAGCTCGTCGCCCGCTCGGGGCTGCTGCCGCGCCTCCTCGGCCACGCGATGACCGTCGGCAGCTTCGGCTACCTGCTCGACAGCCTCTATTCCTTCGCCTTCCCCGACTGGGCGCTGCTCGGCCAGGTGCGCGTCGGCTTTCTCGTGATCGTCACGCTCGCCGAGGTCTCCTTCGCCCTCTGGCTGACCATCCGGGGCACCCGCCCCGCTGCCCCGGAAGCCCGCGCGGCCTTCGCCTGAGCCCTTCCGGCGGCCGGGCAGCCCGGCCGCCGCCACCCTTCATCAGGAGAACCCCCATGAAAGCTCTCACTGTCACCGCCTATGGCGGCCCCGATGTCCTCACCCTGACAGAAGCGCCCTGCCCCACCCCGAAACCCGGCGAGATCCTTGTCCGCCTCGTCGCCTCCCCCGTCTCGCAGGCCGATGTCATGATGCGCGCCGGCACCCCGAAGGCGGCGCGCCTGATGCTCGGTCTCCGCCGCCCCAAGGCTGCCATCCCAGGCACCGGGTTTGCAGGCGTGGTGGAGGAGACGGGCCCCGGCGTCACCGCCTTCGCCCCCGGTGACGCAGTCTTCGGCGAGACGGCGCTCGGCTTTGCAACTCATGCCGAATACGTGGCCGTGCCTGCCAATGGGCTGGTGATGGCTCTGCCGGAGGGGCTGAGCTTCGAGGCCGCCGCGCCGCTTTGCGACGGCGCGCTGACGGCCTGGAACTTCCTCTACCGGCTTGGCGGCCTCGCCGCCGGCCAGAGGGTGCTGATCAACGGCGCCTCCGGCAGCCTCGGCACGATGGCGGTGCAGATCGCCCGCGCCGCCGGGGCGCAGGTGACGGCCGTCTGTTCTGCAAAGAATGCCGGGCTGTTGCGGCGGCTCGGGGCCGACGAGGTGATCGACTACCGTGCCGCCGATTTCTGGCGCGAGGGCGCCCGCTACGACATTGTTTTCGATACCGTCGGCAAGGTGCCCTTCCGCCGGGCGAAACGGGCGCTGAAGCTGCGGGGGCGCTACCTCTCGCCGGTTCTGGGTGCGGGCCTCATGCTCACCACCCTCACCTCGCGGCTCGGCCGCCGCCGCGCGCTGTTTCAGGCGACCGGGCTGCAGGCGCATGAGGTGCTGCACCCGATGCTGGCCGAGATCGCCGCGATGGCGGGCCGGGGCGAGCTGATCACGGTGATCGACCGGGCCTATCCGCTGGAGGAGGCTGCCGCTGCGCATGCCCATGTCGAGACCGGGCACAAGGTGGGCAATGTGGTGCTGCGGATCGGGGAAGCGCCCGCCGTCTCCGCCGCTGCCTGAAGCCCAAACGAAGGGCGCCGCCCCGGTCGGGACGGCGCCTCTTTCCTCTCAAGCCCTGAAGCTCAGTCAGCCACGCATTCCTGGCGCTGCGTGCCGAGGCCCTCGACGCCCAGGTCCATGACGTCGCCGGCTTTCAGGAAGCGCGGCGGCTTCATGCCCATGCCGACGCCAGGCGGGGTGCCGGTGGAGATGATGTCGCCCGGGTGCAGCGTCATGAACTGGCTGAGGTAGCTCACCAGGTACTTCACGCCGTAGACCATCGTGCCTGTCGTGCCGTCCTGCATGGCGTCGCCGTTCACCTTCAGCCACAGGGGCAGCGCCTGCGGGTCGTCCACCTCGTCAGCCGTCACCAGCCAGGGGCCGAGCGGGCCGAAGGTGTCGCAGCTCTTGCCCTTGGTCCACTGGCCCGAGCGCTCGGTCTGGTAGGCGCGTTCGGAGACGTCATTGGCCACGCAATAGCCGGCGACATGATCCATCGCCTCGTCTTCGCTGACGTATTTGGCGGCCTTGCCGATCACGACGGCCAGCTCGACCTCCCAGTCGGTCTTCTCGGAGCCGCGCGGGATGCGAACGGCATCGTTGGGCCCGCAGACCGCGGAATTGGCCTTCATGAAGATGATCGGCTCGGGCGGTACCGACGCACCGGTCTCGGCGGCATGGTCGGAGTAGTTGAGGCCGATGCAGATGAACTTGCCGATGCCGGCCACGGGCGGGCCGAGGCGGGGGTTGCCCTCCACCACGGGCAGCGCCGAGATGTCGGCGTCGGCGATGCGGGCGAGGCCCTCGGGCGTCAGCGCGGCGCCGGAGAGATCGGGGGTGATCGACGAGAGGTCGCGGATGGCGCCGTCGCCATCGAGGATGCCGGGCATCTCGGCCCCGGGTTCGCCATAGCGCAGAAGTTTCATCTCTGGGGTCCCTCTCACAAATCGCGTTGGCCCGAGGGATAGCCCAGCCGCGGCATCGGCGCCAGCTTGGCCACCGGTGGCGCGATTTCCATATGGAAATCGCAGGCGGAAACCATATGGTTTCCGCCCCTCGCCGCTCAGGCGCTGGTCTTGGCCCGCGTCTCTTCCTGCCCCTCGGCCCAATCCCAGGGCCGGGTGAAGCCACCGAGGGCGCGGTCGACATCCTCGTGGCTGGCGGTGCCCGTGCGCCGGAGCTGGGCGACAAGGCCGCGGCGACGATCCTCCGTCACCGCCACCACCTCGGCTGCAACATCGGCGCTGGCCAGCGCCTCGTTATAGACGCGGGTGATGGCGCGCTTGCGCAGATCGGGTTTGAAGATCTTGCCCACCGCCGTCTTCGGCAGCTCGGGCAGGATCTCGATATATTTCGGATGTGCCGCCCGCTCGTGCACGCGGGCGTTGGTGTGGCTCATAAGGTCGTCGACGCTGGCCTCGCCGCCCTCGATCAGCTCGACATAGGCGCAGGGCACCTCGCCCGAATGCGCGTCGGGCTGGCCGATGGCGCCGGCGAGCGCCACGGCGGGATGGCTGGCGAGCGCCTCTTCGATATCGGCGGGGTCGATATTGTGGCCGCCGCGGATGATCAGATCCTTGGCGCGGCCCGTGATCCAGATGTAGCCGTCCTCATCGACCCGGCCGAGATCGCCGGTGCGCAGGTATTGCACGTTCGACTCCGGCCCCGGGCGGTAGAGCTCGTCATTCTTGGCGGTCTCCATATAGGTCTCGCCGCGCCAGACGCCGGGATTGTCGACGCAGAGCTCGCCGACATCGCCCAGGGGCAGTTCTTCGCCGGAATCGACGTCGAAGACCTTCACGTCGGTATAGGGGAAGGGCACGCCGATGGAGCCGATCTTCTTCTCGCCATCGGGCGGGTTGATGGCGACGAGACAGGTCGCCTCGGTCAGGCCGTAGCCTTCGCAGATGGTCACGCCCGCCGCAGCCTCGAAGCGCTTGTAAAGCTCCACCGGCAGGGGCGCCGAGCCGGAGAAGGCCAGCTTCAGCGAGGAGATGTCGGCATTTACCGGCACCTGCATCAGCCGCGAGAAGGCCGTGGGCACACCGATGACGAAGGTCACCTTGTAGCGCTCCACCAGCTTCCAGAAATTCTCGTACACCCCGTCGCCGCGGAACCCGGCTGGCGTGGGGAAGACGATCTGGGCGCCCGAGCCCATGGCCGAGCCCATCGCCACGATGGCGGCGAAGACGTGGAACATCGGCAGCGGGCAGATCATCACATCCGTCTCCTGGAAGAGCAGACGGTCGCCGAGATAGGCGTTGTAGATGATGCCGGAATAGCGGTGACGGGCGATCTTGGGCATGCCCGTGGTGCCCCCGGTGTGGAAGTAGACGGCCACGCGGTCGCCCTTCGCATCGGGGAAGGTGAGAGAGGTGCTCTCGCGCTGCATCTCCTTGTGGAAGTCGAGCACGCGGGCGGAATGGTGAATCTCCACCTTCGGGCGGATCAGCGGCACGATCAGCTTCTTCACGCCGGTGATGTAGCGCAGCAGATCGACCTCTAGCACGGTCTTAACATTCGGCGCGTGGCGCAAAGCCTCTGCAGCTTTCTGGGCGACATCGGATTTGGGGAAGGATTTCAGCGTGACCAGCACCGTGGCGCCGGTCTCGCGCAGCAGGGCGGCGATTTGGGCGGGGTCGAGCAGCGGGTTAATCGGGTTGACGATGCCGGCGATCTGGCCGCCGAGATAGGTGGTGACCACCTCGGTGCAGTTCGGCATCAGATAGGCGACGACATCCTCCTCGCCGATGCCGAGCCGGCGGAACATGTTCGCCACCTGCGCCGTGCGCCCGCGCAGCTGCGCCCAGGTGAGCGTGTCATCCTTGGCGCCGGGCTCGGCAAACATCTGGAAGGTGGTGGCCGGCCGGCTGGGGGAGCGATCCGCCACGCGGTTCAGCATGCCCCAGGTCGTCTTGGGCAGATCGAGCTCGTCGAAGGGCGTGTCCCGGGCGATGGCCCGCGAGTCGGCAATGGATGCAAACGTCATAAGTCCTCCCTGGGGGCACTCTGGCGGCGCCCTTCCCCTCTCAACATCGGTGCAGAGCGCCTTTGGGGCAAGGAGAATGCCCGCCGCATCGCAGCAGCGGCCGCAGCGTCAGAATGGCTGCGGCGTCAGCCCAGCACGCGCAGCTTGTCGCCCAGCTCCACCTCGCCGGATTTGGTGACGCAGGCGTAGAGCCCGCGCAGCCGCAGCTCGCGGCCCCGGCCGATATTCACCCAGACGCAGGCCTCGTGGCCGTAGCGCTGCATGAAGAAATTGCAGCCGACATGCGGCTCGGTGGAGATCTCCAGCTCGGCCGTGCCAACGGCGAGGCGGGTGCCGGGGGGCATCACCTCAGGCGACATGTCGATATCGGCGATGATGTTGTCACCGGCCAAAGCCCAGTTGTCGCGCGGTCCGGCCAGCGCGGCGAGGCCACGCATCGGCATGATGGCCACCTGCATGGCGCGGTTGGGTTCGACGCGCACGCCGTCGACCTCGTAGCCCTTCGCCCAGTAATCGCCGATCACACCGTCCTCGACAGTCAGGCTCAGCCGGTCCACCACCTCGCGCTGAGCCGGCTCGGGGCGCAGAACGAGCATCTCGACAGCGCCCTCGTCGCGCGGCGCCGCCTCGATTACGGGAAGGGCGGCGTTGAGTTCACCGCGCATGCGGAAGCGCGTCTCGCTCATTCAGCGGCCATCCCTTCGGTGAATTGCAGGCGGGCGAGGCGGGCATAGAGGCCGCCTTCGGCCACCAGCGCGTCATGCGTGCCCTGAGCCACGATATGCCCATCTTCGAAGACGAGAATGCGGTCGGCTTTCTTCACCGTGGCAAGGCGGTGGGCGACGATCAACGTGGTACGCCCCTCGGCCAGCTCTTCCACAGCGCGCTGCACCAGCTGCTCGCTTTCGGCATCGAGCGCGCTGGTCGCCTCGTCGAGCAGCATCACCGGCGCATCGCGCAGGATGGCCCGGGCGATGGCCACGCGTTGCTTCTGCCCGCCAGAGAGCATGAGGCCCCGCTCGCCGACATAGGTGTCGTAGCCGTCGGGCAAAGTGCGCAGGAAGCTGTCGGCCGCGGCGGCATGGGCGGCAGCCTCGACCTCGGCATCGGTGGCATCGGGGCGGCCGAAGCGGATGTTCTCCCGCGCCGTATCGCCGAAGATTACCGGGTCTTGCGGCACAAGGGCGATGCGGCGGCGGAAGGCGTCACGCTCCATCTCGCGCAGATCGACGCCGTCGAGCAGGATGCGGCCCTGCTGCGGGTCATAGAAGCGCAGAAGCAGCTGGATGACGGTGGATTTGCCGGCGCCGGAGGGGCCGACAAGCGCCACCGTCTCACCCGGCTCGACCGTGAAGCTCACGCCGCCGAGGGCGGATTCGTTGAGACGGGAGGGATAGCTGAAGCTCACATTCTCGAAGCTGATGCGCCCATGCGCCACATCGGGCGGCGGCAGGGGGCGGGCGGGGTCGGCCACGGCATCGTCGGCATGCAGCAGCTCGACCAGTCGCTCGGTGGCGCCGGCGGCACGCTGCAGCTCGCCCCAGATCTCGGTCAGCGCGCCCACGGCGCCGGCGACCATGACCGTGTAGATCATGAACTGCACTAGCTCGCCGATGGTGATCTCGCCCGAGCGCACATCGGCGGCGCCCATCCAGAGGAAGCCCACGACGCCGGCGAAGGCGATGAAGATGACGATGGCCGTCATCACCGCCCGCCAGAGGATACGGGTCTTGGCGGTGGTGTAGCTCTTCTCGGTGACGGTCGAGAATTTCTGCCGGCTGATGGCCTCATGCGTGAAGGCCTGCACGGTCTGCGACGACAGCAGCTGTTCGGAGGCGTCGCCCGACGAGGCGGCGATCCAATCCTGATTTTCCTTCGAGAGTTTGCGCACCCGCCGCCCCAGCACGATGATGG
This sequence comes from Pseudoroseicyclus sp. H15, assembly GCF_054353345.1. Lineage (NCBI taxonomy): Bacteria > Pseudomonadati > Pseudomonadota > Alphaproteobacteria > Rhodobacterales > Paracoccaceae > Pseudoroseicyclus > Pseudoroseicyclus sp. H15. Next base: position 332,971 of record NZ_JBTHJE010000006.1, read on the forward strand.
GGATGAAGATCAGCGGGATGGGCCAGAGCACCAGCAGCGTCATCTTCAGCGAGGTCACCAGCATCAGGGCGATGCCGCCGAAGAGGATCAGCACGTTGCGCAGAGCGACCGAGACGGATTGCCCGATGACGGTGAGGATCAGCGTGGTGTCGGTAGTGATGCGGCTGAGCACCTCGCCGGTCATCACCCGCTCGAAGAAGGCGGGCGACATGCCGATCATCTTGTCGAAGACGGCCTTGCGGATATCGGCCACCACGCGCTCACCCAGCCGGGTGACGAGGTAGTAGCGCAGCGCCGTGCCGACGGCGAGCAGCGCGGCCAGCCCGATGGCGGCAACGAAATAGCCCTGCGTCAGGGCGCCAGCATCGAAATTGTCGACGACCGTACGCGCGGCGACGGGCAGGATCAGCGAGATGCCGGCGGTGAAGATCAGCGCCAGCCCGGCCAGCGCGATCATGCCCTTGTAGGGCGCAAGGAACGGCACCAGAGCGCCCAGAGCGCGCACGCGCTTCGAGGCTGGTCTCTCGGTTTCCAATTGTCTCGGGGGTGCTTCGGCCATGTCGTCCCTCGCCTGCTCAGCCCCTCCCCAGGGCTGGATGCTATCTAGTGACGTCGCCGCCGGGGAACAACCTGCAGTGCCTGCCCAAAGGCGGGGCCGGATGAGCCGACCGGGCCGGGCAATCAGGCAGGATGTCCTGGAGCGGGTAGCGGGAATCGAACCCGCACCAAGAGCTTGGAAGGCTCGTGTGATACCATTTCACCATACCCGCTCGCTGGCCGAAGCCCTATTTCAGCGGACATCGCCGGTCAAGGCGGATCGCTTGGGGCGCGCTAGTCGCTCACCCGGCCGTCGGCCATTTCAGTGCCCGAGAGCAATGCGCCCTCCAGCACACCGGCCGGCACATAGGCCCGCAGCATCATCGCGCCGCTCAGATCGGCGCCGGCGAAGCTGACATCGACAAGGCGGGCATTGCGCAGGTTCGCGTCGGTGAGCGTCGCGCCGTCAAGCACGGCGCCGTCAAGCCGGCTTTCGAAGAGCGAGGCGGTGGTCAGGTTCGCCCCGGTCATGCCGGCGCGGCGAAGGTCTGCCCCGCCGAGATTGATGAAGGAGAGGTCCGCCCTCGTCAGATCGGCGCTCACCAGATCGGCCTCGGTGGCGACTCCCCATGTCCAGGTGACATCGGCCATGATGGCGGAGCGGAAATGCGCCTGCTGGGCGCGGCTGGTGTCGAGCGCGGCGCCCGTCAGGTCGGCGCCCGAAAGGTCGGCCTCGTAGAGCAGCGCGCGGCTCAGATCGGCGCCGCGCAGGCTGGCGCGGAAGAGGTTGGCGAGGTTGAGGTTGGCCTCCGAGAGGTTGGCGCCGTCGAGCTTCGCCTCCGTCAGGATCGCGCGGTGCAGCGTGGCACCGCTGAGGTTGGCGCCGGTCAGATCGGCGCCGGAGAGGTCGCGCCCCAGAAGGCGGATACCGGAGAGATCGCAATCGGGGCAGTCATTCGTCAGCCCGGCGGCAAAGGCCTCCGGCCCCTCGGCGGGCAGGTCGGCAGCGGGCGCCTCTGCCGGTGCGGGGCAGGAAGCGTTGCGCTCCGGCGAGATCATCTCCAGCACGGTGCGGCTTTCGTACTGGCCCGAGGTGAACTGGCCTGTATGCGCATCCACCGTCACCTGCCCGGCCTTGCGGAAGAAGCTGGAGCGAAGGGTCACCGCTGCCCCCTCCTCGCTCGTGCCGGTGCAGATCTGCTTGACGAAACGGTTGCCCACCGCCGTCTCGCCATCGGTCAGCGGCTGGTCCTCGCAGGTCAGCCGCTCCTCGCCCAGCTGCGAGCGAAGGTAGCCCGCCAGCGTATAGGCGCGGCGGCGCTGCCTGTCGGAGGCACGGTCGTCGGTGACGGCGCGCAGGCCGCGCACCACGCCGCAATCGTCGATGAGGGCCGAGACGACGACGGGGCTCTCGCCGATCTTCGTGCCCGAGAAGCGGTCGACCATGGCCGGCACGTCCAGCGCAAGCGCCCGGTAGCCCATCTCGTCACCGTATTGGAACGTCACCTCGTGCAGGCCCGTCTCGTCTTCGGGCGGGCAGAGCGCGTAATCCCCGAAGCCTGTAAGCGGCAGCGAGGCGGGGCCGCCGTTCGTGCCGCAGGCGAATTGCTGAAAGTCCTGCGGCTGGTCGCCGACCGGCGCGCCGATCTGCAGATCGAACAGCACCGAGCGGCTGCCGCCCAGATCCTGCGCATGGCCCGGGCCGGCAAGAGAAAGGCCAAGCGCCCCGGCCAGCGCCGCGAGGCGGAGCATCTGCCGGGGCGCAGGCATGGTTACTCAGTCCCCGCTGCGGCATCGGCCTCCAGCGCGGCGGCTTCTTCATCCGTCTCGGGCTGGTTGGCACAGAAGGGGCGCGCGCCGTAATAGGCCTGGCAATCGGCAACGGTCGGCGTGTTGGGCCGGCCCACGATGTCGTTCTGCAGATAGGTCACCAGGTTGATGATCTGGGGCGGAGACAGCGGATTGCCTGACAGAACAGGGGTGCCCATGTCGACCAGATCGGCCTTGGAGAGGCCGTAGCAGCGCCCGTCGGAATAGGCCTGCGGGTCGAAATGCGGCATGCCGGTGCCGGGGCGGCCGCAGGAGATGGTGTCGTACATGGCGATGGCGTCGAGCGGCGTGGCGCGCAGGCTCGGGCCCTCGGGGTTCTCGCCGATGCGGTCGCCATTGGCGCCCCAGCCGTGACAGCCGGCGCAGCCGCCGTCCTTGAAGGCCTGGAAGCCGGCTTCGATATTCGCCGGGTCGCCTTCGGCGGCGGCGGTTTCTGCCATCAGCGCCGGGTCGTCATCCTGCGCGAGGGCGGGAGCGGCCGACAGCGACAGGCCAAGCAGGGCGGCCACGAGAGCAGGCCGGGTGAGTGAGATCGAACGTGACAAGATGTGCCTGTCCTTCGTCGTTGGGGAGGTAAAAAGGGTTGGGGCACGGCGCCAGACGCGCGCCGTGCCCCCCGGATGTCGCCCGCTTTAGAGCGAGAAGAAGTACATCATCGACGTCTTCTGGAAGTTCGACATCAGCGCCGCCTGCGGATCGGCCGACATGCCGGCGTAATCGTGGAAGTCGATGCCGACGCCGCCGGGGCCGACCGGCAGGGCCAGGAACTGCTTGTCGCCGACGGTGAAGGTGATCGGCGGAGCGTCGATCATGGTGCCGACGTTGAAGCTCCAAAGTTCTTCCAGCGTCTCGGCGTCGAGCGCGTAGAAGTCGCCCGCCGCGTTGGTGCCGAAGACCAGCCCGCCGGCCGTGGCGAGCGTGCCGCCCTTACCGACCGCATCCATCTCATGCTTGGCGACGACCTGACCGGTGGTCACATCGATGGCCGAGACCGAGCCCTGCAGCGAGAAGTCGTCGGGCCGCAGGCCTTCCGAGACGTAGCAGCCTTCGTCCGCCTGCGTGTAGAGCATCTGCAGATCGGGGTTGTAGGCCGTCGGGAACATGTTGTTGCCGCCCTCGAAGTAGGGGCAGAACTCCATCTCTGCCCCGCCGAAGGGGCTTTCGGTCACACGGGTGTCTTCCTGATAGACCTGCACGGCGAGCGACTCGTCGTATTCCATCGGCAGGCCGGTCTTGCTGTCGATGCCATCGGTCCAGGTGACTTCATCTACATATTGCGAGCCGCTGACATAGCCGCCGTTGGTCGCGTCGATGTTGTAGAAGAAGCCGTTGCGGCCCACGTGGCCGAGCAGCTCGCGCGGCTCTCCATCGACCTCGACATTGTAGAGCGTCTGGGTGTTGGCCTCGTCATAGTCGAAGCTGTCGTTGGGCGTGTACTGGAAGTACCAGTTCAGCTCGCCCGTCTCGGCATCGAGCGCGACGGTGCTGTCGGAATAGAGGTTGTCGCCCGGGCGCGCCTGCGGCTCCCAGTCGGGATAGGGGTTGCCGATGCCCCAGACGAGCTCGTTGCGGTCAACGTTGAACGAGCCGGTGAGCCAGGTCGCCGCGCCGCCCGTCTGCCAGGCGTCGTTCTCCCAGGTCTCGCCGCCGGGCTCATCCGGCGAGGGGACCGTGTAGAACGTCCAGAGCACCGAACCATCCTCGGGGCTGCGCGCTTCGAGCCGGCCGCGGATCGGGCCGTCGCCGCCGGCGGGGCCGACGATGATTGCGCCGTCGAGCGCCAGCGGCGCCATCGAGTAATATTCGCCGGGGTTCTGCTGTGTCTCGACCCGCCAGACCACCTCGCCCGAGGCGCGGTCGGTCTTGATGAAGCCGCCATCGGGCGACATCGAATAGACGTAGTCGCCGTAGAGCGCCACGCCGCGGTTGTTGAGGATGCCGGTGGCGAATTCCGGCGGCGTTTCCGGGTCCATGATCCAGTTGATCAGGGCGCGGTCGCCGCTGGAGATGTCGATGCTGTAGACCCGGCCCCAGCCGTCGGTCATGTACATCGTGCCGTTGTCGACAAGCGGCGTGCCCTGCAGCGAGCTGGAGAAGGCGCCTGCGCCGGTGGCCGGCGGCATCAGCGGCAGCGTGAAGGCCATCTTCAGGTCGCCGACGTTGTCGGTGTTGATCTCGTCGAGCGGCGAGAAGCGGTGGCTGGCATAATCGTAGTTATGCGTCAGCCAGTTGCCCGGCTCGGGGTTCGACAGGCGATCGTAGGTGACGGTATCAGCTTGCGCCGCCGTTCCGAGCGCCGCCATCGACAGGGCGATGGCCGCGGAATTCGCGAGCACGTTGGTAATTTTCATGTTTTCCTCCCATCGCGGGCGCGGCCCGCGCATTTCGGCGCCAGCGGGGCTCTCGCGGGAGCGCTGGCTGTCCCTATGTTCTATGCCCGGCTGACGAGCGCGCAACGCGAACACGGCCCCAAGGCACTGATGTCAAACATTGGCTTTGGTTATTTAACGGAGGCTGCGGGTCGCTCAGCCATCCGGCGCGCCAGGCGCCAGCGGCGGCCAACCCGCCGAGAGGCGATGCCCATCTCGGCCAGCGATAACCGCCGCCCCGACCCGTTCCGAGCGATCACCACAGCCCCGCCTCACCCGCGCTTGGAACCGCGGGCGCATCCACACCGTTCGCTCCCCAACGCAACGGGGACCCGGACATGCAGATAGACCTGACGATCAACCAGCAATCCTACAGCCTGGAGCTGGACAGCCGCGTCACCCTGCTGGACGCCCTGCGCCAGCACCTTGGCCTGACTGGCAGCAAGAAGGGCTGCGACCATGGCCAGTGCGGCGCCTGCACGGTGCTGGTCAACGGCCGGCGCATCAACGCCTGCCTCAGTCTCGCCGTCATGCATGACGGCGACGAGATCACCACCGTCGAGGGCCTGCAGACCAGCGGCGCCGAGCTGTCGCCCCTGCAGGCGGCCTTCATCGAGCATGACGGCTTCCAGTGCGGTTACTGCACGCCGGGCCAGCTCTGCTCGGCCACCGGCATGCTGCAGGAGATCGCCGAGGGCTGGCCCAGCCATGTCAGCGACAACCTGAGCGGCCCATATGAGCTCACGCAAGACGAGCTCTCCGAGCGGATGAGCGGAAACCTCTGCCGCTGCTCCTGCTATCCCGGCATCAATGCCGCGATCCGCCAGGCGGCGGCGGAGGAGCGCACATGAAGCCCTTCGATTATGTCCGCGCCGAGAACGCCCTCAGCGCTTCGCAGGCAGCCCATGGCGAAGGCCGCGCCTTCATTGCCGGCGGCACCAACCTGATCGACCTGATGAAGCTTGAGGTGATGGCACCCGGCACGCTGGTCGACATCAACCGCCTCGGCCTCGACGGGATCGAGGAGCACGAGGGCGGTCTGCGCATCGGCGCCACCGTCACCAACAGCGACCTCGCCGCCGACCCGCGGGTACGCAAGGACTATCCCGTCCTCTCCCGCGCCCTGCTCGCCGGCGCCAGCGGCCAGCTGCGCAACAAGGCCACCACGGGCGGCAACCTGCTGCAGCGCACCCGCTGCCCGTATTTCTACGACACCGACACACCCTGCAACAAACGCGAGCCCGGCACCGGCTGCTCTGCCCTCGGCGGCGAGACACGCAACCACGCCGTGCTCGGCACGAGCCTCTCCTGCATCGCGCTGCACCCGAGCGACATGGCAGTCGCCATGCGGGCGCTGGATGCGCAGATCGAGGTGCAGCGCCCCGGCGGCGAGACGCAGAGCCACGACATGGCGAGCTTCTACCGCTTGCCCGGCGACACGCCGCAGATCGAGACGATCCTGCAGCCGGGCGACCTGATCACCGCCGTCAGCCTGCGCGCGCCCAAGGGCGACCGGCAGGTCTACCGCAAGGTGCGCGACCGGGCCTCCTACGCCTTCGCCCTCGTCTCGATGGCCGCCGTGCTGAAGATGGAGGGCGGGAAGATCTCCGAAGCCGCCCTCGCCTTCGGCGGGCTGGGCACGATGCCCTGGCGCGACTCCGAGGTCGACGCCCTGCTCACCGGCGAGGCGCCCTCGCCGGACCTGTTCGACAAGGCCGCCGACCTGCTGCTGGCCGAAGCCGCGCCGCAGGACGGCACCGCGTTCAAATTGCCCCTCGCGCGCCGCGTGATCCGGGCCGTGCTTGAGGAGGCCACGTCATGAGCCTGGATCTGAAGATCGACGATAAGGAAGAGCACGACCGCACCGAGCCACTGGCGCAGGGCATCCTCGGCACCGCGATGGACCGCCCCGAAGGCGCTCTCAAGGTCACCGGTCGCGCGACCTATGCGGCTGAAGAGGTCCCCGCCGGCACCGCATTCGGCATGCTCGTGCGCGCCCCCGGCTTCGGCGAGATCGAGGTGGAGAACGAGGAGGAGGTGCTCGAGCTGCCCGGCATCCTCGCCGTCATTCGCGACAAGCGCATGGTGCGCAATTCCGCCCAAGGCATGGCCAATCAGGCCCCGGTCCAGGGCGTGACTGAGGCCGAGTACATCGGCCAGCCGGTCGCGCTGGTCGTGGCCGAAAGCTTCGAGCAGGCCCGCCACGGCGCCAACCGGCTGAAGCTGCGCACCAAGGGCGCCGCGCACCCGGTGAACCCCGAAGCTGTCGACCCGGAAGTGCCCGAGAAGAAGCAGCAGGCCCAGGGCGATCTCGATGCCGCCATGGAAGAGGCGGCGCACAAGGTCGATGTGACCTACACCACCGCCTCGATGTCGAGCGCGGCGATGGAGCCGCATGCCGCCCTCGCCTGGTGGGACGGCAAGGACGTGACCGTCCGCGCCTCGCTGCAGATGTTGAAGTACAACCGCAACGAGCTGGCGGATTCGCTGGGCATCAATGCCAAGCATGTGCGCCTGCTGGCGCCCTATGTCGGTGGCGGCTTCGGCTCGAAGCTCGGCATCTCGCCCGAGGCAGTGGCCGCAGCGATCGCCGCCAAGCAGCTGGATCGCCCGGTGCAGGTCGTCCTGCACCGCCGCCAGGTGTTCGAGACGATCACCCGCCGCTCGGAGACAAGCCAGCGCATCCGCCTCGCCGCCGATGCGCAGGGCAAGCTCTCGGGCCTCGGCCATGAGGTGCTGGTGTCCCAATTGCCCGATGAGGCCTTCTCCGAGCCAGTGACGCAGGCAACCTCGTTCAGCTACGACGGTGCCGCGCGCGTCATCGGCCACAAGATCGCCCGCATCCACCGCCCCGCCGCCGGCTCTGTCCGCGCACCGGGCGAGGCCGTTGGCGTGACCGCCTTGGAGGGCGCGATGGACGAGCTGGCCGTCGCCACCGGGATCGACCCGGTGGATCTGCGCCTGCGCAATATCCCTGACACGGTGCCGGGCAGCGATACGCCCTTCTCCTCGCACAAGCTGGCCGAGGCGCTGAACGACGGCGCCGCCCGCTTCGGCTGGGCGAACCGGGCCGCCATGCCCCGCGCCCGGCGCGAGGGCGAATGGTGGATCGGCACCGGCATGGCCGCCGCCTTCCGCGTCAACATGGTGACAGAGGCCGAGGCGCGCATCCGCCTTGCCGCCGATGGCGCCGTGGTCGAGACGGACATGACCGATATCGGCACCGGCACCTATGCGATCCTCACCCAGATCGCCGGCGAGATGCTGGGCCTCTCCGCCAGCCATGTGGAAGTTCGGCTGGGCGACACCAGCTTCCCGCCCGGCTCCGGCTCCGGCGGGTCGTTCGGCGCTGCCTCCACCGGCACCGCCGTCTGGCTGGCAGCGCAGGAGATCCGTGAGCAGCTCGCCAAGGCCATGGGCTGCGATGCGGCGGACCTGACGCTGAAGGACGGCCAGGCGACCTGCGGCAACGTCTCCACGAGCATCGCCGAGCTGCTCGACAGCGACACGCTGGAGGGCCACGGGAAGGTGCAGCCGGGCGATGCCGCCAGCAAGGCCAAGCAGGCGACCTACGGCGCCCATTTCGCCGAAGTCGCGGTGAGCGATGTTACCGGCGAAGTGCGGGTGCGCCGGATGCTCGGCAGCTTCGCCGCGGGGCGCATCCTCAACCTCAAGACGGCCACCTCACAATGCCATGGCGGCATGACCTGGGGCATCGGCATGGCGCTGACGGAAGAGCTGCAGCACGACCGCCGCGACGGCCACATGGTGAACCGCGACCTCGCGGAATACCATGTGGCGGTGAATGCCGACGTGCCGCCGCTGGAGGTGCATTTCGTCGAAGAGCGCGACCCGTGGGCCGGGCCGATGCAGGCCAAGGGCATCGGCGAGCTCGGCATCTGCGGCGCGGCGGCGGCGATTCTGAACGCCATCCACCACGCCAGCGGCGCCCGCATCCGCGACCTGCCGGCGACGCCGGACAAGGTGCTCGCCGCCCTCCCCTAGGCGAGCAGCGAAACCAGGCCCCGCCCTGCCGAGAGCAGGGCGGTGGCCAGAAGCGTGGCCAGCGCGATGCGGCGGTAGTGCAGATCCTGCATCCGCTTGAAGAGCTGCCCGCCGCCCCAGGTGCCGAGCAGCATCACCGGCAGGGCGAGGATCGCGTAGAAGAACGCCTCACGCTCCAGCAGTCCCGCCACCCAGAAGCCGGGCAGCGCGATGGCGGAGGTGAAGAAGAAGAAGATCATCAGCGAGGCGCGCATTCGTGCCGGCGCCATACCCGCCCGCATGAAATAGGCGATCACCGGCGGCCCCGGCATCGCCGCCAGCCCGCCGAAGAACCCCGCCGCCGCGCCCGTCGGCAGCGACATCCGCCAGCTGGCAGGCACGGCGCGCGCGGGTGTCCACATCAGGGCCGGCAGAGCGGCGCAGACGATCAGGCCGAGCATCAGGCGCATCACATCGGCATCGAGCCAGCGCAGCAGCAGGATGCCGAGCGGCGTGCCGATGAGCGCGCCGAGGCCCATCCAGCCGATCTGCGGGCGGTCGATCTCTGCCCTTAAGGTGACGATATCGCGCAGGCCGATGAGCACCTGCAGCAGCACGCAGATCACCACTGCTTCTTCCGGCGGCAGCACCAGGCTCAGCATCGGCACGGCGGCGAGCGCGAAGCCGAAGCCGGTCATGCCGCGCAGCACCGCGGCGATGCCGACCAGCAGGCAGACCAGCAGGATGGACAGCAGGCTCACGCCCTAGTCCATCGACATGATGATCGTCTTCTTGCGGGTGAAATGTTCCAGCATCGATTCAAGCGAGGCCTCCTTACCCAGGCCCGAGCGCCCGAAGCCGCCATAGCTGAGGTTGGGCTGGATGGTGAAGCCCGCGTTGACCTGTACGAAGCCCGCGTCGAGCGCCTTGGAACCCTTGAGCGCCCGCGACAGGTCGCGCGTCCAGATAGAGGCGGCGAGGCCGTAGGTGCTGTCATTGGCGGCGGCGATGACCTCGTCCCACTCGTCCCAGGGCTGGATCACGGTGACGGGGCCGAAGATCTCTTCGCGCACCACGGGGCTGCCCGGGTCGATATGCAGCACCAGCGTCGGCTGCAGGAAGAGGTCTGGCGCCACGCCCTGGCTCGGCAGCGTGCCGCAGCGGATCACCTCGGCCTCCGGTGCCGCTTCGGCCTGCGCGAGATAGCCATCTACCCGCGCCTTCTGAGCCGGCGAGACGATGGTGCCCACATCGGTCGCCTCATCGAGCGGGTCGCCGATGACGAGGCTGTCGAGTCGGGCGCGGAGGCCATCGACGAAGGCGTCGTAGATGGAGCGATGCACGTAGAGCCGGCTCGCGGCGGTGCAGCTTTGCCCCTGCCGGGTGAAGCGCATGCCGGTGACTGCGCCCTCGATGGCGCGGTCCAGATCGACGTCGTCGCAGACGATCATCGGGCTCTTGCCGCCGAGTTCCAGCGACACCGGGATCAGCCGGCGCGCGGCGGCGGCGTAGATCGTCTCGCCCACACCCTCGGAGCCGGTGAAGGTGATCTTGGCGACGTCCGGGTGGTCGCAGAGCGGCTGCCCGCAGTCCGGCCCGGTGCCGACGATGATGTTCAGCACGCCGGGCGGCAGGATGCGGTTCAGGATCACCCCGGCGGCGAGCGTGGCGAAGGGCGCGACCTCGGCGGCCTTCACGACCACGGTGTTGCCGGCCACCAGAGCGGGGGCGATCTTCAGCATCATCAGCACGAGCGGCACGTTCCACGGCAGGATGGCGGCCACTACGCCGACCGGCTCGCGCGTCGTGGCGGCGAAGACGCCCGGCTGGAAGGGCAGCGTCTCGCCCTTCAGCTCCGAGCCCAGGCCGCCGAACATCGTCAGAAGGTCGCCCGCCACGGCGATCTCGCCACGGCATTCGGTGCGGATGGCCTTGCCCGTCTCGCGCGCCAGCAGCCGGGCGAGCGGCTCGGCCTCGGCCAGAAAGGCGCGGGCCGCCTCGGCAACGAGTTTGCCGCGAGTGCGGGCCGGGGTCTCGGCCCAGCCCTTGCCGGCGGCCCTGGCGGCGGCCACGGCGGCCTCCACCTCGGCACTGCCGCTGGCGGCGGTCTGGCCGAGGGCACGCATCTGGGCTGGCTCCGTCACCTCCAGGGTGGCCGGGGCGCGCACAAGGGCGCCGCCGATCAGGTTCATACCTTCCACGAGAGCCAGCCAGCCCTCGGCATCCGCCGGTGTCGTCTCGCCCTGCATCGCTCGCTCCTGCATCGTCACAGCCGTTCATCCTTCAGGTAATACCACCGGTACAAGGCGCGCTGGCCGATCCGGCGGAAGGGGGTAAGGGGGCCGTGGTGCTTCAGCTCGCCCCGGAAGATCGGCAGGTCGGGCGGCTGCTCGCCCGCCACGAGCTGCGCCATGCGCCGCCCGGCCTGAGCGGAGTACATCACGCCGTTGCCGCCATAGCCCATCGCGTAGAAGACATCCTCGTCCGCCCGCGGGCGGGTGATACGGGGCATCATGTCGTGGCTGACATCCACCCAGCCCCACCACGAGTAATCGAGCTCGATCCCCTCCAGCGCCGGAAACTTGCGGGTCAGCCCGGCGCGCAGGCCGCTGAGATAGCGCTCCTGCGGCGCGTCGCGCCCGGTGATGGCGCCGCGGCTGCCGATCTGCACGCGGCCGTCGGGGAGGAGGCGGTAGTAGTGGCGGAGCGTTCGGGTGTCGGTCAGCGGGGCGAGGGTTTTGAAGCCGCAGGCCGCCCTCTCCGCCTCGGTCAGCACGCGCGTGACGATGGAGTTCGACAGGATCGGCAGGAGCCGCCCGCGCGTGACGCGCGCCATGCCGCCCGCGGTGTAGGCGGCGGTGGCGATGGCGATGCGGCGGGCCTTCACCGTGCCGCCGGGCGTGGCGAGGCGATACCAGCCGCCCTCGCGCACCCAGCCCGAGACGGGCGAGCCGGTGTGGATCTTCACGCCCAGCCCCCGCGCCGCCCGGTGATAACCGAAGGCGAGCTTGGCCGCGTGGATCGACGTGCCGTCCGGCTCCCAGAGTGCCCCTTGGGCTTCGGCGTCGTGCGCGGCGCGCTCGTGGGTCTCCTCACGGGTGAGGTATTCCGCGCCGTAGCCGAACTGCTCGCGGTAGCAGGCCGCCTCGGCCTGCAGGGCCGGCAGCGCCTGGGTCTTGTGGGCGATGTAGTAATGGCCGCCGCGCTGAGGGTCGCAGGCGATGTCGTTCTCTTCGATGACCCGCTCGAAATAGGCGAAGGCCTCCTGCATCTCGCGGTGGAGCCCCTGCGCCACCTCCAGCCCGTATTCCTTGATCCAGCCGGAGCGCTTGAGCCGCCCCGCCGAGATCTGCGCCTGCCCGCCGTTGCGGGTGGAGCAGCCCCAGGAGGCGCGGTTGGCCTCGATCACCCGCACATCCATGCCGTAGTCACGGGCCAGTGCGATGGCGCAGTTGAGGCCGGTGTAGCCCGAGCCGATGACGGCGACATCGCAGGTCACCTCACCGGTGACGGGGCCGTCATCCTCGGGCGCCGGTCCGGCGGTGCCGATCCAGTAGGTCGGCGCATAGGCGCGGTTCGTGCCCGGCCCCTTGTCCATGATCGGATCGTAGGAGGGGTCGTAGGCGCCGGGCGCCGGCGGGGTGGCGGAGAGGTCGTTCATCGGCCCGCCCTCACGCCGCGAAGGCCGGGCGCGCCTTGCGGAAGGCCTGCTTGATGACGATCTCGCCGCCGCGCAGCGTGAAGAGATCCGCCCCCTCCGCCTCAGTCCGCATGCCTTGCGCATCGGTGCCGCTGAAGAGCCATTCGCTGACCGCGCGGTCGCCATGGATGAAATGGCGGTGCTGGCTCCACTGCGCGTCGGGCATGGCGCGCCAGACGCCCTCGAAGGCGGCGGCGATGGCCTCACGCCCTTCGATCTTCGCGCCGAACACCTCCGGCCCGCCGACGGGGTAGAAGACGCAGTCCTCGGCGAAGCGGGCCATCACCCCCTCGATGTCGTGGCGGTTGAAGGCGTCGAAGGTCGCGGCGAGATCGGCCTCGGTGAGGGGTGGGAGCGTGGTGAGGGTCATGCGGGGGCCTCGCGTGGGGAAGGAGAGCGTCTGCCCCGAGTCGCTACACGCGCCGCCGGATTGGGCACATGGCCAGCCGCGGGCTTCGGATTGGGCCAGAGGCGGGCGCTGGCCAAATCGGCTGCCGCCCAATGCGCGAGCAGGCCGCCCCCTTTTCGGGCGATTCCGCGCCGGTCCGCCTCAGCGAGTGCTGCGCTGCGGCAGTGTCACCCGCGCCGGACGGGCGGCGGGCCCCGGGGGGCGTAGGCTGTGCTCACCCCGCCATCTTCCAAAGAAGGACATGCAGCCGTGGCAGGCGCCCTCACCTTGCTCGACCGGTCGGCCGCAGAGCCGATCCAGGTTCAACTGCGCCGCTCGCTTATCACCGCGATCAAGAGCGGCCGCCTGACGCCGGGCCAGCGCATGCCGCCCTCGCGCCAGCTGGCTCAGCAGGTGGGCGTCGCGCGCAATACGGTGACGCTGGTCTATGACGAGCTCGTCGCGCGCGGCTACCTGACCGCCGAGCCGCGCAAGGGCGTCTTCGTGGCCGAGGTGCAGGGCGAAGGCACGGCCGCGCCCGCCGCGCCCCCTTCTGGCGAGCGCCCGGACTGGAACGACAAGCTCCGCCAGCGCCCCGCGCAGCTGCGGCATATCGTGAAGCCCAGCAACTGGCAGGATTTCGAATTCCCGTTCATCTACGGGCAGGTCGATCCCAAGCTCTTTCCCTACAACATCTGGCGCGCCTGCTCGCGCGATGCGCTCGGCCGCGGCGCCATCGACTGGTGGAGCGCCGACCGCGCGGTCGAGGACGACCCGATGCTGGTGGAGGAGATCCGCAGCCATATCCTGCCCGAGAAGGGCATCCTCGCCGAGCCCGACGAGATCCTCATCACGCTCGGCATCCAGCACGGCATCTACCTGCTCAGCCAGCTCCTCGTGCGCCCCGGCGCGCGGGTGGGGGTGGAGAGCCCCGGCTATCCCGACGCGCGCCACATCTTCGATGCCTCGGGCGCCGAGCTGGTGGAGATGGATGTCGATGCCGAAGGTGCCCGCATGGATCATGCGGGCAAGCTCGACGTGATGATGGTCACCCCCACCCACCAATGCCCGACCATGGTGACGATGAGCGCCGAGCGCCGGGCCGAGGTGCTGGCCCGCGCCCGGGCCGACGATGCCATCGTCATCGAAGACGATTACGAGGGCGAGACGACCTTCACCGAAGGCGTCACCAGCCTCAAATCGGCGGATCGTGACGGGCGCGTCGCCTATCTCGGCACGCTCTCCAAGGTGCTGGCGCCAGGTGTGCGGTTGGGCTTCATGGTGGCCGACCGCACGCTGGTGGCCGAGGCGCGCTGGCTGCGGCGGCTGATGAACCGCTCCGCCCCGCTCAACAATCAGCGCACCGCCGCGATCTTCCTGGCGGAGGGGCATTACCTCGGCCTGATCCGCTCGCTTCGCACCGCCCATGCCGCGCGCTGGCAGCGGCTGGCCAAGGGGGTCGACCGCTATCTGCCCGGCTTCCGGCGGAGCGCCGGTGAAGGCGGCTCTTCCGTCTGGCTGGAATGCCCGCCCGGCATAGACGCTGTGGCCCTCGCGGCCCGCGCGGCCGAGATGGGCGTGCTGGTGGAATCAGGTGACCCCTTCGTACGCGAGGCCGATCTGGGCCGCTTCATCCGCCTCGGCGTCGCCTATATCGACGAGAGCCTTATCGAGGCCGGGCTGAAGCGCCTCGCCGAGGCGGCGGCGAGCCTGCAGCCCGCCGCCCCGCGACTGGCCGGCGCCCATGGGGCCTGACCGGCGCTCCTGGCCCGCCCTGGCCCACCTGCCTGATTTGCGGGCGCATTTAGCGCCGCTCTGCCCGCTTTTGCCGCGCCAGATCCAGCCCCGGACGGGTCCGCGCGGGCTGGACCACAGCAATACGGATCGCTGGACCAAGAAATAAGCGACCGGGTGACCAACAATCCGGCAAGTCCCACCCAATTCCCTCATTTGGATGCGAGCTGACATGAAACACTTCCTCCTCCGCCCGATCCTGGCCGCCACGGTCTCTCTCGCCGCGATGAGCGCGGCCGCCGCGCCCGAAGACGGCGGCACGCTCATCGTCGGCACGACGCAGGTGCCGCGCCACTTCAACGGCGCCATCCAGTCGGGCATCGCCACGGCCATGGCCTCTACCCAGATCTTCGCCAGCCCCCTGCGCTACGATGCCGAGTGGAACCCCCTGCCCTATCTCGCCGAAAGCTGGGAGGTGGCCGAGGACGGCCTAACGGTGACGCTGCACCTCGTGGAGGGCGCGACCTTCCACGATGGCGAGCCGATCACATCGGAGGATGTCGCCTTCTCGATCGAGACGATCAAGGCGAACCACCCGTTCCAGACGATGCTCGCCCCGGTGGAGAGCGTCGACACGCCAGAAGACCTGACGGCGGTGATCCACCTCGCCCAGCCGCACCCGGCGCTGCTGCTTGCCATGTCGCCGGCGCTGATGCCGATCATCCCCGAGCACGTCTACGGCGAGGGCGACATTCAGGCGAACCCGGCCAACCTGGAGCCGGTCGGCTCCGGCCCCTTCGTCTTCGAGGAATACCGGCAGGGCGAGTTCTACCGGCTGGCGAAGAACGAGAACTTCTTCATCGAGGGCCGCCCGTACCTGGACGAGGTGATCGTGCAGATCATCGGCGATCCGGCGAACCTCGTCCTCTCCGCCGAGCGCGGCGATATCGACTACATGCCCTTCGCCGGCAGCCCGCGTGACATTGCCCGCCTGCAGAACACCGACGGGCTGATCGTGACCGACGAGGGCAACGATGGCTTCGGCGCGCTCAACTGGCTCGCCTTCAACACCGCCAAGGCGCCGTTCGACGATGCCCGCGTCCGCCAGGCCATCGGCTTTGCCATCGACAAGAACTTCATCAACGACCGGCTGATGGCCGGCCTCGTCTCCAACTCCACCGGCCCGATCGTGAACTCCTCGCCGCTGGCGACCGATGAGGTCGAGACCTACGACGTCGATCTCGACAAGGCCAACGCGTTGCTCGACGAGGCGGGCCTCATGCCCGATGGCGACGGCACCCGCTTCACCATGACGGTGGATTTCGCCCCCGGCGCCGTGGAGATGGGCCGCAACCTCGCCGAATACCTGCGCTCGCAGCTGCGCCAGATCGGCATTGAGGTCGAGGTGCGCGCCTCGCCCGACTTCCCGACCTGGGCGCAGCGGATCTCGAACTACGATTTCGAGCTGACGACCGACAGCGTCTACAACTGGGGCGACCCGGTGATCGGGGTGAACCGCACCTATCTCACCTCCAACATCCGCCCCGGCGTCATCTGGTCGAACACCCAGCAATATTCCAACCCGCGGGTTGACGAACTGCTGGAGCAGGCGGCGATGGAGAACGACCCCGCGACGCGCGCCGAGCTCTACAAGGAGTTCCAGCAGATCGTCGTGGCGGATGCGCCCATCCTCTACCTCAACGTCGCGCCCTTCTACACCGTCTACAAGGAAGGCCTTGCCGGCGTTCCCCTCACGATCTGGGGCGCCGCGTCGCCCTGGGACGAGATGTACTGGGAGTAGGCCCCACTCACGCCTCCTCCCCGGCCGCCCGCGCAACTCTCCCGGCGCGGGCGGCCCCAATCCCCGCCTGACGCCGGAGTGCGACCGATGTCCCGCTACACCCCCGCCCTGTCGAGACTGGCACAGGCCCTTGGTCTGCTCCTCGCCGTCATCGTGCTCAACTTCCTGCTCATCCAGCTGGCCCCCGGCGACCCGGTGGACGTGATCGTGGGCGAGATGGGCGGCGCCTCGGAAGAGGTGATCGCGCAGATGCGGGCCGATTACGGGCTCGACAAACCGGTGCTGACGCAGCTCGCCATCTACGTGGGCAAGGTGGCGACGGGAGATTTCGGCTACAGCTATTACTTCAACCAGCCAGTGCTCTCGCTGATCCTGCAGCGGATGCCCGCGACGATCATGCTGGTCTTCTCGGCCCTCGCCCTCGCAGTGCTGATCGGCACGCTCCTCGGCATCTTCTCCGCCCGGCGGCCGCGCGGTGTGCTCTCCTACTTCGTCACGATCTTCTCGCTGGCGGGCTATTCGGCGCCGGTCTTCTGGACCGGGCTGATGCTGCTGATCCTCTTCGCCAATGTCTGGCCGCTCTTCCCAGTCTCGGGGATGACGAACATTCGCGGCACCTCCGGCCCCGTCGCCGCCGTGCTCGACGTGCTGCACCACCTCGTGCTGCCCGCCGTGACGCTGGCGACGATCTACATCGCCTCCTATTCCCGCCTCTCCCGCGCCTCGATGCTCGACGTCCTCGGCGCCGATTACATCCGCACCGCGCGGGCCAAGGGCCTGCCCGAGCGGCGGGTCGTCTACGGCCACGCGCTGCGCAACGCGCTGATCCCGGTCGTCACCATGGTCGGCCTGCAATTCGGCCAGCTCTTTGCCGGCGCCGTGCTGGTGGAGACGGTCTTCAACTGGCCCGGCCTCGGCCGGCTCGCCTACGAGAACATCCTGCGGCGCGATTACCCCACGCTACTCGCCATCCTCTTCTTCTCCGCGGTTCTGGTCATGGTGGCCAACGAGCTCACCGACCTCGCCTACCGCAAGATCGACCCGCGCATCGGCGGCGCCCGCCGCCGCGCCCGCAAACCGGCTCCGGAGCCTGCCGCCAAAGGAGACCCCGCATGAGCGCCGCAGAAGCCAGCCGCCCCATCGTGGCCGACAGCACCGAGATCGCCCCCGCGCCGGATGAGACCCGCCCCGAGCCCGCCAAACAAGCCGCGCCGCTGCAGGCGCCGGATGCGGCAAGGCCCGCCAGCCCGGCGAAAGAATTCGCCGCCGTCTTCCTGCGCAACGCCGCTGCCGTCTTCGGCCTCGTGCTGTTGCTCGTCGTCGTCGTCGTCACGGTCGCCGGCCCCGCGCTCTACAATGTCGATCCCTACACGATGGTCGATCTGCCCTTCGTCGCCCCCTTCGGCCCCTATGCCCCGCTCGGCACCGATTACCTCGGCCGCGACATCCTCGCCGGCATCATCGAGGGTGGCCGCGCGACGCTGACCGTCGGCGTCACCGCCGCCGTGCTCTCCGTCGTCATCGGCATCCTGGTGGGCGCGCTGGCCGGCTATTTCGGCGGGGTGATCGACCGGGCGCTGATGAAGGTGACGGAGTTTTTCCAGATCCTGCCCGCCCTGATGCTCGCCATGGTGCTGGTCACGATCTTCACCGCGTCGCTCACCACGATCACTATCGCCATCGGCATCGTCGCCTGGCCTCAGGTGGCGCGTCTCGCCCGCGCAGAGGTGATGCGGATCAAGAAGATCGACTATGTGGCCGCCGCCACCACCGCCGGCGCGCGCGATGCCTACCTGATCTTCCGGGTGATCCTGCCGGGCGCCATGCCACCGCTGGTTGTCGCAGCCGGCCTCGCCGTGGGCACGGCAATCCTCTTCGAGGCGGGGCTGAGCTTCCTCGGCCTCGGCGACCCCAACACGATGTCCTGGGGCCTGATCATCGGGCAGAACCGCAACTACCTGCTCGACGCCTGGTGGACGGTGACCTTCCCCGGCCTCGCCATCTTCATCACCGTTCTGGCCATCTCGCTCGTCGGTGACGGCATCAACGATGCGCTCAACCCCAAGCTGAGGAGGCGCTGATGGCTCCCGTTCTGGAAATCCGCGATCTGAAGGTCGGCGTCGACACTGGGCGCGAGGTGCTGAACGTGCTCGATGGCATCTCGCTGACGCTGGAGGCGGGCCGCACCATCGGCATTGTCGGCGAAAGCGGCTGCGGCAAGTCGATGACGGCGCTGGCGACCATGGGCCTGCTGCCCGACCGCTTCGCCGTGACCGGCGGGCAGATCCTCTTCGAAGGGCAGGACCTCGCGGCGATGCCCGACCGGCAGCGTCGCCGCCTGCGGGGCAATGCGCTCTCGATGATCTTTCAGGAGCCGATGACGGCGCTGAACCCGGTGCTCACGGTCAGCCGCCAGATTTCCGAGGTGCTCGAGCTGCATCAGGGCCTCTCCGGCCCCGAGGCGCGCGAGCGCGCCCTGCAGATGCTGCGCGCCGTGCAGATCCCGGCCCCCGAACGGCGGATGAGCAACTACCCGCACGAGCTGTCGGGCGGCATGCGCCAGCGCGTGATGATCGCCATCGCGCTCGCCTGCCGGCCGAAACTCATCATCGCCGACGAGCCGACGACAGCGCTCGACGTCACCGTGCAGGCGCAGATCTTCCGCCTGCTCAAGGAGCTGCAGGGCGAGACTCAGACCGCCATCATGCTCATCACCCACGACCTTGGCGCCGTGGCCGAGATGGCCGATCACGTCGCTGTCTTCTACGCCGGCAAGTGTATCGAGACGGGGCCGGTCGAGCAGATCCTGCACGCCCCCTCGCATCCCTATACCCGCGGCCTGATGGCCTGCACGCCCACGCTGCGGCTCGGGCCGGCGGCCATGCAGGGCGACTTGCCGGCGCTCGGCGAGATCCCCGGCATCGTGCCGCCCATCGGGCGATTTCCCAAGGCCTGCCGCTTCGCCCCGCGCTGCCCGCTCGCCGACAACCGCTGCGAGACGTCGCCGCCCCCGGTGGAGGCGCTGACGCCCGCGCATAGCGCGCTCTGCTGGAAAGCCGGAGAGGAGGCCTTCGCATGACCGAGACGATGCTGAGCGTGCGGGACCTCAAGGTCCATTTCCCGCTGGCCAATGGCGATGTCGTCCATGCCGTCGACGGGGTGACGTTCGATGTGCCCCGCGGCGCCTGCTTTGGCATCGTGGGCGAGAGCGGCTCGGGCAAATCCACCGTCGCCAAGGCGCTGATGCGGTTGGAAGACCCGACGGAGGGCTCGATCCGCCTCGGAGACAACGAAATCTCGGAGCTCTCGGGCGACAAGCTGCGCGCCCTGCGCCACCGCTTCCAGATGATCTTCCAGGACCCCTATTCCTCCCTCAACCCGCGCCTGCGCGCCGGGCAGGCCGTGCGCGAGCCGCTCGACCTCATGGGCCTCGGCCCCAAGGGCGGGCGCGACCATTGGGTGCGCCAGTGCTTCGCCGACGTAGGCCTGCATCCCGATACGGCGCGGCTCTTCCCGCACCAGTTTTCCGGCGGGCAGCGGCAGCGGCTTTCCATCGCGCGGGCGCTGGCGACGCAGCCGAGCCTCATCGTCTGTGACGAACCGGTCTCGGCGCTGGACGTCGCGATCCAGGCGCAGATTCTGAACCTGCTGCGCCGTATCCAGCGCGAGAAATTCCTCACCTATGTCTTCATCTCCCACGACCTGGCCGTGGTGCAGAACATCTGCACCGAGGTGGCCGTCATGTACCTGGGCGAGTTCGTCGAGCGCGCCCCCACCGGCCGGCTCTATGCGCAGGCCAAGCATCCCTACACCTGGTCGCTGATGGCCGCGGCGCTGACGCCCGACACCAAGGCGGGTGAGGAGAAGCGCTTCACCATCACCGGCGAACCGCCCAGCCCCATCGACCCGCCGAAAGGCTGCCGCTTCGCCGGGCGCTGCCCCTTCGCCACCGACACCTGCGTCGCGAAGAAGCCGCCGGTGAAGGATTTCGGCGGCGGCCACACCGTCGCCTGCCACTACGCGGGCGAGCTTGCCCCGCCGCTGGCCGAGCTGGCCGCCTGACCTCCCCCTGAAGGACCCCTTCGATGACCACCACCATCTATTCCGCCGCCAAGATCATCACCATGAACCCCTCGCGCCCCGAGGCCTCCCATGTGGCCGTCCGCGACGGCCACATCCTCGGCGCCGGCACGCTGGAGGAGCTGGCGGGATGGGGCGAGTACAAGCTGGACGAGACCTTCAAGGACAAGGTGCTGATGCCGGGCCTCATCGAGGGCCACGCCCACACGATGGAGGGCGCGCTCTGGAACTTTACCTATGTCGGCTGGTTCGACCGGATGGACCCGGACGGAAAGACATGGGACGGCCTCAAGAGCATCGACGACGTCGTCGCTCGCCTCAGCGAGGTCGAGGCGGCGATGGACGACCCCGATGCCCCGCTCCTCGGCTGGGGGCTCGACCCTATCTACATGGACAACGTGCGCATGACGCGCGCCGATCTCGACCGCGTCTCCTCCACCCGCCCCGTCGGCATCCAGCACGCCTCCGGCCATATCCTCAACGTCAACACCAAGGCGCTCGAGCTGGCCGGGATGCTCAAGACCGGTCACAACCACCCGGGCATCCCGCTGGGGAGCGACGGCCTGCCCACCGGCGAGCTGAAGAGCCCCGAGATCATGCTGCCCGTCGGCAAGTTCGTGGGCATGGACCGCGCCTTCCTCGCCGCCGACGAGCAGGGGCTGATCAACTACGGGCGGCTCTGCGTGCGCGCGGGTGTCACCACCTCGTCCGACCTCGGCGCCCAGCTCAACGACGAGATCACGGCCATGTTCAAGCGCGTCACCGGCGCGCCCGACTACCCCGCCTGCATCGCCGCCTTCCGCATCGCGATGGGCATGGCGCCGAAGGACCTGATCGAGCAGGTGATCGCGCTGAAGGAGCAGAGCACCGACAGGCTGGAGCTCGGCCGCATCAAGGTCGTCTCCGACGGCTCGATCCAGGGCTTCTCGGCCCGCCTGCGCTGGCCCGGCTATTACAACGGCGCCCCCAACGGCATGTGGTACATCGCCCCGGAGCAGCTGAAGGAGATCTACACGCTCGCCCTCAAGGCCGGCATCCAGGTCCACACCCACACCAACGGCGACGAGGCGACGCAGCTGTGCATCGACACGCTGGAGGCCGCGCTCCGCGACGCGCCCGACCGCGATCACCGCTTCACGCTCCAGCACTGCCAGCTCGCCAGCCAGGAGCAGTTCCGCAAGATGGCGCGGCTGGGCATGGGGGTGAACCTCTTCGCCAACCACCATTTCTACTGGGGCGACGAGCACTACCGCCTCACCGTCGGCCCCGAGCGGGCGGAGCGGATGAATGCCTGCCGCTCGGCGCTGGACGAGGGCGTCATCATGGCCATCCACTCCGACGCCCCGGTCACGCCGCTCGGGCCCCTCTTCACCGCGTGGGCCGCCGTGACGCGGCTGACGGCCAGCGGCCGGGTGCAGGGCGAGGCGCAGAAGCTCACCGTGGCCGAGGCGCTCTACGCCATCACCATGGGCGCGGCGGTGACGATGAAGATGGACCATCTCATCGGCTCCATCGAGGCCGGCAAGCGCGCCGATTTCGCGGTTCTGGAGGAGGACCCGACGGCCGTGGACCCGATGGCGCTGAAGGACGTGCCGGTCTGGGGCACCGTGCAGGGGGGGCGCATCTTCGCCGCCGCCGATATCTGATGGACCTGCCCGTCACCATCATCGGCGGCTATCTGGGCGCCGGGAAGACCACGCTGGTCAACCATCTCCTCCGCCACAACGAGGGGCAGCGCCTCGCCGTGCTCGTCAACGAGTTCGGTGAGCTGCCCATCGACGGCGACCTGATCGAGGCCGAGGAGGACGGGCTGATCTCGATCTCCGGCGGCTGCGTCTGCTGCGCCTATGGCAGCGACCTGCTCGGCGCGCTGGAGGACGTGCTGGCGATGGAGCCTCGCCCCGATCACCTGCTGATCGAGGCTTCGGGCGTGGCCCTGCCCGGCGCCATCGCCGCGACCGTCGGGCTGATGCAGGGCATGCGCTCGGACGGCATCCTTGTGCTGGCGGATGCCGAGCAGATCCGCCGCAACGCCGCGCGGCCCTACCTGGCCGACACCATCGACCGCCAGCTCGCGCAGGCGGATCTGGTGCTGCTCACGAAACCGGATCTGGTGGATGAGGCCGCGCTGGCCGAAGTGACCGACTGGCTAAAGACCAAGGCGCCGCGCACCCGCATCCTGCCCGTCATCCGCGGCGAGGCGCCCATTGCGGCAGTGCTCGGCGCGGTGCCCCTGCCTGCTCGCGGTCACAAGGCGGAAAGCGCGCATGGCGGCTACGAGTCCATCGTGCTGCGCCCCGATGGCCCGGTAGATGCCGGTGACCTTGCTGCGGCGCTGGCGGCGGATGAGGGGGTCACGCGGGCCAAAGGTTTCGTGCCGACGCCAGATGGTATGGTGCTGATCCATGTCGTCGGCAGCCGCCATGAGCTGGAACCGGTGGAAGGCAGTCGCGCGACCGGCCTCGTCTGCATCGGGCCACGCGGGGAGTTCGACGCGACGCGGGTGGAAGCGCTGCTCGGCGTCGCCACCCTCGCCCCGGCCGGCTAGGCGCCCGGGAAGGGCGCAGCCTTCGTCATCTTCGCCAGATGCATTGCGTTGGAGGCGGCGAGCTTGAGCGCATCGGCCACCTTCTCCGGCTGCGGGTCGAGATCGGCGTAATCGACGGAGCCCATCGCCTCGCCCACCCAGTATACTCCCGCATTAGCTGGCACCGTGAAGCCGACATCGCTCAGCGCCTGGAAGCAGGCGGCATGGGTGGCGTGCGCGCCGTCCTCGTTGCCCACAACGGCTACTAGGGCGATCTTGCCGAGGGTCGGCATGCGGCCCTTGTCATCGGCCTCGCCCATGAAGGCGTCGAGCCGCTCCAGCACGCGTTTGCAGATGCTGCTCGGCTGGCCCATCCAGATCGGCGTTGCCAGCACGAAGATGTCGGCGGCCATGATCTTTTCGCGGAGTGCGGGCCAGGCATCGCCGTCGCCTTCATCGGCGCTGACACCCGGCTTGATGTCGTGATCGGCGGCATGGGCCTTGCCGCAGGTCACCCCCAGCGCCTCCAGTTCGGCAAACAGCCGGTCGGTCATCAGATCGGAGGAGCTGGGCTTGCCCTCCCCCGATTGGCGCAGCGAACAGGTGAGGGCGAAGGCGATGAGATCGTCGGCCATGGGTGTCTCCGATGTTTCTGGTCAGCAGGCTAAGGCGCGGCAGCCCCAGCCGCCGCGCTGCCTTCGCCCGTCAGATCAAGACGATGAGCGCCACGATGACGACGAGCGCGAACGCCAGGCCGCCGAAGATCAGCCCGGTGTTCGCGCCGCCCGAATTGGCCTCGCGATGCGGGCCCGGCGTGGGGTCAGCGGCGGCGTGACCAAGGTCGCTGCGAGCGGCCATGCCGGTGGGATCGGGGGCGTAGGCGGGGCGGCTCTCATCGCGGGCCACCTCGGCATCCACCTCGTCCGCGGCCTCGCGGTCGAGACCGGCTGGCGCCATGGCGGGGCCGGCGGGGGTGGAAATGGGGCCGTGCGGCGAGGGGGACGCGCCGCCGGGGCCGCCGGTGGGCAGGGTGTCGTCGCGGGATTTGTCATCGGCCATCGGGATGTCCTCCATCAAAGGCACCGCCAGCCTGTGGCCGGGCGGCGCCGGTTGAGGAGGAAAGCCCCGGGGCGGCGGCATTGTTCCGCCGTCCGGGGGCGCTCAGCGCTGGGAGGTCTCCCAATCCGGGTTGATCCACGGCTCCATGTTCGAGGGGGCAAGCGGCGCGCGGCCGAGGATGTGATCGGCCGCCTTCTCGCCCACCATGATCGACGGCGCGTTGAGATTGCCGTTGGTGATGCGCGGGAAAACCGAGCTGTCGGCGAGGCGCAGCCCCTCCACCCCGATCACCCTTGCCTCGGGGTCGACCACCGCCATCGGGTCGCTCGCCGCGCCCATCTTGGCGGTGCCGCAGGGGTGATAGGCGCTCTCCACGTGCTCGCGGATGAAATCGTCGAGCGCCTCGTCGCTCTGCGCCGCCTCGCCGGGCTGGATCTCGTGCTTGTAGAAGGGCTTGAACGCCTCCTGCCCGAGGATCTCACGCGTCAGGCGGATGCACTTGCGGAAGTCTTCCCAATCCTGCGGGGTGCTCATGTAGTTGAAAAGCACGCGCGGGTCGTCCTTCGGATCGCCCGAGCGCAGGGTGACCTCGCCGCGCGAGGGGCTGCGCATCGGGCCGACATGGGCCTGGAAGCCGTGGCCCTCGGGGCTGGCCTGCCCGTCGTAGCGCACGGCGATGGGCAGGAAGTGGTACTGGATGTCGGGGTATTCCACGCCGGCGGCGGAGCGGATGAAGCCCGCGCTCTCGAACTGGTTGCTGGCCCCCGGCCCGGTGCGGGTGAAGAGCCAGCGGGCGCCGACATAGGCCTTGCCGAGGAGGTTCCAGTACTTGGCGAGGCTCACTGGCTGGCTGGCGGCGACCTGGATGTAGAGCTCCAGATGGTCCTGCAGGTTCTGCCCGACGCCGGGGCGGTCGGCGACCACGTCGATGCCGTGCTCGGCCAGATGCGCCCCCGGCCCAATGCCGGAGAGCATGAGCAGCTTCGGCGAGTTGATCGAGCTGGCGGCGAGGATGACCTCGCGCTCTGCATGGATCACCTCGATCTTGCCGCCCCGCTCGACCTCGACGCCCACGGCGCGGCCATCCTTCAGCACCACGCGGCGCGCCAAAGCGCGGACAAGCTCGCAATTGGCGCGCTTGAGCGCCGGGCGCAGGTAGGCGCGGGCGGCGGAGAAGCGCTGGCCCTTCCAGACGGTCATGTCGTAGGGGCCGAAGCCCTCCTGCTGGCGGCCGTTGTAATCGGGCGTCACCGGGTAGCCGGCCTGCTGCCCGGCCTCGACGAAGGCGCGGGTCAGCGGGTTCTCGCGGGTGCCGCGGGTGACGTGCAGCGGCCCGCCCTGCCCGCGCCATTCGGTGTCACCGCCATGGCCGCCGGCGTGCCAGTCTTCCATGCGCTTGAAGTACGGCAGAACGTCGGCATAGCCCCAGCCGCTCGCCCCCTCCTCGGCCCAATGGTCGAAGTCGCGGGCGTGGCCGCGCACGTAGATCATGCCGTTGATCGAGGAGGAGCCGCCGATGACCTTGCCGCGCGGCAGGGCCAGCTTGCGCCCGCCGAGGTGCGGCTCGGGCTCGGACTGGTAGCCCCAGTCGTAGCGCTTCATGTTCATCGGGTAGCTGAGCGCGCCCGGCATCTGGATGAGCGGCCCCCAGTCGGAGCCGCCATGCTCGATGACCAGCACGCGCTTGCCGGCCTCGGCGAGCCGATAGGCCATGGCGCAACCGGCGCTGCCCGCACCGACGATGACGTAATCGGCCCGCATCTCGCCCATCAGAACGGCGCCTCGACGTCGCCCATCCGCACGTAGACGGAGCGGACCTGGCTGTAGTGGTTGATGGCTTCCTTGGAGTTCTCGCGGCCCACGCCCGAGGCTTTCACCCCGCCGAACGGCGCCTCGACCGGCGCGTCGTTGTAGGAGTTGATGAAGCAGGAGCCCGCTTCGAGCTGGCGGATCACCCGGTGGGCGCGGGAGATGTCGCGCGTGAAGACGCCGGCGGAGAGGCCATAGGGCGTGGCGTTGGCGCGGGCGATCGCCTCTTCCTCGGTGTCGAAGGCGAGGACGGACATGACCGGCCCGAAGATCTCTTCGCGCGCGATGGTCATGTCGTCGGTCACGTCGGCGAAGACGGTGGGTTCG
Organism: Pseudoroseicyclus sp. H15; assembly: GCF_054353345.1. Lineage (NCBI taxonomy): Bacteria > Pseudomonadati > Pseudomonadota > Alphaproteobacteria > Rhodobacterales > Paracoccaceae > Pseudoroseicyclus > Pseudoroseicyclus sp. H15. The sequence goes on from NZ_JBTHJE010000006.1 coordinate 359,116, forward strand.
AGGAAGAAGCCCGCCCCCGCCATCTGGCCACCGCCGGTGACGAGGCGGGCGCCCTCGTCCTTCCCCTTGCGGATGAACTCCTGCACGATGCGCATCTGCTTTTCGCTGACCATGGGGCCGTAGTTCACCGCCTCGTCCATCGGGTCACCGGCGACGACACCGCCCAGCCGCTCTTTCAGCCGGGCAAGGAAGGGCTCCACCAGGTCGCGCTGCACGAAGACCCGGGTGCCGTTGCTGCAGATCTGGCCCGAGGAATAGAAGTTGCCGAGGATGGCGCCGCCCACGGCATTGTCGAGCTCGGCATCGTCGAAGACGATCAGCGGCGACTTGCCGCCCAGCTCCATCGTGACATGCTTCATCTCGCCCGCCGCGGCGGCATAGACGCGCTTGCCGGTGGGGGCCGAGCCGGTGAGGGAGACCTTGGCGACGCGGGGGTCGGTCACGAGACTGGCGCCGACCTCGCCGTAGCCCTGCACGACGTTGAAGAGGCCCGGCGGCGCCCCCGCCTCCACCATGATCTCGGCGATCTTGAGCGCGCAGAGCGGCGTCATCTCCGAGGGTTTGAAGACCATCGCGTTGCCGCAGGCGAGCGCGGGGGCCGTCTTCCAGCAGGCGATCTGGGTGGGGTAGTTCCACGCCCCGATGCCGACGCAGACACCGAGCGGCTCGCGGATCGTGTAGACCCAGTCATCGCCGAGCTGGATATGCTCGCCGGAAAGGCTCGCGGCCAGCCCGCCGAAATATTCCAGCGCGTCGGCGCCGGAGGTGGCGTCGGCGACCAGCGTCTCCTGCAGGGGCTTGCCGGTGTCGCGCGTCTCCAGCTCGCTGAGCTCGCGGTTGCGCTCACGGATGATCTGGGCGGCGCGGGTCAGCACCCGGCCCCGCTCGCGGGGGGACCAAGTGGCCCAGTCCTTCTGCGCGGCCTTGGCGGCGGCGAGCGCCTGCTCGATCACCGCAGGCGTCGCGGCATGCAGTGTGGCGATGCGCTCTCCGGTGGCGGGGTAGATCACGGGGATCTCGGCACCTTCCGTATCCTCGACATAGGCGCCGCCGATGTAGTGGCTGCCCTGGGGCTGGGGATCGTAGCTCATATGGTTCACTCGCCGCGCGGGAAGCGCTGGCCCTCTTCGACGTCGTTCAGATCCATGTGGTTGCGCATGTAGCGCTCGGAGGCATCGCGCAGGGGCTGGTAATCCCACGGGTAGTAGCTGCCGTTGCGCAGCGCCTCGTAGACGATCCAGCGCCGCGCCTGGCTCTTGCGTACGTCATCGTCGAACTCGGCCAGATCCCAGCGCGCATCGGCCCGCGCCCGCAGCCGCTCCAGCGCCTCGGCATGGGCGGGGTCACCGGCGAGGTTGGTCAGCTCGTGGGGGTCGGCCTCAAGGTCGAACAGCAACTCGGGATCGAGGTCGCAGCGGATGTACTTGTACTTTCCGTCGCGGATACCGACGAGCGGCGCGTAGCTGGCCTCGGCCGCATATTCCATCGCCACGGGGCTGCGCTCGGCCTCGCCCTTGGCGACCTCGATGAGCGATTCGCCCTCCGTCCACGGCGCGACCTCGTCCATGCTACAGCCCGCGAGGGTGCAGAGCGTGGGGCAGACGTCGATGGTGGAGACGGGCTGCTCGATCAGCCCCGGCGGGATGCCCTGCCCCGAGATCATCAGCGGCACGCGGGACGAGCCCTCGAAGAAGCTCATCTTGAACCACAGGCCACGCTCGCCAAGCATGTCACCATGGTCGGAGACGAGCAGGATGGTGGCCTCCTGCCGGGTGCGTTTCAGCACATCGAGGATGCCGCCGATCTTGTCGTCGAGATACGAGATATTGGCGAAATAGCCGCGCCGTGCCCGGCGGATGTTCTCTTCGGTGATGTCGAAATTGCGCCAGTCGTTGGCGTCGAAGATGCGCTTGGAATGGGCGTCATGCGCCTCATAGGGCATGGCCGGCACCGGCGGCAGCAGGTGCTCGCAATCTTCGTAGAGATCCCAGTATTTCTTGCGGGCCACGTAGGGGTCGTGCGGGTGGGTGAAGCTCACCGTCAGGCACCACGGGCGCTCGTCGCGGCCGCGCGAGAGGTCGAAGAGCTTCTGCTCGGCCTGGAAGGCGACGTCGTCGTCGTATTCCATCTGGTTGGTGATCTCGGCGACGCCGGCGCCGGTGACGGAGCCCATGTTGTGGTACCACCAGTCGATCCGCTCGCCGGGCTTGCGGTAGTCGGGCGTCCAGCCGAAATCGGCGGGGTAGATGTCGGTCGTCAGCCGCTGCTCGAACCCGTGCAACTGGTCGGGGCCGACGAAATGCATCTTGCCCGACAGTGCCGTCTGGTAGCCCGCACGGCGCAGGTGATGCGCGTAGGTCGGCAGGCTCGAGGTGAATTCCGCGGCGTTGTCATAGACGCCCGTCACGCTGGGAAGCTGCCCCGACATGAAGCTGGCCCGCGCCGGCGCGCAGAGGGGCGAGGCGGTGTAGCAGGTCTGAAAGCGTGCCGATTCGGCGGCCAGTGCCTTCAGATTGGGCGCATGCAGCCAGTCGACCGGGCCATCCGGGAAGAGCGTTCCGTTCAGCTGGTCGACCATCAGGATAAGGATATTGGGGCGGGTCATTGATGAGCCTTCAGTTCGTTGTCCAGCGTCGCGAGGACGGTTTCGATGGCGCTCTCGCCGGCGGTTTCCACCGGGGTCAGAACAAGGCGCAGGTACAACCCGTCGATCAGCGCGCCGAGCCGGGCGGCCACCCTTTCGGCCTCGTCGCCCACCAGCGGGCGCAGCTCGTGAACGAAGTTCGATTGCAGGCGCCGATGGTAGATTCGAAGCAGGCGGTGCGCCTCGTTCGAGGATTGCGCGAGCACGTAAAAATTGAGCCATGCGGCGATGACGCCGCGATGAAAGTTGCCCGGCGCGAAGTTGGCATGGATGATCCGCTCAAGCCGCTCTCGCGGGTTTGAGGCATCGGACAATGCGGTGACGACATCGTCGTGATAAGAGCGCAGGACATGGCGCATCGAGGCAAGGAACAGCCGTTCCTTGTCGCCGAAATAGTGGAAGGCCAGCGCCGGAGAGACCCCGGCTTTCTTCGCGATCCGGCCGACGGTGATGTCGAGCGATCCGGCCTCGCCGATCACGTTGATCGTGGCCCTGATCAGCTCTTCCCTGCGTCGCATTTCGACGCCCATGTGCCGCTCCTCAGAAAAAACTGTTGCCATCTGGCCATAAAGCTTCATTGTTTGACTGGTCAATCAGATTTCAAAAAACGCAACGACTAGGGAGCATCGAATGAAACTCTACGCGACCACCGCTACCGCCTCCGCCCTCGCCCTGTGCGCCTCTGCCGCGCTGGCCGATTGTGACACGGTCACCTTCTCCGACGTCGGCTGGACCGACATCACCACCACCACCGCGACCGCCGAGCACGTGCTCGAGGGCCTCGGCTACGACGTGGACATCAAGATCCTCTCCGTGCCGGTGACCTTCGCCGCTCTGGAAAGCGACGACATCGATGTCTTCCTCGGCAACTGGCTGCCGGCCCAGGAAGGCGCCATCGGCCCCTACCTGGATTCGGGCGAGATCGAGACCGTCGGCACCAACCTCGAAGGTACCGTCTACACGCTCGCCGTGCCGGCCTATACCTACGAGAAGGGGCTGCAGAGCTACGCCGACATCAACACCTTCCGTGACGAGCTCGACGGCAAGATTTACGGCATCGAGCCCGGCAACGAAGGCAACGGCTACCTCGTGTCGCTGACCGAAGAGAACAAGTACGACCTCGAAGGCTTCGAGGTCGTCGAAAGCTCCGAACAGGGCATGCTGGCGCAGGTGCGCCGCGCCGTTGACGACCAGGAAGACATCGTGTTCCTCGGCTGGGCGCCCCACCCGATGAACGCCAACTTCGACCTGGAGTACCTGCCCGGCGGCGAAGACTTCTTCGGCGGCGAAGGCGTGGTGAACACCGTCACCCGTACCGGCTATGTCGAAGAATGCCCCAATGTCGGCAAGCTGCTTCAGAACATGAAGTTCTCGCTCGACATGGAAAACGGCATCATGGGCCAGATCCTCGATGATGGCGCCGATCCGTCCGACGCCACCGAAGCCTGGCTGCAGGAAAACCCCGATCAGTGGGAAAGCTGGCTCGACGGCGTGACCACGATCGACGGCGAAGAGGGTCTTCCGGCTGTCAAAGCATCGCTCGGCATGTAAGATCGCGGCAGGATCGGCCGGCCAACGATCTGGCCGGTCCTGCTGACCAGAGGGCGCCCCCGGAGGGCGCCCTTTTTAATAACGGGGCACCTCGCAAACGGGGGCCACCCATCCAAAAGGACAGGGGACAGAGACCGCCATGGACTGGCTAGAGAGCTACAAGATACCCGTCGGTGACGTCGCGAGCGCCATCTTCGACTGGATCCGCGACAACCTGGGCTTCCTGCTCGACATCTTCGCCGACATCATGTCGGCCATGATCGACGGCATCGAATGGGTGCTGCAGACACCCTACCCGCTCATCGTCATCGCCGGCTTCGTCGCCATCACCTACGCCCTGCAGCGCAGCTGGAAGGTGAGCCTCTTCGTGGCGCTCGGCTTTCTGTTCATCGTCAACCAGGGCTACTGGGAAGAGACGACGCAAAGCCTGACGCTGGTGCTCTCGGCCTGCATCGTCTGCATGCTGATCGGCGTGCCCATCGGCATCGCAGCGGCACACAGGCCAAAGCTCTATGTCGTGCTCCGCCCGATCCTCGACCTCATGCAGACGCTGCCGACCTTCGTGTATCTGATCCCGGCCATCGTGTTCTTCGGCATCGGCACCGTGCCTGGCCTCATCGCCACGGTGATCTTCGTGCTGCCCGCGCCGATCCGCCTGACCTACCTTGGCGTCCATTCCACCCCGCAGGCGCTGCTGGAAGCCGCCCGCGCCTTTGGCGCCACGCCGCGACAGGCGCTGATCAAGGTGGAGCTGCCCTATGCGCTGCCGCAGATCATGGCCGGCCTCAACCAGACCATCATGCTCTCGCTCTCCATGGTCGTCGTCTCGGCGCTCGTCGGCGCCGCGGGCCTTGGCGTACCGGTGCTGCGGGCCCTAAACCAGGTGAACACCTCGCTCGGCTTCGAAAGCGGGTTCGTCATCGTCGTCGTGGCCATCATGCTCGACCGCATCCTGAATATGGGGAGCAAGAAATGAGCACCGCTGTCAGAATCGAGAATGTCTCCATCGTCTTCGGCTCGGACCCGAAAAAGGCCCTGCCGATGATGGACGAGGGCAAGCAGCGCGGCGAGATCCAGGAGGCCACCAAGCAGGTTCTTGGCGTGCACAATTGCGATCTTACCGTCGAAGAGGGCGAGATCGTCGTGCTCATGGGCCTGTCCGGCTCGGGCAAGTCGACGCTGCTGCGCGCCGTCAACGGGCTGAACCCCGTGGTGCGCGGCGCCGTGCATGTGAACGACGGTGAGAAGATGGTCGACGTCACCCATGCCGGCGCGACCGAGCTGCGGCGCATCCGCATGCATCACGTCGCCATGGTCTTCCAGCAATTCGGTCTGCTGCCCTGGCGCACAGTGCGTGAGAATGTCGGGCTGGGCCTTGAGCTGGGCGGCATGAAGAAGAAGGAGATGAACGAGCGTATCGACGAGCAGCTCGCCCTCGTGAACCTCTCCGAATGGTCCGAGCGCAAGGTCGGCGATCTCTCCGGCGGTATGCAGCAGCGCGTCGGCCTCGCCCGCGCCTTCGCCACCGAGGCGCCGATCCTGCTGATGGACGAGCCCTTCTCGGCGCTCGACCCGCTGATCCGCACCAAGCTGCAGGACGAGCTCCTGGAGCTGCAGCAGCGGCTGAAGCGCACGATCATCTTCGTCAGCCACGACCTGGATGAGGCCTTCAAGATCGGCAACCAGATCTCGATCATGGAAGGCGGGCGCATCATCCAGACCGGCGAGCCGCGCGACATCTTCTCGAAGCCCGAGAACGAATATGTCGCCGAGTTCGTGCAGCACATGAACCCGCTCGGTGTGTTCCGCGCGCGTGACCTGATGACGCCGCTGACCACCACGCCGACGATCAAGATCGCCGCTGATCACCTCGTGCGCGACGGCATCGCCCAGCTCATCGAAAGCGAGGGCACCGTGGGCGTGGAGGAAGACGGCCAGCTCATCGGCCAGCTCACCCGCGACGACGTGCTGCGCGGGCTGCTGCCGCCGAGTGAGCGCTCCGTCGGGGCTGTCTGAGCGGGCGGAAAGCGTGGAGGGGGGCTGTCTGCCCCCCGCCTGCGGCTCCCCCCGAGGATATTTTGACGTCGAAGATGACAGGGGCGCTGGCGGAGAGCTGGCGCCCCTGTTGCATGGGCGGACCAAGGCCTATGTTTTGGAGGAGAAGGAGAGCCGCCCATGAGCTGGAACCCGAATGTGGCAGGCGATACGCCGCCGGAGGCAATCGAGACCCTGATCATCCCGCGCAGCCGGGACATCGGTGAGTTCGAGGTGCGGCGCGCCCTGCCCTCGCAGCAGCGGCAGATGGTCGGGCCGTTCATCTTCTTCGATCAGGCGGGGCCGGCGGAGTTTCTGACCGGCAAGGGCGTGGATATCCGGCCCCATCCGCATATCGGGCTCGGCACGGTCACCTACCTTTACCGCGGCGATTTCCATCACCGCGACAGCCTTGGCAGCGACCAGATGATCCGCCCCGGCGAGCTCAACTGGATGGTCGCGGGCCGGGGCGTGACGCATTCCGAGCGCACGAGCGAAGAGGGACGGCAGGGGCCGAACAGCCTGTTCGGCATCCAGACCTGGATCGCCCTGCCGGAGGACAAGGAGGAGGTGGCGCCGAGCTTCGAGCACCATGGCAAATCCGAGCTGCCGCTCCTGGAGGCCGAGGGCATCACCGCCCGTCTGCTGCTGGGGCGCGCCCATGGCGAAGAGGCGCCGGCGCGGCTGTTCTCCGAGGCCTTTTACCTCGACGTCACGCTCGCCCCCGGCGCCCGCTACCCCCTGCCCGACGATCACGAGGACCGCGGCCTCTACATCACCAGCGGCGAGATCGAGGTGGCGGGCGATCGCTTTGAGGCTGGTCGCATGATGGTGTTCCGCCCCGGGGACCCGATCTTCGTCACCGCTGGGCCGGAGGGCGCCCGACTGATGGCTCTTGGCGGCGCCACAATGGGCAAGCGCAGGCACATTTGGTGGAACTTCGTCTCCTCCAGCCGAGAGAAGATCGAGCACGCGAAGGAAGAATGGCGCGCCGGCCGCTGGGGCGAGGGCCTGTTCACCCTGCCCCCGGGCGACGATGCAGAGTTCGTGCCGGCCCCCTGAGCGGTGCCCCTGCCCGATCACCGGGCAATCTGGCCGCTGCGCGCGCCGAACTTGCCCCTCCGTCATTGTTTCTTGACCCTTCGTCCGCTTTCCTCGTTCGGGCGAAGGGAGAGGCGCGATGGACAAGGTGGACATGCTGGTCATCGGCTCGGGCCCGGCGGGGCGGCGGGCGGCGGTGCAATCGGCCAAGCTCGGCCGCTCGGTGCTGGTGGTCGACAGGGGCCGGCGGCTCGGCGGCGTTTCGGTTCATACCGGCACGATCCCCTCGAAGACCCTGCGCGAGACGGTGCTCAATCTCTCCGGCTGGCGCGAGCGCGGCTTCTACGGGCGCGGCTACCGGGTGAAGCAGGAGATCACGGCGGGCGATCTGATGGCCCGCCTGCACAAGACGCTCGACCACGAGGTCGAGGTGCTGCAGCACCAGTTCATGCGCAACATGGTGCGCAGCGTCGCCGCCGAGGCGCGTTTCATTGATGCCGGCACCGTCGAGCTGACCGGCGAGGATGGCGAGGTCAGCCAGGTGGGCTTCGAAAAGGCGCTGATTGCCGTCGGCACCCAGCCCTACCGGCCCGCGCATGTGCCCTTCGACCGTCAGCGCGTGTTCGACAGCGACGAAATCCTGGAGATCGACCATCTGCCCCGCACCCTCACCGTCATCGGCGGCGGGGTGATCGGCGTGGAATATGCCACCATTTTCTCGGCCCTCGACGTGCCCGTCACCCTGCTGGAGGGGCGCGACACCATCCTCGATTTCATCGACCGCGAGATCGTGGCGGATTTCACCCACCAGATGCGCGAGCGCGGCATGTCGATCCGCCTCGGCGCCGAGGTGAAGGAGATCACCTCGAGCGCCAGCGGCGTCGAGGTGGCGCTGGCCGACGGGCGACGCATCCGCTCGGAGATGCTGCTCTTCGCGGCGGGGCGGCAGGGCAATGTCGGCGCTCTGGGGCTGGACGGCATCGGGCTGGAGGCCGACAGGCGCGGCCGCATCAAGGTAGACCCCAAGACCTTCGAAACCTCGGTGCCCGGCATCTATGCCGCGGGCGATGTCATCGGTTTTCCCTCGCTCGCCTCCACCTCGATGGAGCAGGGCCGCGTCGCCGCCTGCCACGCCTTCGGCCAGCCCCTGCCCCCGGCGCCGGCGACCTTTCCCTACGGCATCTACGCGGTGCCCGAGATTTCCACCGTCGGGCAATCGGAAGAGGAGGTGCGCGCCAGCGGCGAGCCCTATGAATGCGGCATCGCCCGGTTTCGGGAAACCTCGCGGGGTCACATCATGGGCGTCGATTCCGGCTTTCTGAAGCTGATTTTCTCGCTGAAGACCCGCCGGCTGCTCGGCGCCCATATCGTCGGTGAGGGCGCGACGGAGCTGATCCATATCGGCCAGGCGGTCATCAACCTGCACGGCAGCGTCGATTTCTTCGTCGAGAACACGTTCAACTACCCGACGCTGGCCGAGGCCTACAAGATCGCCGGGCTCGATGCGTGGAACCGGATGGGCGGCCAGGCGGCCGAGCAGGCGGGCTGAGCCGGCCCAGGCGGCACCTAGTACTCCAGCCCGACATATTGCTCCGCCATCGCCCGCTGCGCCGCCTCGCTCTGCTGCAGGAAGGCCAGCTCGGCGGCCTGTACACGCAGGTCATAGCCTGTCTGATCGGGGAAATGGTGCAGCAGGTTGGTCATCCACCACGAGAAGCGCTGCGTCTTCCACACCCGGGCCAGCGCCCGCTCGGAATAGCTGTCCAGCGCCGCCTCATCGCCCTCGGCATAGAAGGCCCGCAGCGCCTGATAGAGGTAGTGCACATCGGAGGCGGCGGTGTTCAGCCCCTTGGCCCCGGTCGGCGGCACGATATGGGCCGCATCGCCGCACAGGAACAGCCGTCCCCATTGCATCGGCTCGCAGACGAAGCTGCGCAGCGGCGCGATGCTCTTCTCGATGCTCGGCCCCGTCACCAGCGCCTCGGCCGCCTCGGCCGGGATGCGCTCGCGCAGGGCCGCCCAGAAGGCCTCGTCCGACCAGTCTTCCACCCGATCGCTCATCGGCACCTGCACGTAATAGCGGCTGAGCGCTTCGTTGCGCATCGAGCAGAGCGCGAAGCCCTTGTCGGAGCTGGCGTAGATCAGCTCCTCATGCACCGGCGGCGTCTCTGACAGCACGCCCAACCAGCCGAAGGGGAAGACCTTCTCGAACTCGCGCCGCTTCTCAGCCGGGATCGCCTGCCGCGACGGGCCATGAAAGCCGTCGCAGCCGGCCACGTAATCACAGGTGATGGTCTTGCGCTCGCCCTCATGCAGAAAGCTCACCTCGGCTGCCGCCCCGTCCAGCCCCGCGATCTCTACCTCCTCCACCTCGAAGAGCACCGGCGCCCCCGCCGCCTCTCGCGCCTCGTAGAGGTCGCGCGTCACCTCCGTCTGGCCGTATACGGTGACCTGCTTGCCGGTCAGCGCTTTGAAATCGATGCGGAACATCTCTTCGCCGGTGCCGAGCATCACCCCGTCATGCGGATAGCCCTCGCGCTCCAGCCGGCCGGCGACGCCCGCCTCTTGCAGCAGCCCGACCATGCCGCGCTCCAGCACGCCGGCGCGGATGCGGCTGAGCACATAGGCCTTGGTTCGCCGCTCCAACACGACAGTGTCGATGCCGGCGAGGTGCAAAAGCTGGCCGAGCAACAGCCCCGACGGCCCGCCGCCGATAATGCAAACCTGGGTGCGCATGTGATCCCTCCTCCGGTCAGTCTGGGAGAATAGGCGCAACACCCGCCCGCAGAACATGGACGTTGGCCAATTCGGCTGGCATGATCCGCGCATGACAGAGATTGCCCAGCATGGCCTGATCCCCGCCTATGCGCTCTATGGCGAAAGCCGCGACTTCCCCGATGTGCTGCATTGCGAGCGCCTGAAGGATCGCGCCGGCCCGAATGAATGGGTCATCGCCCCGCATCGTCACCTTGGCCTGCATCAGGTGTTTCTGGTGATCGACGGTGGCGGCGAGATGGAGCTCGATGGCGAGCGGCGCCCGGTGGCGAGCGGCGAGATCATCTCGGTGCCGCGCCTCACTGTGCACGGCTTCCGCTTCCAGCCCGGCATCGAAGGCTATGTCGTCTCGGTGCCCAATACCGAGATGTCGCGCCTCACCGCCGGCGAGCCGGAGCTGGAGCGTATCGCCGACGCGCCCCGCCGCCTGCCCGCGCCTCCGCTCGCCGCCCAGGCCTTCGAAGTGCTGCACGAGGTGCGCCTGCAGCGGCAGCCGGCGCGCGGGCCCCTTCTGCGCGCGCTGGTGCTGCAGATCCTCTGCGCCCTGGCCCAGGCGGAAGAGACGGCCCGCCCCGCCCCCTCGCGCCCGCGCGCCACGATCGCGGCCTTCGAGGCGCTGATCCGCGACGATCCCGAGTGCCGCCAGAGCATCAGCGCCTGCGCCTCGGCCCTCGGCCTCTCCGCCAGCCAGCTCACCCGCCATTGCCGCAGCGCCACGGGCTATTCACCGCTGGCCTATGCCCAGCTTCTATTGATGCAGGAGGCCAAGCGCCTGCTGGCCTATACCCGCGAGGATGTGGCGGAGATCGGCTACCGCCTCGGCTTCGACGACCCGGCCTATTTCAGCCGCGTCTTCCGACGCATCACCGGCCAAAGCCCCAGCGCCTTCCGCGCCCCCTTCGTCGCCTGAAGCCCCGTCACGCCCCCTCAGCCCGCCCGCCCTCGACCACTGCCGAGCGCGACTCGCCAATCCCCCTGTCTTTGCTCAAGAAAAATCCCGGGGGCTCCGGGGGCTGGCCCCCGGTCCCGCACTCTCCACCAGCGCACCAGCAGCCAACCCGGGCCCTACCCCTCCAGCGGCTCCAGCAACTCCGGCCCGTCCGCCTTGTTCGAGTTCACCGCCCGGTCCACCCGGTAGAGCTCCAGCGTGCCCTCCGGCGGCACCTTCATCAGCGTGGCCGCGCCGTGCCCCGCCTCGCCCAGCCAGAGCGGCCAGTCCTCGGGGGCCAGCACCAGCGGCTGGCGGTGGTGGATGCGGGCCATCTCGCCCGCCGCCGCCAGCGTCACCACCGCGCAGGTAGTGAGCGGGCCGGCCTCTCCCTGCCACTCCTGCCAGAGTCCGCCGAAGACCATCGGCGCGCCGTCAATGCGGTGCACGAACCAGGGCAAGCGGTTGTCATCCTCGTCCTTCGACCATTCGTAGAAGCCGCTGGCCGGGATCAGGCAACGGCGCGAGCGGATCGCCTCGCGGAAGGCCGGCTTCTCGGCCACCGTCTCGGCCCGGGCGTTGATCAGCAACGGGCCGCCGTTCGGCGCCTTGTACCAGCGCGGGATCAGGCCCCAGCGCATGGGGCGCAGGCGCCGCTGGCCCTCGGCGGAGGTGACGGTGTGAACAGGGTCGGTCGGGCAGATGTTGTAACTCGGGGTGGCTGGCAGGTCGTTCGAGGGGATCGCCTCGAACATCTCCACCATCGCCTCTTTCGGCAGGGTCAGCGCCATGCGCCCGCACATCAGAGCCCGAGCCCCGAGTAGTGCAGCAGGCCGACCGGCGCGAGGCCCGCCTCCACCCGCTGCCACAGCGGCATCGCCTCGTCCGGGCTCATCCGCGCCTGGGCGAAGACCTCCGACAGCCGGCGCCGCCCGTCGACCGCGCCGATCAGCCGGCCCACCTTGGGCGGCAGGCGCAGTTCGCGCTCGATGCCGGCGGCGTTCAGCTTCAGGGGCCGCGAATTGGCGATAAGCTTCAGCACGTTGTCGCGCTGGCCAAGCCGCAGATGCGGCACCGGGTCGCCCGAGGCAGCGCTGGCGGAGGCGCGGCCCTCTTCGGCGGCCACCGCGTAGCCGACATGGGTTTTCAGCGTGCCGTAAAGCCGCTCGGCCAGCGCCATGCGGGCCCTGTCGTCCATCCCCTCGGGCACATCACAGAGCGGCGCGGGATCGTAGAGGGCGGGCGTGGTGAACGAGACGAGCTGCCAGCCGGTCTCGTCCATTAGGCCCAGCAGCGTGGCCACATCCATCGCCACGTCCTGCCCGTGCAGGAGCAGATCGTAAAAGCCGGCATCGCCATTCTCATGGTCCTTCACTTGCAGGTTGCGCTTGAAGGGGTGCCCGGCCGGCAGCTTCGCCAGTACCTTGCGCGCCGCCGCCACCCGCTCTGCCGGCGGCAGCCCGGCGAAGAGCGCCCCGAACGCCTCCTGCAACGGGTAGACACCGCTGCGCCCGTAGGGCGCGTAGACCATGAAGCCGAGGCCACCGCCCGGCGCCAGCGCGGCGCGCAGCGCCCGAAAACCCTCCGCCGGTTCGGGCAGATGATGCAGCACGCCGCAGCAATCGATGTAGTCAAAGGTGCCAAGCTCGGCGGCGTCCAGCAGCGAGCCGGTGTGGAACGTCACCTTAAGCCCGCGCGCCTTCGCCCGCGCCTCGGCGATCTTTCGCGAGGCCTCGCTGAGGTCGATGTAATGGATGTCATGCGGCTTGCCGGCGGAGGTGAGCACCTGGGCCAGCTGGATCAGCCCGTCGCCCGTGCCGCCACCCGCGACCAGCGCCCGAAAGGGCTGCGACCAGTCGCGCTGCCCGCCGAAGACGAAATGGTCGATCTCGATCGGATGCGAGGGCGAGCCGCCGATGAGGCGCTTGGCCTCGTCCTTCGGGTCGCGCTCGGGATAGGGAAAGGCCTCGTACTGGGCACGCACGCCATCCATCAGCGGGCCCATTCCCTGCGAGCCATGGCAATGCGGGCCTCCATCATCGACATCTCCGTCATGATATCTCGCCGCCGCAACGGCTCGCCCGTCGCCTTCAGCTCGGCGCGGAGCGCTTCGAGCTGGCGCGACAGGCTGACGAATTCGGGCGTCGCGCCATTCTCGCGCATCAGCCGGTCGAGCAGCACGTTCTCGGGGTTGTCATGGCGCGGCAGCGGCTTGCCAGCGCCCGGCAGATTGTCGAACGCGCCGTTCTTCTCCGCCTCGGCGATGCGGGCAGAGATCAGGTCAATGAGCGGATGGTCCATGGGCGTCCTCGCGGCGGATGCTGGCCCGGCGAAGATAGGGGCATCGGGCGGGATCGCCAAGCCGGCCGCCGCGGGGGCGCTGCCCCCGCCAGTGGTGCTCGAACCAATGGCGCACTCAATGGCGGCCCCCAAGGTATTTCCGGCCAGATGAAAGGCGAGACGGGGAGGCCGCTGCCCTGGCGCGCGGGGTGGGTGGGCGGGAGCGCGGCAGGGCAGCGGCCGGCGGGCAAAGAAAAACCCCCGCCGACTAATCGGCGGGGGCCTTAGATTGGCCGTCAGGGGCGAGAGGTTTACTCGCTGCCCGTCACGGTGATGCGCCCGTCGGTGTAGGGCTCGTAGGGCGTATTGTCGGCGAGGTATTCCGCCGTCACGTCCGCGAGATCCGGGCCGAAGTCATAGGCGTTCTCGGCATCGACGAACATCGAATAGCCGTCGCCGCCGTTGCGCACGTAGTTGTTCGACACCGCGCCGTAGGTCGCCTCGGGGTCGATGGGCTCGCCCGCGACCATGACGTCGGAGATGCGGCTGCCGACCTCGGCGGAGGGATCGACGGTGAAGCTCATCCCCGCCACCTGCGGGAAGCGGCCGGCGCCCTCCTCGATCTGGCTGACGCCGTTCTCGAGCGCATCGATCATGGTCTGCCCGCTCACCTGGAAGGTGGAGAGCGTGTTCTGGAAGGGCAGCACGGTCAGCACTTCGCCCATCGTCACTTCGCCTTCGTCGATCGAGGCGCGCAGGCCACCCGAGTTGGCGATGGCGATCTGGATGCCCTGATCGGCCACACGGTCGAGCATGGCGTCGGCGACGAGGTTGCCCATCGAGCATTCCATCGCCCGGCAGACCGCGCGGTCGCCGTCGATCAGGCCGCCGCTTTCGGCCACCACTTCGTTGCGGATCTCGTCGAGCGGCATGGCCAGCTCGGCGATGCGGTCGATGGTGCCCTGATCCTCGGCCACGGCGGCGTCCATGATGATCGGCGCGCCGGTGGCGGAGATGATGTTGCCCTCGTCATCGAAGGTCACGTTCAGCTCACCCAGGAACTTGCCGTAGGCATAGGCCGAAACGATGGCGGTATCGCCGACCATCGTCGGATAGGCGCCCTCGGCCCCGTCCATGTCACCCAGCAGGGTGTTGGTGTGGCCGCCGACGATGACGTCGACGCCCGTCGTGTTCTCAGCGACCGTCTGATCGACGCCGTAGCCGGAGTGGGAGAGGACGATGATCTTGTTCACGCCCTCTTCGGTCAGCTTGTCGACCTCGCCCTGCACGGCGTCGGAGGGGCCGGTGAAGATGACGTTGGGCCCCGGCGAGGCGAGTTCGTCGGTGTCTTGCGGCGTCAGGCCGATGAGGCCGATGGTCTCGCCGCCCACCTCGATGGTGGTGGATTTCATCAGCGTGTCGGCCAGCAGCTCTTCGCCCGAGACGTCGGCGTTCGACATCAGCACCGGGAAGTCGACGGCATCCATGAAGCCGCGGAGAACTTCGGGGCCGTCGTCGAACTCGTGGTTGCCGACGGTCATGGCGTCGTAGCCGAGCTGGTTCATGAACTCGGCGGCCATCTCACCTTTGTAATAGGTGTAGAACAGCGAGCCCTGGAACTGGTCGCCGCCATCGACGAGAATCGAATTGCCGGCCCGCTCGCGGGCTTCGGCCACGGCTGTCGCCAGGCGCGCGGTGCCGCCGAAGCACTCACCGGCCTCGTTGTCTTCTGCCGGGCAGGTGGAGTCGAAGGCCGAGATCGGCTCGAAACGCGAGTGGAAATCGTTGGTGTGCAGGATGGTCAGATCGAAATCTGCCTGAGCGGTGCCGGCTGCAAGGGCCAGCACACCTGTTGTTGCGAGAAGGCGAAAAGACATCTCGTTTACTCCCTGTTGGATCTATTCAGACAGCTTGGGCGCCGAAGGCCCGTGCGTCAACGCCGCGCCACTCGCATGAGAGAATGACCCTGGCGTGACGCTACGCCCGCTTGACCGCTGCTGAATGCGCAGGCAGGACCGGAAACATGTTGATCTACAAAATTTTGCGTGGCCCCGAGTGGGCCGAGTTGCAGCAGGAGGGCACCAGCCCGGGCGCCCCCATCGACGTGTCTGACGGGTTCGTGCACTTCTCGACCGCCGCCCAGGCGCAGGAGACGGCGGCCAAGCATTTTGCCGGCGAAGAGGGGCTGTGGCTGCTGACGCTGGAGGCCGACGAGCTCTCGCCCTTGAAGTGGGAGCCGTCGCGCGGCGGCCAGCTTTTCCCCCATCTCTACGGCCCGCTGCGGATGGAAGACGTCAAGGATGCGGTGCCCCTGCCTTTCGAGGCGGGCGCCCACAGGTTTCCTCCCCTAGCATGAAGATGAAAGACGCCGACGCCGAAAACGGAATTTGGGATGTGCTCTACGACCGCGTCGGCAGAGTGCTGGACAAATCCGCTTTGGCCATCACCCACCGGATGGAGCCTGAGGCCGGCCACAAACTGGCCATCCGCGCCCTGCGCATCGGCTTCGGCCCCTGCATCGGCCCCATCACATCCAGTCGCCTGACGACGAGCGTCGGCGGGCTGGTGCTGCCCAACCCCCTGGGCCTTGCCGCCGGGTTCGACAAGAACGGCGAGACGCTCGACGCGCTCACCCGCATGCCCTTCGGCTTTTCCGAGATCGGCGCCATCACGCCCCGGCCGCAACCGGGCAACCCCTCGCCCCGCCTGTTCCGGCTGAAGGAAGACCGCGCCGCGATCAACCGCTTCGGCTTCAACAATTGCGGGATGGAAGATGTCGCCAGCCGCCTCGCCTGGCGGCTGCCGGGGGTGCTGGGCCTCAACATCGGGGCCAACAAGGACAGCACCGACAGGGCCGCCGATTTCGCCGCCGTCCTGCGCCGCTGCGGCGATCTCGTCGATTTCGTCACCATCAACGTCTCTTCCCCCAATACCGAGCGGCTGCGCGACCTTCAGGGCAAGGAGGCGCTGGCTCAACTCCTGGAGCAGGTCATGGCCGCCCGCGCCGAGCTGTCGACCATCCTGCCCGTCTTCCTGAAGATCGCCCCCGACCTGACCGAGGCGGAGCTGGAAGACATTGCCGAGCTGGCGGAGCGGACACGTCTGTCCGGCATCATCGCCACCAACACCACCCTCTCGCGCGACGGCCTGCGCTCACCGCTGGCCCGCGAGAAGGGCGGCCTGTCGGGCCAGCCGCTGTTCGAGCGCTCGACCCGCATTCTGGCGCAGCTGGCCGGCATGACCACGCTGCCGCTGATAGGCGTCGGCGGTGTCGCGAGCGCCGAGCAGGCATATGCCAAGATCCGCGCCGGCGCATCGGCGGTGCAGATGTACACGGCGCTGGTCTACGGCGGGCTCAACCTGCCGCAGGAGATCATCGAAGGGCTCGACGCCCTGCTGGAGCGCGACGGCTTTGCCAATGTGCGCGAGGCCGTGGGCACCGACCGCGAGCGCTGGCTGGCCTAGGCAGCCATCGCCGGCGTGATGCTGGCCTCCAGCTTCGGATAGCGCAGGCCCAGCGTCACGGCGCGGGCGATGAAGAAGGTCATCATCGCGGCCCAGAGCCCGTGGTTGTCGAAGAGCGGGATCAGCACGGCCAGCGCCGCCAGATACACCAGCCCCGCCTCCAGCATCGCCCGCCGCATCGCGCGCGTCCATGTCGCGCCGATGAAGATGCCGTCGAGCATCCACGAGGCGATGCCGAAGAGCGGCGACAGCGCCGCCCAGAACAGGAAGTGCCCGCCCGCCTCGCGCACCTCTGGCGAGGTGGACATGATGGCGATCAGCGCGCCGCCGCCGAACCAGAAGGCCAGCGCCAGCGGCACCGACAGGCCGACGCCCCAGGCGCCGGTCATGATAGCCGCACGGCGGAAGGCGGGCCGGTTGCCGGCGCCCAGCGCCGCCCCCACCAGCGCCTCGGCCGCGAAGGCGAAGCCGTCGAGCGCGAAGGCGGTGATCTGCAGGAATTGCATCAGCACCTGATTGGCGGCCAGCACCACGTCGCCCTGCCCCGCCCCGAGGAAGAGGAAGGTGGTGAAGCCGGCCTGCAGGATGACCGAGCGGATCATGATATCCGTGTTGACGCTGATCATCCGGCGGATGCGGGCGCGGTCGAAGATGCGCACCCAGTCGCGCCACTGATCGCCGGCGAAGGCGGCGCGGCAGAGCCACAGCCCCAGCGCCAGCCCCGACCATTCCGCCAGCAGCGTCGCCGCCGCCACACCGCCCACGCCCCAGCCGAAGCCGAGCACGAAGACGAGGTCGAGCACGATGTTGAGGCCGTTCATCCACAGCTGCAGCATGAGCACGCCGCGCGTCCGCTCCATCGCGATCAGCCAGCCGGTGACGGCGTAGATCGAGATTGCCGCCGGCGCGCCCCAGATGCGGATGGCCAGATATCGGCGCGCCAGCCCCTCCACCTCGGCCGAGGCGGGCGCCAGCTTGAAGGCGAGCCAGAAGATGCCAACCTGGGCGAGGATGAACACCAGCCCGGCCCCGCAGCCGATCATCAGGGCGCGCATCAGCAGCGCCCCCGTCTCGCCCGTGTCGCCGCCGCCGCGGGCCTGCGCCACAAGGCCGGTGGTGCCCATGCGCAGGAAGCCGAAGATCCAGTAGATCGACGACAGGATCACCGCGCCGAGGCCCACCGCCCCGATCGGCGCCGCCATCCCGAGCTGGCCGACCACGCCGGTATCAACCGCGCCGAGGATCGGCACCGTCGCGTTCGACAGCACGATGGGCAGCGCGATGGCCAGAATGCGCCTGTGCGACAGCTGCACGGGTTTCGGCTTCGGTTCCGCCCCCTCGGCGACGGTCTCAGCCACGCTCAGCCCTCATGCGCGGGCATCAGAAAGTGCCCGCTACCCTGGGCGATCAGCCGACCGCGATTGTCTTGCCAGGCCTCGACATGCACCGAGGCATAGCGCCGGCCCGAGCGGTTTACCCGGGCGCGCGCATAAGCGTCGCGCGGCAGGCCGGGGCGCAGGTAATCGGTGGTGAAATCGATGGTCTTCGGCAGCTTCGGCGGTGCCTCTTCGGGCAGATTGCCGGCCTCCATCTCTTCCCAGGCGAAGGCCCAGGCCAGCTCGATGATGGCCGAGACCTCCAGGAATGCCGCTGTCACACCGCCATGCAGGGCCGGCACCATCGGATTGCCGATCAGCATGTCCTGATAGGGCAGCACGGCGGTCAGCTCATCGCCGCGCCTGTCGAAGCGGATGCCGAGGAAGCGCATGTAGGGCACGCCAGAAACGAGCCGCCCCAGCGCCGCATCCCGCCGCGCCTTGATCACCTGAACCGGTTCATGCTGCGCCATCACCTCGTCTCCACCGTGAAGGCGCCGGTGGCGGCGGCGACGGCCCGGCCCAGATCGTCATCGAAGGCTTCGGCCCGCACGAAGGCGACGGTGCGGGTGATGTGATAGCATTCCGCCCGCGCCACGATCCGCTGCCCCGGCGTGGCGCTGCGCATGTAATCGATCCGCAGATCGAGCGTCGCGGTGCCCGAGGGGCATTCGGGATGCGCCATCACAGCCGCGCCCGAGCAGGTGTCCATCAGGGCAGAGACCGCGCCGCCGTGGATGACACCCGTCGCCGGGTCACCCACCAGCCGCTCGTCCCAGGGCATGGCGATCTCGGCCGTGCCGGCGCCGATGGTCAGCAGTGACAGGCCCAGCGCCCGCCCGTGCGGCAGCCCCTCGATGAAGGCCCGCGCGATGCGCTCGCGGCGCTCCTGCGTCGCCTGATCCGGCGCCTCGCCTGCTGCGCCGGCGCCCTCGCGCCCGGCGCCATGTTCCGCCCCTGCCATCCCGGTCTCCCTTCGCGGGGAGACTTCCCCATCCACCCGGCCGCTGCAAGAGGCCGACGCGCCCCGCGCCTTGTTGCCGCGAAGGCATGGCGGGGCTACGTTTGGGGTGGAGGTCCTGCATGCCCGAGCCCGATACCGAGCCCAGACTGTCGTTCAAGGAGATGTGCGCGCGTTTCGACGTCACGCCGCGCACCCTGCGCTATTACGAATATATCGAGCTTCTCTCGCCCGAGCGGGAGGGCCGCTCGCGCTTCTACGGCAGCAAGGAAATCGCCCGGATGACGCTTATCCTGCGCGGGCGCCGCTTCGGCTTTGCGCTGGAAGACATCCGCCAGTGGCTGCTGATCTACGAGCGTGAGGGCACCGAGGCGCAGATGCGCCGCTGGCTCGAACTGGCCGACACGCAGCTCGACGAACTCGCCCAGCAGCGGGCCCAGCTCGATGAGACGATCGACGCACTGCAATCGCTTCGCGAAGAGACGGCGCGCTCGCTCTCCTGACGGCTACTCGCCGGCTGAACGGGGCGCTTTTTCCAGCGTTTTCAGCGAGACCAATGGTCGCAGGCGCGGCATTCCGCAGATCGGCGCGCGCGAGGGCGGGCCGGAAAGCCGCGAAATCCGGCCCTTACAAATCAACCAGTTAATCGGTTTACCTCGGGCCGCCCCGGTTCGTGACCTGAGGTCACAGCCTTCGCGGCCGCTCGCGGTATTTACGTTAAGGTCAAGGCGCCCCTATCTTCCGCCCGAAAAGGTTGTAGACGGGCGCCTTCCCGCTGCAACGAGAAACGGACATGACGGAAGAAACCATGACAATCCGTGAGATGTGCGAGGCGTTCGACGTGACCCCCCGTACCTTGCGGTTCTATGAATCGAAGGAGCTGATCAGCCCCATCCGGCAAGGCACGCGCCGCCTCTATACCAAGCGCGAACGGGCCCGGCTGACGCTGATCCTGCGCGGCAAACGCTTCGGCTTTTCGCTCGAAGAGATCCGCCAGCTTCTGGAACTCTACTATGTCGACGGCCAGACGCAGATTGCGCGCGCCGTCGAAGCCGCTCGCGCGCATCTCGACCGGATGGTGCGCCAGCGCGACGAACTGGCCACGGCCATCGCTGATCTCGAAGCCCTCATCGCGCAGGGCGAAAAGGATCTCGAAGGCAAGGGGCCGCCCATCGCCCAGGCCAGCTGAGGCTGGCCGACCTTCGCACGGAGAGACCCTATGCCGAGTTACACCGCCCCGATCGAAGATATGCAGTTCGTTCTGCATGATCTGCTGAAGATTTCGGACAAGGACGTGCCCGGCTACGCGGATCTCGACCGTGATTTCACCGCCGCCATTCTGGAGGAGGCCGGCAAGGTGGCCCGCGACGTGCTCGCCCCGCTCAACGCGGTGGGCGACAGCCAGGGCTGCGTGCTGGAGAATGGGGTGGTGCGCACACCCGATGGCTTCAAGGAAGCCTTCGACACGATGCGGGATGGAGGCTGGACAGCCATCGACGCGGCCGAGGAATTCGGCGGCCAGGGCCTGCCATATGTGATGCACACGGCGGTCAACGAGCCCTTCGTTTCGGCCAACATGGCCTTCAACATGTACCAGGGCCTCACGCATGGCGCCTATACGGCGATCCTCGCGCATGGCTCCGACGACCAGAAGGCCTTCTACCTGCCGCGCCTCGCCTCGTGCGAATGGACGGGCACGATGAACCTGACCGAGCCGCATTGCGGCACCGATCTGGGCCTGATGCGTACCAAGGCGGAGCCACAGGGCGACGGAAGCTACAATATCACCGGCCAGAAGATCTTCATCTCCTCCGGCGATCACGACATGGCGGACAACATCGTCCACCTCGTGCTGGCGAAGATCCCCGGCGGCCCCGAGGGCACCAAGGGCATCTCGCTCTTCATCGTGCCGAAATTCCTGCCCCATGACGACGGCTCGCTCGGCGACCGCAACGCGGTGTCGGTGGGCAAGATCGAAGAGAAGATGGGCATCCACGGCAATTCGACCTGCGTGA
The DNA here is from genome assembly GCF_054353345.1 of Pseudoroseicyclus sp. H15. NCBI lineage: Bacteria > Pseudomonadati > Pseudomonadota > Alphaproteobacteria > Rhodobacterales > Paracoccaceae > Pseudoroseicyclus > Pseudoroseicyclus sp. H15. Next base: position 380,186 of record NZ_JBTHJE010000006.1, read on the forward strand.
TGAACTACGATGGCGCCAAGGGCTGGCTGCTCGGCGAAGAGCACAAGGGCATGCGCGCCATGTTCACTATGATGAACGAGGCCCGCATGGGCGTGGGCCTGCAGGGCTACGCCCAGGGCGAGGCTGCCTACCAGGCCGCCCTCGCCTACGCGAAGGACCGCCTGCAGGGCCGTGCCGTCACCGGCGCGGAGAACCCCGAAGGGCCGGCCGATCCGCTGATCGTGCACCCCGACATCCGTCGCAATCTGATGGACATGAAGTCCTTCGCCGAAGGGGCCCGCGCGCTCACCTATTGGGGCGCCTCGCTGATCGACGCCTCGCACAAGTCGGGCGATGCCGAGGCTGAAGCGCTGGTCTCGCTGCTCACGCCGGTGATCAAGGGCTTCCTGACCGACAAGGGCTTCGAGATGGCCACCGCCGCCCAGCAGGTCTACGGCGGGCATGGCTATATCGAGGAATGGGGCATGTCGCAGTTCGCCCGCGATGCCCGCATCACCATGATCTACGAGGGCGCCAACGGCATCCAGGCGCTCGATCTCGTCGGCCGCAAGCTCGCCGCCAATGGCGGCAAGACGGTCATGGGGTTCTTCGAGATGATCAAGAGCTTCTGCGCCGAGAACAAGGGCAACGAGACGCTGGACGCCGGCTTCCTCGAGCCGCTGAAGGCCGCCTCGAAGGATCTGCAGGCGGCGGCGATGTTCTTCATGCAATCGGGCATGAAGAACCCCAATGCCGCCCTCGCCGGCTCTTACGACTTCATGCACATGATGGGGCATGTCTGCCTCGGCTACATGTGGGCGCAGATGGCCAAGGCCGCCGGCGAGGCGCTGCAGGCCGGCACCGGCAACCGCGACTTCTACGAGGCGAAGCTGGCCACGGGCCGCTACTACATGGCACGCCACCTGCCGGCGACGAAGATGCACCTGGCCCGCATCGAAAGCGGCGCCGAGCCGGTGATGGCGCTGACCGAAGACGCGTTCTAGGCTATGCTCGGCGGGGCGGCCTGGGCCGCCTCCGCTCGCAGCCCTTCCGAGGTCGCCCCGATGCCCAAACGCCTTCGCCTCACCCGCCGCTTCCCCGTCGCGATGACGGAGGACGGCTACCGCCGCCTCAAGCGCTTCGCGCGCGAAGCGGGGCTGGACGAGGGCGAGGCGCTGTCGTTTCTCTTCGAGAATTTCGACAGCGTGATGGATGAGGAGAAGCTTCCCCACCGGCTGCGGCTGTTCAACCTTGAGCTGGAAGAGCGGAAGAAGTGACCTCAGGCGCTCTCCTCCAAGCCTCGGCGCGCGTGGAGAGGTCGGAGCCTCCGGCGGGGATATTTGAAGAAAAGCGAGGACAAGAGCTCGCGCTCAGACCGTCCCGTCTCTCCTCAAGGAGATCAGGAACGGCCCTCGCTTTTCACGGTCATCGGCTTCCCAGCCTGTCCCGTGCGCCAAGCCTCACCCAACCTTGGTTTACAGGCGGTAAATGCCCCCTCGCTTTTCTGGAAATATCCTCCAGGGGGTGCGGGGGATGGAAAATCCCCCGCTGTTGAAACGGAGACCACACGCATGACAGCTCAGCTCTATTGCTTCGGTGAAAGCGGCCATTCCTACAAGGTGGCGCTCGCCATGGCGCTGACCGAAACGCCGTTCGAGCCCGTCTTCGTCGATTTCTTCAATGGCGAGACGCGCACCCCCGCCTTCCGCGACAGCCTCAACGTCATGGGCGAGTGCCCCGTCTATGTCGACGGAGAGCTCAAGCTCACCCAGTCCGCCACCATCCTCCTCCACCTCGTGGAGCAGACGGGCCGGTTTGGCTGGGCCACCCCCGAGGAGCAGGCCGAGGTGATGCGCTGGATGTTCTGGGACAATCACAAGATGTCAGCCCAGGTCGGCATGCTGCGCTATCTGATGAACTTCCTGCCTGAGGCGAAGCGCAGCGACGAGATCACCGCCTATGTGCAAGGCCGGGTGAAGGGCGCGCTGAAGGTGCTGGAGGCCGCACTCGCCGAACGCGACTGGATCGCAACGTCACAAGAGGTTTCCATCGCGGATCTGAGCTGTTGCTCCTATCTCTTCTACCCGGAACCGTTCGGTTTTGCCCGAACGGACTGGCCGAATATCGACGCCTGGCTCGACAGGATCGCCGCCCTCCCCGGATGGGCGCATCCCTATGAACTGATGCCGGGCAACCCGTCCGATCGGGCGTGAAGGAGGACATATGACCGAGGCCTATATCTACGATTCCGTCCGCACCCCGCGCGGCAAAGGCCGCAAGGACGGCGCGCTGCAGGAGGTCACCTCCGTGCGCCTGTCCGCCGGCCTGCTCGATGCGCTGAAGGAGCGCAACCGGCTGGAGGGCCATGTCGTGGAAGACGTGATATGGGGCAACGCCACGCAGGTCGGCGAACAGGGCGGCTGCCTGGCCCGCACCGCCGTGCTGGCCTCGCAGCTTGATGAGCGCATCCCGGGCCTGTCGATCAACCGCTTCTGCGCCAGCGGCATGGAGGCGGTGAACCTCGCCGCCAACCAGGTGCGCGGCGGCGCGGGCGAAGGCTACATCGCCGGCGGGGTCGAGATGATGGGCCGGGTGCCGATGAGCTCCGACGGCGCAGCCGTGGCGGTGGACCCGACGGTGGCCATGGGCCGCTATTTCGTGCCGCAGGGCATCTCGGCGGATATCATCGCCACCGAGTACGGCATCACCCGCGAGGAGGCCGACGCCTACGCGGTGCAGAGCCAGCAGCGCGCGGCGGAAGCCTGGGCCGAGAACCGGTTCGAGAAGTCCATCGTGCCGGTGAAGGACATCAACGGCCTGACCATCCTCGACCGTGACGAATACATGCGCCCCGACACCACCGTCGAGGCGCTTGGCGCGCTCAAGGCCTCGTTCAAGGAGATGGGCGAGACGATGCCCGGCTTCGACAAGGTCGCGCTGATGAAATACCCGCATCTGGAGGCGATCAACCACATCCACCACGCCGGCAACTCCTCTGGCATCGTGGACGGCGCCGCGGGCCTGCTCATCGGCTCCAAGGCCTTCGGCGAGGCCCACGGGCTCACCCCCCGTGCCCGCATCAAGTCCACCGCCAAGATCGGCACCGACCCGACCATCATGCTCACCGGCCCCGTCCCGGTGACGGAGAAGATCCTTGCCGACAGCGGCATGTCCATCGGCGACATCGATCTCTTCGAGGTCAACGAGGCCTTCGCCGCCGTCGTCCTGCGCTTCCTGCAGGCGTTCCAGCTCGATCAGAGCAAGGTCAACGTCAACGGCGGCGCTATCGCCATGGGCCACCCGCTCGGCGCCTCGGGCGCCATCATCCTCGGCACCCTTCTGGATGAGATGGAACGGCGCGACCTCTCCACCGGCCTCGCCACGCTCTGCGTCGCCTCCGGCATGGGGGCTGCCACGATCATCGAGCGGGTCTGATGGCAGTCTTTCGCAAGGGCAGCGGCACGCCGGTCACCCCCGGCCCCGCCTACCCCGCGCCGTACACCATGCCGGGCGGCGCGCTGACCTATACGCATCTCTCCGATCCCGGCGGGCTGACCCAGTTCGGCATCGCGCTCGAAACCCTGCACCCCGGCGGGCAATCGAGCCAGATGCACTGGGAGAGCCATGAAGACGAGTTCTGCTACCTCTTGGAGGGCGCGATGACCGTCGTGGAGGATGGCGAGGAAACCGTCATCCACCCCGGCGACTGGGTCTGCTGGAAGGCCGGCACGCCGGTGGCGCATTGCCTGCGCAACCACACGGCGGCGCCGGCGACTTATCTGATCCTCGGCGCCCGCGACGCGCGCAACATCTGCACCTATCCCGGGCTCGACATGCTCGGCACGGCCAATGGCCACACCCATCTCGACGGCACGCCCTATGAGGCGCAGCCGCAAGCGGAGGAGTAACCTCATGAGCGATTTCAACTACGAGGTCGATGAGAGCGGCGTTGCCGTCATCACCTGGGACGTCCCGAACAAGAGCATGAACGTGCTCAGCCTCGACGGTGTCGAAGAACTCTCGGGCCTGATCGACAAGGCGCATGGCGACGAGGCGGTGAAGGGCATCGTCATCACCTCCGGCAAGAAAGACTTCGCCGGGGGGATGGATCTCAACGTCATCGCCAAGATGAAGGACAGCGCCGGCGACAATCCGTCGCAGGGCCTCTTCGACGGCATCATGGGCTTTCACCGGCTGGAGCGGAAGATCGAGCTCGCCGGAATGGACCCCAAAACCAAGAAGGGCGGCAAGCCCACCGTCGCGGCGCTCCCCGGCACCGCACTCGGCATCGGGCTGGAGATCCCGCTCTCCTGCCACCGCCGCATCCTCGCCGATAACCCCAAGGCCAAGATCGGCCTGCCGGAGATCAAGGTCGGCATCTTCCCCGGCGCCGGCGGCACCACCCGCCTCGTGCGCATGATGGGCGCCATGGGCGCCTCGCCCTTCTTGCTGCAGGGCAAGCTCAGCGACCCCAAGGCCGCGAAGTCCGCCGGGCTGGTGGACGAGGTCGTTCCCGCCGATGAGCTGCTCGCCCGCGCCAAGGAGTGGGTGCTGAATGCCACCGAGGCGGACTGCGTGAAGCCGTGGGACCAGAAGGGCTACAAGCTGCCCGGCGGCGCCCCGTTCCACCCGGCGGGCTTCCAGACCTTCGTCGGCGCCTCGGCCATGGTGAACGGGCAGACCTGGGGGGCCTTCCCGGCGGCCAAGGCGATGCTCTCGGCCATCTACGAAGGCGCGATGGTCGATTTCGACACCGCCCTCAGGATCGAGGCGCGCTGGTTCACCAACGTCCTGATGAACCCCTCCAGCAGCGCCATGATCCGCTCGCTCTTCATCAACAAGGAGGCGCTGGAGAAGGGCGCCAACCGCCCCGAGGCGCCCGACCAGAGGGTCGCCAAGCTCGGCGTCCTCGGCGCCGGCATGATGGGCGCGGGCATCGCCTATGTCGCCGCCAACGCCGGCATCGAGGTGGTGCTGATCGACCAGGAGCAGGCCTCCGCCGACCGGGGCCGCGCCCATGCCGAGGGCATCCTCGACAAGGGCATCAGCCGCAAGAAGGTGACGCCAGAGGGCAAAGCCGAGGTGCTGGGCCGCATCAACGCCACCACCGAGCTGGAGGCGCTCTCAGGCTGCGACCTGATTGTGGAAGCCGTCTTCGAAGACCCGGGCGTGAAGGCCGAGATCACGAAAAAGGTGCAGAAGATCATCGGCCCCGACTGCATCTTCGCGACCAACACCTCCACCCTGCCGATCACCCAGCTGGCGGGCGCTTTCGAGCGGCAGGAGGATTTCATCGGCATCCACTTCTTCTCGCCCGTCGACAAGATGCTGCTGGTGGAGATCATCAAGGGCGAGAAGACGGGTGACCGCGCCGTCGCCAAGGCGCTCGATTTCGTCCGCCAGATCCGCAAGACGCCGATCGTCGTCAACGATGCCCGCTTCTTCTACGCCAACCGCTGCATCATCCCCTACCTCAACGAGGGCGCCCGGATGGTGACGGAGGGCGTGGCCCCCGCGCTGGTGGAACACGCCGCGCAGCTGGTGGGCATGCCGCTCGGGCCGCTGCAGCTGATCGACGAGACCTCCATCGACCTCGCGGTGAAGATCTCGAAGGCCACCAAGGCCGGCATGGGGGATCAATACCCGGCCGACATGGCCCCGGTGGACGACCTGATGTTCTGGCTGGCGGACGAAGGCCGCCTGGGCCGCAAGGCAAAGGCCGGCTTCTACAGCTACGACGAGAAGGGCAAGCGCACCGGCCTCTGGGACGGGCTCGCCGCCCGCCACCCGGTCGCCAGCGACCAGCCCGAGGTCACCGAGGTCCAGCACCGCCTGCTCATGGCGCAGGTTCTTGAGGCGGTGCGGGCGCTGGAAGAGGGCGTGCTCACCGACATCCGCGAAGGCGATGTCGGCGCCATTCTCGGCTGGGGCTTCGCGCCCTGGTCGGGCGGGCCCTTCTCCTGGCTCGACATCCTCGGCGCCGCGCGCGCGGTGGAGATTTGCGACGAGCTCACCGCAGAGCATGGCGAGCGGTTCGAGGCGCCAGCGCTGCTGCGAGAGATGGCCGACAAGGGCCAGAGCTTCTTCGGTCGGTTCGGCCCGGAAGCCCAGGCGGCCTGAGCCTAGTGCAGACCCCCGGGGGGCTGTCTGCCCCCCGGCCCCCCCCGAGAGTATTTCGAAGAAAGCGAGGGGGCCCGTAACCTCTTGTTTACCACGATCGAAGATAGTCGAGGAGTGGGACAGGCTGCGAATATGGTCGCCGGGAAGGGTGAGAGCCGGCTCTGATCTCTTCAGGGCGGGAAGCTCGGTCCAAGCGCGCTCTTGTCCTCGCTTTTCTTCAAATATCCCCGCCGGAGGCTCCGACCCCTCCAGTAGCGCCACCGCTGCGGCGCGGGGCGGCACTTCCGCTTTCCCCTGCCGCCGCCGCACTCTATGCTTCGATGAAAAGAAGGGGTGCGGGCAGTGACGGCCCTCTCACAATATCAGCGGCTTGAATCGAGCGGGCTGTGGCGTGCCGACAGCATGTCGCAGCGGCGGGAGGCCTTCGTCTCGTTCGGCGACGCCACGCTTGTCATCGCCGACCCGAACGGGCGGCCGATCACGCATTGGTCGCTGCCCGCCATCGAGCGGCAGAACCCCGGCACCCGCCCCGCGATCTACACCCCCGGCCCCGAATCCGGCGAGAGCCTCGAGATCGAAGAGCCGCTGATGATCGACGCCATCGAACAGGTGCGCGGCGCTCTGGCGAAGAGCCGGCCCAAGCGCGGGCGGCTGCGGTTTCTCGGCCTTGGCACCTTCGTTGTGGCGGTACTGGCGGTGCTGATCTTCTGGCTGCCCGGCGCCCTGCAGCGGCAGACGCTTGCCGTCGTGCCCATGGCCAAGCGGCTGGAGATCGGCGCGAGCCTGCTCGGCCATGTGCAGCGGCTTGCCGGCTCGTCCTGCCGCGATCCGCTCGGCCAGCGCGCGCTGGTGACGCTGCAGCAGAGGCTACTCGGCGGCGAGGGTGCGGGTCAGCTGGTGGTGCTGCCCGAGGGGCCGGATTTCGGCATCATCCTGCCCGGGCGGATCGTCCTGCTCTCCGAGGCGATGATCGAGATGGCCGACGAGGCCGCTATCCCGGCGGGGCACGCGCTCACCGCCTGGATTTCGCGGCAGGAGGACGACCCGATGGAGGCGCTCCTCAAGGACGCCGGCCTTGGCGCCACGCTGACGCTGCTCACCACCGGCGACCTGCCGCCCGATGCCATCGCCGAGCATGCCGCCCATCTGCTGGAGGTGCCGCCGGAGCCTGCCACCCGTGCCGAGCTGGCCGCCGGGTTCGAGGCCGAGGGGATGAGCTTCGCTGCCTGGGCCGCGCGGGTCGACCCGGAGGGCGCGCGCTTTGGCGAGAGCACCGGGCCGGTGCCCAACGCGCTCGCCCGCGTGCCGCTGCTGACGGATGCCGACTGGATCGCGCTCAAGGGCATCTGCCAGGGCTGAACAGCAAACGGCCCGGCGGATCTCTCCACCGGGCCGCTCATCTGCCTCAGATATACCGTCCTACCGGACGTAAGCGTCGCCGTAGCCCGCACTTCGCGCGGCGCCGAGCGCGCCCTGCAGGGCGCTGGAGCTGGAGAAGGGGCCGGCGGCGACGGCCTGCAGCGTGCGGCCGCCGGAGTTCACCTGCATCACGCCAACCGGCAGGCCCATTGCCGCCAGCCGCGCCACGGCGCGTTGAGCATTGGCCGGGTCGCCATAGGTGCCGACCTGCACGTAGCGGCCCGAAACTGCCGGCTGGGCCGACACCGGCTGAACCGGAGCGGGCGCAGGGGCCGCCACCTGGGCCGGCGGGGCCGAGGAGGTCGACAGATGTGCCGCACCCTGGGGCGCCACGACGACCTGCGTCGTCGTCGGCAGGCCGCGGTAGAAGTTGATGCGCCCATCGTCCCAGACCCGCTCATAGCCCGCCGGCGGCGTGCTCGGCACCTGGCCGACGACGGGGTTCGAGACGGGAGCCGGGGCGCCGAAGGTCGACAGGGTGCCCGCCCCCCCGCCAGCGGCCGCCACGCCCGAGCCGGCGTTGTGCGGCGACTGGGCCTGCGGGCCGCAGCGCACGGGCAGGCCGCCGCCGCCGGTGAGGAAGGCGTCATAGGAGAAGCTGCCCGAGGGGCAGGCCGCGGCGAGCGCTGCCGGCAGCGGAGCGGGAGCGCCCTGCACGACCACGGTGGTCTGCGCCTGGGCCGCCACCGTGACCGGAGCGGGCTGGCCGGCGGGGGCGGGTATGGTGGGATAGACGGGCGCCGCGGGGGCCGGAGCCGTCGCCACCATCACAGGTGCGGGGGCCGGGGTCGGGCACATGATGGGCGCGCCGGTCGCCTGGTTGATGAGCAGCCGCCCGTCGGCCACCTCGGCGCAGGCCTGCGCGACAGTCAGGCGGCGCAGCGCCGGCATCTCCACCGCCGGGGCGGCGGCAGGCGTGGGCGCGATCGGGGCCATGGCTGGCACCAGCATGGTCGGCGCCGGAAGCGAGGCCGAGCCGCAATCGACGGGCTCGCCGGTCGAGGCGAGGATCATATTGGCCTGCACGCCGCTGCGGCCCTCACAGGCCATGGCCAGCGTCATCCGGCGCGGCTCGTCCGCCTCTGGCATGGGGGTGATGGCGGGGCTGAGCGGGGCGGCCACCGGGGTGGGCGCCGGTGCGGGGGCCGTCTGCGCCGGTGCAGCGGCGGGCACGCTGCCGGGGCTCTCTTCCAACCCGGGGAGGCCGAAGAAGCCCTCCGGCTGGCCCGGCGCGATGCCGGCCGGCTGAGGGCTGTCGAAGGTGGGCACGAAGCCGCAGAGCTTCTGACGCCGGGGGTTGAGGCGCGGCACCCATTCCAGGGCCCCGCCGATACCGGCGCGGATGAAGGCGCAGCCCTCGGAATCGACATATTGATTGCCGGTGTAATTGGCGGGCGGAAACTCGGCCGGGATGAAATCCTGCGCCATCAGCGCGGCGGGCGAGGCCCCCAGCGCCAAGGCGAAAACAGTAGCAATTCGTACGCGTTCCATAGCAGCCCCCACTACATGTAGCGTCAAAATGGCGGAACGGACCCAGCAAGTAAAGCGCTGCCTCGCCGGGACAGGTCATCGCCTGAGCGCAAAGGTGCCCCGGTTCCTGCCCGCGTCAACGCCTAGCGGGCCGACATTGTCGCAAAGACGACGATGGCCAGGCCCAGCACCGCCGCACCGATCACCAGCCAGGCCGGCAACCGCGGCCCGGCGACGCCGCTGCTGCCCGCTGTACGGAGTGCGACCGCGCCCACCGCCATCGTGGCGATGCCGAGGATCGTGCCGACCCATTCCAGAGTGAGCAGCGTCGGCGACATGGGCGCCTCGGAGATCGGGAAGACATGTGCCAGATCGAGACCGTAGACCGCCACGTAGCAGGCGCCGGCGGTGAGGGGCGCCCAGCCCGCGCGCCCGGTGCGCCAGCTCCGCCAGGCCAGCACGAAGCTGCTCAACCCCAGCAAGGTGAGGAAGATGTTGAATCCCGTGAGCACGGCCACGCTGTAGCCAGGGAAGCTGCGCGTTTCGACCAGCCCGCCCGGGATCATGAGCGTCAGGTTGATCGCGCTGAGGGCCAGGAGGACGGCGAGGAGGCGAACACGGGTCATGGCAGACGGCCTTCGGAGTTGTTTGGGGGAATGAGGGGCGCCGCGAGCAGCGAGAAGGCGCGTTGCGACAGCTCCGCCTCGGCCTCGTCCGGCAGCGCGGCGGCGTTGAGGGCAAACCAGCGGTCGATCGTGGCGACGAGGCTGAGGACCACATCGATGAGCAGCGATTGCGGCAGGTCGTCTCGCACGGCGCCCAGCGCCTGCCCCGCTTCGAGAAGCTCTCCTATGGCATCGCGGAGGGCCGTGAATGGGGCGGCGAAGGCCTGTTGCGCCGGGATTTCTAGGTGGAGCGTGCGCAGCAGGGCAGCGAGGGCCTCGTCGGCCTGCAGGATTTGGGTCAGCCGCCCCGACAGCGCGGCAAGCTCGGCCCAATAACCCGCCGCGTCGGGGGCAGAGAGCGCGCCGCCGAGCTGACCGAGCAGCGCGTGACGCGCCAGCCGCCGTTCCAGCGTGGCGCGGAAGAGCTCTGCCTTGTCGGCGAAGTAGTGATAGGTGCGGCCCTTGCTCTCGCCGGCCTGCGCCACGATCCGGTTGAGCGACGCCGCGTCGAAGCCGCGGGCGCAGAACTCTGCTTCCGCCGGGTCGAGCCAGCGCGCCCGGGCCTCGTCGCTCAGGGCCTCGAACCGCTCCCGCGCAGCTGTCGTCTGGTTCGGCAAGGCACGCCCCCGGAGGTTGATCCGGATGCGGATTTAGACCGGTGGTCTAAAGGTGTCAATGGGCGGCGGGAGGCGCCCTACTTCGTGCCGAACATCCGGTCGCCGGCATCGCCGAGGCCCGGCACGATATAGCCGTGATCGTTGAGATACCGGTCCACCGCCGCCGTCACGATGGGCACATCGGGATGCGCCTCGCGCATGCGGGCGATGCCTTCGGGCGCGGCCAGCAGGCACATGAAGCGGATGTTGGTCGCCCCCGCCTCTTTCACCAGGTCGATAGCGGCGGCGGAGGAGTTGCCCGTCGCCAGCATCGGGTCGACCACGATGGTCAGCCGCTCGTCGAGATTGCCGGGCAGCTTGCTGTAATACTGCACGGGCTTGAGCGTCTCGGGGTCGCGGTAGAGGCCGACGAAGCCCACCCTCGCCGCCGGGATCAGCTCGAGCACGCCATCGAGCAGGCCGTTGCCGGCGCGCAGAATCGAGATGAGGGCGAGCTTCTTGCCCTCGATCATCGGCGCGTCCATCTCCTCCAGCGGAGTCTCGATGCGCTCGGTCGTCATCGGCAGGTCGCGGCTGATCTCGTAGGCCAGAAGGTGGCTGATCTCGCGGAGCAGGCGGCGGAAGCTGTTGGTCGAGGTGCCGACCTTCCGCATCAGGCTCAGCTTGTGCTGCACCAGGGGGTGGTCGACGATCGTCACGCCTTCAGTCATCGTTTCAGCCTTTCCTTCACCGCATCCCGCGTCTCTTCCTCGCAGAAAGCCGCGGCGAGGGCCACATCGGTCAGCTCGCGAAAATCCTCTTCACCCCAGCCGAAGGTCTTCTCGAGTCCCTCGAATTCTTTCGACATCGTGGTGTGGAAGTAGGGCGGGTCGTCGGTAGAGATGGTCACCTTCACCTCGCGCTCGCGCAGCTCGGCGATGGGGTGGCTTGCCCAGCCCTTCACGGCGCCGAGGATCACGTTGGAGCCGGGACAAACCTCCAGCACCACGCCGTCCTCCGCCAGCCGCTCGCAGAGCGCCCGGTCGTTCACCGCCGAGATACCGTGGCCGATGCGCGAGGGACGAAGGTCGCGCAGCGTGTCGGCCACCATGTCGGGTCCGCCCCATTCGCCGGCGTGGCAGGTGAGGTGCAGGCCCGCCTCGCGCGCCATGTCGAAGCTGTAGGCGTAGTCGCCGGGCCGGCCGACAAGCTCGGCCCCGGCCATGCCGAAGCCGGTGATGAAGCGCCCCTTGGTCTCTGCCGCGCAGAGGGCGGCCGTCTTGGCCTGCTCCGGCCCGAAATGGCGGATGCAGGTGATGATGCCGCGCATGGTGATGCCGAGTGTCTCCTCGGCCTCGGCGGCGGCATCCTCGATGGCGGCAAGATAGTCGCGCCACGCCGCCACCTCGCCGCCGCCGCAGAAATCGGGCGACAGGAACGCTTCGGTGTATACGACACCGTGGGACGCGCTCTCCTCCAGCACCGCGAGGGTCAGGCGGCGGAAATCTTCGGGGCTTTGCAGCGTGGTGCAGGCGGCCTCATAGGCTTTGAGGAAATGCTCGAACCCCTCGTAGCGATAGCCGCCCTGCTCATCGAACAGGCCGGAGAGGTCGATGTTCTTCTCCTTGGCCAGCCCGCGAATGAAGGCCGGAGGCGCCGCGCCTTCCAGATGCAGATGCAGCTCGACTTTCTTGAACTCGCGCCAGCTCACGGGTTCACCCCCAGATGGCCCGCCACCAGCTTCGCCACGTCGACATAGGCCATTTGCCCCAGCTCCTTGTTCCCCAGCCCCCAGGCGATCACCGGCACGCGCTCGCGCGTATGGTCCGTGCCGGTGAAGGTGGGGTCATTGCCATGATCTGCCGTCACCACCAGCAGGTCGCCCTCGCGCAGCGCGGCGATCACCCGCGCCAGCTCGGCGTCGAACCATTCGAGGTGCCGCGCATAGCCGCTGACATCGCGGCGGTGGCCGTAAAGGCTGTCGAACTCGACGAAATTGGCGAAGGTCAGCGAGCCCTCCTCCGCCGTCGCGGCGAGGCGCTGCAGATCGCCCATCAGGCTCTCGTCCGGCCCCTTGGTGACATCGTCGATGCCCTGCATCGAGAAGATGTCGCCGATCTTTCCGACGGCATGCACGGACCGGCCCGCCTTGGACACCCAGTCGCAAAGCGTCGGGCTGGGCGGAGCGATGGCGTAGTCGCGCCGGTGGGAGGTTCGCTTGAAGGTCTGCGGGGTGTCGCCGAGGAACGGCCGTGCAATGACCCGGCCGATCTTCATGGCATGCAGCGTCGGCGCCAGATCCTCGCAGAGCGTCAGCAGCCGCTCCAGCCCGAAGGTCTCTTCATGCGCGGCGATCTGGAAGACGCTGTCGACAGAGGTGTAGCAGATCGGCCAGCCGGTGCGCAGATGCTCTTCGCCGTATTGCTCGATCACCGTCGTGCCCGATGCGTGGCAATTGGCCAGCGTGCCCTCGGTGCCGGCGAGGCGGGCCACCTGCTCCATCAGCTCCGGCGGGAATGCCGGCTGCTCATTCGGGAAGTAGCCCCAGTCCCACGGCACCGGCACGCCGGCGAGCTCCCAATGACCCGAGGGCGTGTCCTTGCCGGGGCTCACCTCGGTCGCCGCGCCCCAGGCGCCGGTGACCTCGGCGCCGAACGGGTCGGCCATGCCGGAGGCGAGCTCCAGCGCCTGCCCGAGGCCCAGCGCCGCCATGTTGGGCAGGCGGAGCGGGCCGCTTCGCCCCTCCTCCGCCTCGCCGCGCGCGCAGGCCTCGGCAATATGGCCGAGCGTGTTTGCGCCGGTGTCGGGCGTCTCGCCGTTGAAGAACTCGGCGGCATCCGGCGCGCCGCCGATGCCCACGCTGTCGATCACCACCAGAAACGCCCGGCTCATGGCACCACCTCTTCCAGAACAAGAGGCGCCTCCTGCGGCGGCGCCTCCCCCAATGTGATCGCCGCGCGCACCGCCTGGGCGGCGGCGAATGCGCTTTCCTCATCCGCCGCATGCAGCAGGCAGAGGGGCGCGCCCTTCTCGACCCGCGTGCCGAGCGGGGCGATGTCGGACAGGCCAACCGTGGGGTCAATCTTGTCGCTCTCCACCTGCCGCCCGCCGCCGAGGGCGACGACGGCATGGCCCAGCGCCTCGCCATCGATGGCGGTGACATAGCCACCCTCGGGCGCCGTCACATCGCCGATGATCTTGGCTGCGGGAAGATGGGTGCGCCAATCCTCCGCCATGTCCGGCGGCCCGCCCATCTCGGCCAGCATGGCGCAGAAGCGCTCCAGCGCCCGGCCAGAGGCGATGGCATCGGCCACTTTTGCCTCGCCGTCGGGGATACCGCCGAGCAGCAGCGCCCGCCCGGCCAGCGCGACGGTGAGGTCATGCAGGCGGGGCGCGGCGGCTCGCCCCTCGGTCAGCACGCCCATGCAAACGGCGACCTCCAGCGCGTTGCCCATGGCGGGGGCGAGCGGCTGAGACATGTCGGTGATCAGCGCCTCCGTCGGGCAACCGGCGCCGGTGCCGGTGCCGGTGAGCGCCACGGCCAGCGCGCGGGCCTCCTCAGCGGTCTTCATGAAGGCGCCAGAGCCGCATTTGACGTCGAGCACCAGCGCATCCAGCCCCGCCGCCAGCTTCTTCGACAGGATCGAGGCGGTGATGAGATCGATGCTCTCCACCGTGCCGGTCACGTCGCGGATCGCGTAAAGCCGCCTGTCCGCCGGGGCGATCTCGCCCGTGGCGCCGACGATGGCGCAGCCGACCTGCGCCGTGATCTCGCGCAGGCGCCATTCGTCGACCTGCGTCGAGACGCCGGGCACCGCTTCGAGCTTGTCGAGCGTGCCGCCGGTATGGCCAAGCCCCCGGCCCGAGATCATCGGCACATAGGCCCCACAGGCCGCCAGCGCCGGGGCGAGCAGCAGCGACACCGGATCGCCGACGCCGCCGGTGGAATGCTTGTCGATCACCGGGCCCGGCAGATCCCATTTCAACACATGGCCCGAATCGCGAAAGCCCGCCGTCAGCGCCACGCGGCCGTCTTCACCGAGGCCGCGCAGCATCACCGCCATGGCGAAGGCCCCCCCCTGCGCGTCGGAGACGTCGCCATTGGCGAGCCCCGCGGCAAAGCGGGCCAGCGCCCTCTCGGGCAGCGCCTCGCCCCGGCGGACAGCGGCGATCAGCGCGCGCGGCTCCATGCGCGTCAGCCCATGAACTCGGGCGAGAAGCCGCCGGGCAACAATTCGGCGATCGTGCGCACTTCGACGGTGCCATTGGTCGTGGCCATATGGACCTTCACATCCGGCCCGCCGAATTCCTTCAACTTCTGCCGGCAACCGCCGCAGGGCGTGACGGGCATAGGTGAGCCGGCGATCACGGCGACCTCCTGGATCTCCGTCTCTCCCGAAGCAACCATCGCGGCGATGGCGCCGGCCTCGGCACAGGTGCCCTCGGGATAGGCGACATTCTCGACATTGACGCCAAGGTAGACGCGGCCCGAGGCGGCACGGATGGCGGCCCCGACCTTGAAGTTGGAATAGGGCGCATGGGCATTCTCGCGCACCGCCGCCGCTGCCTCGATCAGGTCCATCTTATGCGCCTCCGCTTCCTGGGTTTCAGCGAGCCTGCGGTGCCCCGCCGGAGGATGCAAGAGCCGGGGGGTCACCAGCGCCAGTGCCGTCGCGGAGGCGTCCACGTAGGGTGGGTTTATAACCCACCACCGCCTACGCCCCCTCACGACCCACCCTCACCGCTCTTCCCCCCAGCGCGGAATCAAGGCCGTCAGGCCGCCGCGCGAGCGCCGGCCTGTCCCCACGGGCTGGCGCTCTGGTGACGGCAGTGCCTAGCCCTCCGCTGGGAGGGGTGTGGAATGATAAAGCGCATGAGCGGCACCCGAGCAGCGCCACCCCACGGGCCGGCGTGCGACGTAGTCGCGTGGGGCGGGCCAGGCATGGCGGCTTACAAACCCACCCTACAACCCTCCGCCAGCCGCCCCCCTCACCCATTGACATGGCGCCCGCCTTCCCCCATGTCGCCCCTGTCAGTGCTCCGCCCGCGTGAGCTGCCGGGCCTCGCCCGGCTCCCGAGCCTGATCCAACAGTTTCCCACAGCACGCAGGGGGGACGCGGCCAGAGGCCCCCCACCGGCAATGAGGCCCTTGGGGTGACGCCCGGCCCACCCCGCTCCCGAGGCATGTGCCTCGCGAGACTCGCCAGCGCTTGTCTGGCGGTAAGGACCATCATGACCTTCGAATCCCTCGGGCTCTCGCCCGCCATCGCCGCCCGCCTCACCCAGGCCGGCCTCACCGAACCCACCCCGATCCAGACCAAGGCCATCCCCCTCGCCCTGACCGGCAAGGATGTGCTCGGCATCGCGCAAACCGGCACCGGCAAGACCGCCGCCTTCGGCCTGCCGCTGATCCAGGCACTCTCCGGCAGCCGCCGGCAGCCTTCGCCGAAGACGGCCTCCGCCCTGATCCTCGCTCCCACCCGCGAGCTTGCGGGGCAGATCGTCGCCTCGCTGCGCAGCTTCGCCGGCAATGCGGGCAACCCGCGCATCCAGCTGGTTGTCGGCGGCAAGTCGGTGAACACGCAGTGCAAGGCCATGGCCAAGGGCACCGACATCCTCGTCGCCACGCCCGGTCGCCTGATCGACCTGCTCGAGCGCGGCGCCATCGACCTCTCGGCCACGAGCTTCCTCGTGCTCGACGAGGCCGACCAGATGCTCGATCTCGGCTTCATCCATGCGCTGCGCCGCATCGCCGCCCTGCTGCCCCGCCAGCGGCAGACGATGCTGTTCTCGGCCACCATGCCGAAGACGATGGAGCAGCTCGCCGCCACCTACCTGCGCGAGCCGGCCCGCGTCGAGGTCTCGCCGCCCGGCAAGACCGCCGACAAGGTCGACCAGTCCGTTCACTTCGTGACCAAGGCCAGCAAGCCCGGCCTGCTCATCGAGCTGCTCGATGCGCACCGCGACCAGATCGCGCTGGTCTTCGCCCGCACCAAGCACGGCGCCGAGCGGCTGAAGGGCCAGCTCGAAAAGGCCGGCTATGCCGCGGGCTCGATCCACGGCAACAAGAGCCAGGGCCAGCGTGACCGTGCCCTCGCCGCCTTCCGCGCCAAGCAATTGCGCGTGCTGGTCGCCACCGATGTCGCCGCCCGCGGCATCGACATTCCCGATGTGGCTTACGTCTACAACTTCGACCTGCCGAACGTGGCCGAGAGCTACGTGCACCGCATCGGCCGCACCGCCCGCGCCGGCGCCGACGGCCGCGCCGTGGCTTTCTGCGCCGAGGACGAGGTGAAGGAACTGCGCGATATCGAGCGCCTGATCGGCATCAAGATCGAGGTCGCCTCGGGCACGCCCTGGGCCGGCACCGACGCGCCCGCCAAGGGCAAGGGCCGGGGTCAGGGCCCGCGCCATCAGGGCCGTGGCGGCCCCGCCGGCAAGACGGCGGCCAAACCCGCCCGCCCCCAGCGCCGCCGCCCCACGCGCCGCGCCACCAAAGCCGCCTGAGACAGCAAAAGGGCGCCCGGGTCTCCCCCGGGCGCCCTCTTCCAATTCTTCGACTTGCTAATATCCTCGGGGGGGCTGCCGCAGGCAGCGGGGGGCAGACAGCCCCCCTCCCCGCTCTCAGCAATGGCAGGCCCCCGGCTCAGAACGCCTCCGGCACCGCCTCGCGCGCCATATGGTCGAGCACTGCGTTGACGAAGCTCGGCTCCTTGCTCTCGGGGAAGAAAGCCCGCGCGACGTCAACGAACTCGCTGATCACCACCTTCGGCGGCGTCTCCTTCACCAGCATCTCGGCCCCCGCGGCACGGAAGAGCGCCCGCAGCGTCGGGTCGATGCGGGCGATGGGCCATTTGGCCACCAGCGCGCGGTCGGTCATCTGGTCGATCTGGGCCTGCCGGCTCACCGCTTCCGTCATCAGCGCGCGGAAGAGGTCGATATCGCCGTCCTGGTACTCGCCTTCCTCGTAGGTGGCGCCAAAGCGATGCGTCTCGAACTCGCGGATGACGCGGTCGATGCGCTGGCTCTGCGCTTCCATCTGGAAGAGCGCCTGCACAGCGTAAAGCCGCGAGGCCGAGCGCATCTTGCGGCGCATGTTGCCCGACAGGTTGTCTCCGCGCAGGCTCATGCGCTCTCGCCCCCGCGGGCCATCAGGATCTCGCTGGTGAAGCCGGCGCCGCGCGTCGTGCTGCCCCATTTGCGCGCCAGCGCCAGCAGGTGCAGTGCAGCGGCGGCCGCGCCGGCGCCCTTGTTCGCCTGCGCCGGGTCTGCCCGCACGACGGCTTGCTCGTGGTTCTCAACCGTCAGGATGCCATTGCCGAGCGGCAGGCCCTGAAGTGCGAGCAGCTGCAGCGCGTGCGACGAGTCATTGCAGACCGTGTCGTAATGGGTCGTCTCACCCCGGATCACGCAGCCCAGCGCGACATAGGCATCGAAGTTGCTCATCCGCGCGGCGGTGGCGAGGGCGGGGGCCAGCTCCAGCGCGCCCGGCACCTCGATGGTCTCATGCTCCACCCCGGCGGCCTCCGCCTCGGCGCGGGCACCGGCGAGCAGCATGTCGGCGATGTCGCGGTAGAAGGGCGCGACGGCGATGAGCAGCTTCACCGGCTTGTCGAAGCTCGGCCGCGGCAGGGAGTATTCAGACGGTCCGGCCATGGCTCAGCCTCTCGGGATCGGCCGCGTGCCGGCGATCTCGATGCCATAGGCGTCGAGGCCGACAATGCGCGGCTGGGGGGAATTGCTCAGAAGGGTGATCGTGTGCAGCCCGAGGGTGGAGAGGATCTGCGCCCCCACCCCGTATTGCCGCAGCGTCTGGGGCGAAACATCGCCCTCGCCGCCGATCTTCATGTGCAGGTCGCGCAGCAGCACCAGCGCGCCGCGGCCCTCGGCGGCGATGGCGCGCATGGCATCGGCGAAGAGCGCGGCGCGCCCCGGGCCGCCAGCGCCCACGATATCCTTCATCGCATCTTGCGCATGCATCCGCACCAGCACCGGCTCGTCGCCCGAGATGTCGCCCTTGATCAGCGCGATATGCTCGGCGCCCTGCGTGACATCGGAGAAGATGCGCAGCTTCCACTCGCCGCCGAATTCCGACGTGATGGTCTGCGCCTCGGTCTGCCGGACGAGATTGTCGTGGCGGCGGCGGTAGGCGATGAGGTCGCTGATCGTGCCGATCTTCAGCCCGTGCATCTGCGCGAAGCCGATCAGATCGGGCAGGCGCGCCATCGTGCCGTCTTCCTTCATGATCTCGCAGATCACGCCGGAGGGGTTGAGCCCCGCGAGCCGCGCGATATCGACCGAGGCCTCGGTATGGCCGGCCCGCACCAGCACGCCGCCCTCGCGGGCGCGCAGCGGGAACACATGGCCCGGCGTCGCGATATCCTGCGCGCCCTTGGTGCCGTCGATGGCGACGGCGACGGTGAGCGCCCGGTCGGCGGCGGAGATGCCGGTGGAGACACCCTCGCGCGCCTCGATCGAGGTGGTGAAGGCCGTCTCGTGGCGAGAGGAGTTCTGCTGCGCCATCAGCGGCAGGCCGAGCTCGTCGATCCGCTCCGACGGCAGGGCAAGGCAGATCAGCCCGCGCCCGTGCGTGGCCATGAAATTGATGGCATCTGGCGTCGCCATCTGCGCCGGGATCACGAGGTCGCCCTCGTTCTCGCGGTCTTCATGGTCGACGAGGATGAACATGCGCCCGTTGCGCGCCTCGTTGATGATCTCGTCGACGGTAGAAATGGCGTCGGACCAGTCGATCTCGACCGGGCCGGGTTTTTCGAAGGGCATGGGCATTGGACTTCCCGCAAATCTGGCCGGGAGATAGTGGATGCAAGCGCGATTGGCCAGAGGCGCCCGCCCCGGCATGGCGGGGTTGCATCGAGAGGGCACCCTATGGCCCCCGCGCCCCCGCAAGCAGACCTGCCAGCAAACGGCCTCTCAGCAGCATCCCGAACCTTTCAACCGGCCCCCACGCCGCCCCGCTCGCGCGGCCCAAGCTGCCCTGGCGCGCGGGGTGGGTGGGCGGGAGCGCGCCAGGGCAGCGGCTCACACGCCGAGGCGCTTCGTCAGCTCCTGCAGCGCCGCCCGGTCGGCCTCCGACCATTCGGCACGGCGCGACTTGTAAAGCGTCGCCTGGCTGGAATGGATCAGCCCGCCGGTCAGCACCTTCAGCCCGTTGGCGCGCAACGTCTCGCCGGTGGAAGTAATGTCGGCGATGGCTTCCGCCGTCTCCGCCTTCACCGTGCCTTCCGTCGCGCCCTGGCTGTCGACCAGCTGGTAATCCGCCACGCCCTCGTCGCGCAGGAACTCCCGCACCAGCCGGTGGTACTTGGTGGCGATGCGCAGGCGGTGGCCATGCGTGCGGCGAAAGGCGGCAGCGGCGGCGTCGAGATCGTCGAGCGTCTCCACATCCACCCAGAACTTCGGCACAGCGATCACCAGATCGGCGCCGCCGAAGCCCATCGGCGCCAGCTCGCGCGCGATCTGCTCCCAGCCGGCCAGCTTCTCTCGCACCAGGTCAGAGCCGGTGACCCCAAGGTGCAGCCGCCCGTCGGCCAGCGCCCTCGGCACCTCCGACGCGGAGACGAGCACCAGCTCCAGCCCGGCGATCCCCGCCACTTCGGCAGCGTAGTCGCGGTCGGATCCGGTGCGGCGCAGCACGATGCCGCGCTGGCCGAACCAGTCAAAGGTCTTCTCCATCAGCCGGCCCTTCGAGGGCACCCCAAGGCGGATCATGAGCGGCCTCCA
Source organism: Pseudoroseicyclus sp. H15 (assembly GCF_054353345.1). NCBI lineage: Bacteria > Pseudomonadati > Pseudomonadota > Alphaproteobacteria > Rhodobacterales > Paracoccaceae > Pseudoroseicyclus > Pseudoroseicyclus sp. H15. The sequence goes on from NZ_JBTHJE010000006.1 coordinate 400,176, forward strand.
GCCAGGTCGAGCACGACTTCGGGCCGGATCACCCCGCCCACCGCCGGCGTGGCGCGCCCGCCGCCGAGCACGCGGGTGAGGGCGTCATAGCGCCCGCCGGTGGCGACAGGGGGCAGATCGGGCCGGTCCGGCGCCACGAGGCCGAAGACGAAGCCGTCGTAGTATTCGAGCGCAGTGCGGCCGAAACTCGATTCGAAATCCAGCGCCTCGGGCGACAGGCCGCGGGCCGCCAGCGCCTCTGTCCGCTGGCGCAGGCGCAGCAGGGCGGGGGCGATGGAGGGCAGCGTCATCGCGATCTCCTCCAGCGTGCCGATAGCCTCGGGCAGCGGGGCGCGCAGGGTGAGGATCTCATCCAGCAGCGCCACCTCCCCTTCCGAGATCGGCGGCGCCTCGGCGTCCTCGCGCAGAAGGCGCAGCCGCGCGCCAATCTCGGCGGCGGTGCGCTTGCCGATCTCCGGCCCGGCGCCGGCGAGCGGATCTTCCGCCGCCAGCAGCGCGGTGCGACCGGCGGGCGCGGGGCGGCGGCCCGAGAAACGCTCCAGCAGGGCGCGGAAGCGGCGGGGCCGCCAGATGTGGCGCAGCAGCGCCTCTTTGCGGGAGGGCAGCGTGTGCAGGCCCGAGACGGCAGCGACGAGGAGGCCGATGTCGCCGGTGACGGCGCGCAGCGGTAGCCCATCGAGCGCGGCGGAGATCACCGCGAAGACCTCCGCATCGGCCTCGGGGAACGTGCCGCCGAAGACCTCGTAGCCCACCTGGATGTATTCGCTCGGGCGGCCCGTCTCTTCCTCCTGCCGGCGGAAGACCTCGCCGGCATAGCTGTAGCGCGCCTCGGCCCGGCCAGAGGCCATGTGCGCGCGCACCAGCGGCACGGTGAAGTCTGGGCGCAGCATCATCTCGCCGTGCAGCGGGTCGGAGGTGACATAGGCCCGGGCGCGGATATCCTCGCCGTAGAGGTCGAGCAGCACGTCGGCGGGCTGCAGGATCGGCGTCTCGACCGGCTCTGCCCCAGCCGCGGCGAAATGGGCCGAGAGGCGGGCCGCCTCGGCGCGGATCTCGGGTGTCATGCCTGGCTCGCGAGCATCTTGCGGACTTCGGCCACGAGATCGGCCTGCGAGACCTCGCGCTGCGCAGGCTGGTCCTTCCATTCCTCAAGGCTCGCGCTCTGGGCGATCTTGGCGCCGAGGATAAGGTCCTTCAGCTGCACCACACCTCGCCCCGCCTCGTCTTCGCCCTGGATGATGGCGACGGGCGAGGCGCGCTTGTCGGCATATTTGAGCTGGTTGCCGAAGTTCTTGGGGTTGCCGAGATAGACCTCGGCCCGGATGCCGGCATTGCGAAGCTCGGTCGCCATGGCGAGGTAATCGCCCATGCGCGCCCGATCCATCACCGTCACCACGACGGGACCGGGCTCGCGCGCGGCGGCGCCTTTCTGCGCGGCGAGGGCGGCGAGCAGCCGGTCGACGCCGAGCGAGATGCCGGTGGCCGGCACCTCCTGCCCGGTGAAGCGCTTGACCAGATCGTCATAGCGCCCGCCCCCGGCGACAGAGCCGAACTGCCGGGGCCGGCCCTTCTCGTCCATAATCTCGAAGGTCAGCTCGGCCTCGTAGACGGGGCCGGTGTAGTAGCCGAGGCCGCGCACGACCGAGGGGTCGATGAGGATACGGTCCGGCCCGTAGCCTTGCGCATCGAGCAGGCTGCCGATCGTCTCCAGCTCCTCCACCCCCTTGCGGCCGGTTTCGGAGGTCGCGACAAGCTCCGACAGGCGGGCCAGCGTGGCGGCGGCGCTGTCGCGGCGCGCCTCGGTGAAGGCGAGCACGATCTCCGCCTGCTCATCCGACAGGCCCGCCCCCTTGGTGAAATCGCCGCTGTCGTCCTTGCGGCCCTCGCCCAGAAGCGCACGCACCCCCTGCTCGCCCAGCCGGTCGAGCTTGTCGATGGCGCGCAGCACGATGCCGCGCTCGGCGGCGAAACGCGCGGGGTCGGCGGGGTCGAGCACGCCAGCCGCCTCCATCACGCCGTTCAGCACCTTGCGGTTGTTGACGCGCAGCAAGTAGTCGCCGCGGGCGATGCCGATGGCCTCCAGCACGTCGGCGGCCATAGCGCAGATCTCTGCGTCAGCCGCCACGGTGGGCGCGCCCACCGTATCGGCATCGCATTGATAGAACTGGCGAAAGCGCCCCGGCCCCGGCTTCTCGTTCCGCCAGACGGTACCCATCTGGTAGCGGCGATAGGGCGACGGCAGATCGTTGCGGTGCTGTGCATAGACACGCGCCAGCGGCGCCGTCAGATCATAGCGCAGGGCCAGCCAGTCGGCCTCTTCCTGCCAGGCGAAGACGCCCTCGTTGGGGCGGTCGACATCGGGGAGGAACTTGCCAAGCGCCTCGACTGTCTCGACGGCGGAGGTCTCCAGCGCGTCGAAGCCATAGGCATGGTAGATCTCGGCGATCTGGGCGAGCATCGTCGCCCGGCCCGTCACCTCGGGGCCGAAATAATCGCGAAAACCTTTCGGCGTCTCGGCCTTCGGCCGGCGCTGCTTGTCCTTGGCCATATGCCCTCCCGGGGTTGCGCGGCTGCATTACCGCCATGGGCCGACAGGGGCAACTCTCGCGCCCCCCCGTCGGTGCAGGGGGCTGGACAAGCAGCCGCACCCCGGGCCATTTGCCACCCATGACAGAGCTAGAAGAACGCATCGCCCATCTGGAACGCGCGCTCGACGACGCCTCGGGCGAGGTCGCGCGGCAGGCCCGAGCCATCGCGCGGCTGGAACGGCGCGTGCAGATGCTGATGGAACGCGAAGGCGAACGCGAGGCCAGCGGCCAGATGCCCCCGTCAGATGGCCCGCCGCCGCATTACTAAGGCAGCGGCCCGGCTCAGGTATTCGTGCCGGCGGCGAAATCCGTGGCGGCGACGGAGCCGTCGCTGAGCAGCAGGTCGACGTAATCGCCGCTTTCGAAGGTCGAATAAAGCGTCAGGAATGTGGTGCGCCGGTCGAGCGCGTCGATCCGCCCGCCGCAGGGCGTGCCCGAGGCAACACGGCAGGTGGCGGCCTTGATCGCCTCGTAGGAGCGGTCGGTCGGCGTCATCGGCATCACCTCTTGCGGCGTGGCATAGCGCACCATCTCATGCGTGCCGACATCGCCGAACAACGCCATCGCGGCGGTCACCTGCCGGGCGCAGCCATCCTGAAAACCGGTGATGTAGAAGGTGTGCGCGCTGGTCGCGCCACCCGAAGGGTCCCACAGCTCATAGCCAGACGCCGCGCCCACGCGGGTGCCCATCTGGCTCTGCGGTACGCCGCAGACGGTGGCGAGCTGGCCCCAGGGCAGCACGGTGCCCGGCTCGATGCTGGGCGAATCGCTGGCCGGCGGAGCGGCGGCGACATTGGTGAAGAGGTTCGAGAGGAAGCCGCCGGGGCTGGCGGGGGCCGCCGCTCTGGTGTTGGCCTCTTCCTCAAGGTCCGCGCGCGAAGGTCCGCCGGTGCCGGATTCCGCAATTAGCCCGCGCAGAAAGCCGAGCCCGTCCACTTCATCGGGCGGCGTGATCAGCCCGGGGGCCTGCGCCTCGCCGGGCATGGCCACCGCATCGTAGCGGCCAAGATCGGAAAGCGGATCAGCGCAGCCCGCAAGGAAGGTGGCCGCCCCCATGGCGGCGAGAATGGCTTTCATGCCGTCGTTCCCCTGAATGTCCCGGGGCGGTTGTTACCCCAAGCACGGCGGCCTGCCAACTTGGCCCTCCCGCCCTCGGCGGCTCCTTGCCGGAGCGGCGGAGAGTGGCTCAGACCTCCTGCACCTCGACGACGCCGGGCAGCGAGCGCAGGGCGCCCTTGATCTGGGGGGAGACGGGGTAGATGTCGCCGCAATCCATCTCGACCTCGCCGGGCAGGCCATCGGCCATGAGGCAGAGGAAGACGGGCCCCCGCGCGCCCGGCACCTTCTCGGTCTTGGCGCGACCGAGCACCGAGGCGATGGTCGGCACCACGTCGACCGCATCGATGAAGAGGCGCAAACCTTCCGAGCCGGCGCCGGCCAGCATGTTGTCGACCGGCTGCACGCCGCGGGCGAGCAGCTTCAGCTGGTCAGATTCCATCGTGGCCTCGACGGTGAGCGTGACCAGCGACCCGGGTTCGAGAAACTCGCGCGTCTGCTCCAGCACGTCGGAGAACATGGTCACCTCGTATTGGCCCGTCGGGTCCGACAGGCCGACGAAGGCGAAGCGGTTGCCCCGGGCGCTCTTGCGCTCCTGCCTTGCGGTGACGGTGCCGGCCATGCGGGCGACGAAGGGGCTGCCCTCGGCCTTTTTCTCCACTTCGTCGAGCGTCAGCACCTGGCTGCGGCGCAGGCCCGACATGTAATCGTCGAGCGGGTGGCCCGAGAGGTAGAAGCCGATGGCCTTGAACTCCTCGGCCAGGCGCTCCGCCGGCAGCCAGTCGTCACGCGCGGGCAGGCGCGGCTCGGGCAGATCCTCGCCCGCCTCGCCGAATAGGCTGACCTGCGCCGAGCCCTTCGCCTCGTGGATCGCCGCCGAATAGGCGACGAGCGGGTCGAGGCTGGCGAGCACGCGGGCGCGGTTGCGGTCGAGCGCGTCGAAGGCACCGGCGCGGGCCAGCATCTCCAAGGGGCGCTTGCCGATCATTTTCATGTCGACCCGGCGGGCGAAGTCGAACAGCGTCACGAAGGGCTGATCGCCCCGCGCCTGCTCGATGAGACGCATCGCCTCGGTGCCGACGTTCTTGAGCGCGCCGAGCGCATAGACGAGCTTGCCGGCCACCACGGTGAAGGTCGCCGCCGAGCGGTTCACGCAAGGCGGGACGGTGCCGAGGCCTAGGCCCTTGCGGACCTCCTGGAAATAGATCGACAGCTTGTCGGTGAGGTGGATATCGCAGTTCATCACGCCGGCCATGAACTCGACCGGGTGGTTCGCCTTCAGCCAGGCCGTCTGGTAACTGACCACGGCATAGGCGGCGGCATGCGACTTGTTGAAGCCGTAGTTGGCGAACTTCTCCAGCAGGTCGAAGACTTCGCCCGCCTTCTCCTTCTTCACGCCGTTGGCCAGCGAGCCCTCGATGAACTTCGGGCGCTCCTTGGCCATCTCCTCGGCGATCTTCTTGCCCATGGCGCGGCGCAGCAGGTCGGCGCCGCCGAGCGAATAGCCCGCCATCTCCTGCGCGATCTGCATCACCTGCTCCTGGTAGACGATGATGCCTTGCGTCTCTTCGAGGATATGGTCGATCGAGGGATGGATCGAGGCGCGCTCTTTCTTGCCGTTCTTCACCTCGCAATAGGTGGGAATGTTCTCCATCGGGCCCGGGCGATAGAGCGCCACGAGGGCCACGATGTCCTCAATGCAGGTCGGGCGCATGCGCTTGAGCGCATCCATCATGCCCGAGCTTTCCACCTGGAAGACGGCCACGGTCTTGGCGCGCGCGTAAAGATCGTAGCTCTTCTCGTCATCGAGCGGGATATGCCCGATGTCGTTCTCCGCCCCCGGCGCGGGCTCGTAAAGCTGCGTGCCGTCCGCCGCCTCGTGCAGGTTGCGGCCCGAGCCGAGGATCAGGTCGATGGCGTTCTGGATGACGGTGAGCGTCTTAAGGCCGAGGAAGTCGAACTTCACGAGGCCCGCCTGCTCCACCCATTTCATGTTGAACTGCGTCGCCGGCATGTCCGAGCGCGGGTCGCGGTAGAGCGGCACGAGCTGGTCGAGCGGGCGATCGCCGATCACCACGCCGGCGGCGTGGGTGGAGGCGTTGCGGTAGAGCCCCTCGACCTGCCCCGCATAGCGCAGAAGCCGGTCCACGACCTCTTCGTTCTTGGCCTCCTCCCGCAGGCGCGGCTCGTCGGCTAGGGCCTTCTCGATCGAGACGGGCTTCACGCCTTCTACCGGGATCAGCTTCGACAGCCGGTCGACCTGCATGTACGACATCTGCAGCACGCGGCCGACGTCGCGCACGGCGGCCTTCGAGAGAAGGGCGCCGAAGGTGATGATCTGCGCGACCTTCTCGGCGCCGTACTTGTCCTGCACGTAGTGAATCACCTCCTCCCGGCGATCCATGCAGAAGTCGATGTCGAAGTCGGGCATCGAGACCCGCTCGGGGTTGAGGAACCGCTCGAACAGCAGGCTGTAGCGCAAGGGGTCAAGGTCGGTGATCGTCAGCGCATAGGCAACGAGGGAGCCGGCGCCGGAACCCCGGCCCGGCCCGACCGGAATGTTGTGATCCTTCGCCCATTTGATGAAGTCGGCCACGATGAGGAAGTAGCCGGGAAAGCCCATCTGCTCGATGATGCCAAGCTCGAAGGCGAGGCGCTTTTCATACTCTTCCACCGGCGCGGCATGGGGGATGACCGCGAGGCGCGCGGCGAGCCCCTCCTTGGCCTGCCGGCGCAGCTCCTCGACCTCGTCGTCGGCGAAGCGCGGCAGGATCGGCGCGCGCTTGGAGACGCGGAAGGCGCAGCGTCTGGCGATCTCCACCGTATTTTCCAGCGCCTCAGGCAGATCGGCAAAGAGCGTCGCCATCTCTTCCTGGCCCTTGAAATAGTGCTGCGGCGTCAGGCGGCGGCGGGGCTGCTGCTGGTCGACATAGGAGCCCTCGGCGATGCAGAGCAGCGCGTCGTGCGCCTCGTAGAGGTCGGGTTTAGGGAAGTAGCAATCGTTGGTGGCAACGATTGGCACGTCATTGGCATAGGCCCAGGTGACGAGCCCCTTCTCGGCCCGCAGCTCGCCCTCGGGCAGGCCGCTGTCGCCGGGATGGCGCTGCAGCTCGATGTAAAGCCCGTCGCCGTAGATCGCCTTCAGCCGCTCAAGATGCGCCTCGGCCTTCGGCCCCTGCCCCGCCGCGAAAAGCTGGCCCGCCGGCCCGCCCGGCCCGCCGGTGAGGCAGATAAGGCCCGCTGCATGCTCCTGCAGCTCGTCGAGCGTGACATGCAGCGCGTCCTGGCTCTGGCGGAGATAGAGGCAGGAGTTCAGCTTCATCAGGCTGAGGTAGCCGGCCTCGTCCTGCGCCAGCAGAACTACCGGCGCCGGGTCGGGCATGCGCTTGCCCGGCTCGGGCGGCAGATAGGCCACCGAGATCTGGCAGCCGATGATCGGCTGCACACCGGCGCCCACCGCGGCTTCGGAGAATTGCAGCGCGGCGAACATGTTGTTCGTATCCGTCAGCGCGACGGCGGGCATGGCCGCCTTGGCAGCAAGGCCCGGCAGCTTCTTTACGGGGATCGCGCCCTCCAGAAGCGAATGTTCCGAGTGGGTGCGAAGGTGGATGAATCGGGGGCTGGCCATGGCGGCAGGATGGCCCCCGCGCGCGGCGGGGGCAATGGCGACGCCTGGGCCGGCAGCGCCTAGATCGCGGCGGGCAGCGGCGACCGGCGGATGATGAGGGCGACCAGCGCAGCGAGGATGATCGCGGCGACGACGATCAGCCAGAGGTCACCCCAGCCGGGCTTCATCACCATCATCAGGACGACAAGGATGTTCGAGCCCTGCTCCAGCCGGCTGAAGGGCAGCACGGGCCGGGCAGCGGCCAGCGCGCCGGGCTCGTCACCGGCCGCCAGCCTGTCCTTCACCTTGCCGAGGCCCGGCCCCAGCAGCGCGCCGCCATTCACCGCCGAAAGCAGCGCCAGCACCAGCGAGATCGCCACCCAGGCCTCGAACCCCCATTCGCCTGCCCAGACGAGTAGCCCGCCCGTGATCAGCACCGTCAGCGAGGCGGGCGTGAGCATCACGAGGCCCACCTGCGCCATCTCGGCCATCAGGCTGAGCAGCCGCCGGGTGTTCGGCCCGATGGCCAGCGTGAAGACGACAAAGGTGATGCCGCCGCCCACCCAGATGACCGCCGCCAGCACATGCAGAAATTTCAGAAACCCGTAGAGATCCATCCCGCCCCTCCCCAGAACGCTCGCGCCAGCCCTGCGCCAAATTTCCCTTGGGTCAAGCAAAATCCCCCGGCCATTGCTGACCGGGGGACCGCGCCGTAGTCCGTGAGTGGTGGCGCTCAGACGAGCGCCGGCCTGCGCCGGCCGCCCGGCAAAGAGCAGCCCCAGTGCCGCAAGGGCCCGGAGACGGTGAGCGATGCCCTTTACGGCTCGCTGCGCCATGCGGCCAGTAGGGATTTCCCCACCCTTCAAATGGCGCCCCGCCCCGGGCAGCGGGCATAAAATGCAGGCGCGGGCCGGGCGTGGGCCGACGTTGCCCAGCGAAAGCCTTGCAAACCCCGCCCGCTCCCGGTTTCATCACCCGACAAGGGCACGCTGCCTACGCCGCATCGGCAGCGAGAAAGCCAAGGGAGTAACGCGGCGGGACCGTCTTTATGGAGGTTCGCTTTCTTCTCAATGGAGAAGAGGTACAGATCGATGCTGCGCCCGACACGACGCTGCTCGACTTTCTTCGCATCGAAAAGCGCCTGACCGGCACCAAGGAAGGCTGCAACGAGGGCGATTGCGGCGCCTGCACCGTGATGGTGACCGACGAGGGCGGCGCCCGCCCCCTCAACGCCTGCATCCTCTTCCTGCCCCAGCTGCAGGGCAAAGCCGTGCGCACGGTCGAGGGCATCGCCGGCCTCGATGGCACCCTGCACCCGGTGCAGGAGGCAATGATCGAGAAGCACGGCAGCCAGTGCGGCTTCTGCACGCCGGGCTTTGTCGTCTCGATGGCCGTGGGGCATCTGAACGGGCGCACCGATCATGATGACGTGCTGGCTGGCAACCTCTGCCGCTGCACGGGCTACGCCCCCATCATCCGCGCCGCCAAGGCGGCCGAGGGCACCGAGGTGCCGGCATGGATGAACGAGCAGGGCGCCGCGGCCGAGGCAGACGAGTTCGCACCCGCCACCGCCGATGCGCTGGCAGAGGTCTATGCCGCGCATCCCGAGGCGACGCTGGTCGCCGGGGCCACCGATGTGGGGCTCTGGGTGACCAAGCAGTTCCGCGACATCTCGCCTGTCATCTTCCTCAACCGCTGCGAGGATCTGAAGGGCATCGACATCACGAACGGCACCATCCGCGTCGGCGCGATGGAGACGATGGAGACGCTGCTGCCGGTGCTCCGCGAGCATTACCCCAGCTTCGCCGAGATGCTGCGCCGCTTCGCCTCTGTCCAGATCCGCTCTGCCGCGACCATCGGCGGCAGCCTCGCGAATGCTTCGCCCATCGGCGACAACGCCCCGGCGCTGATAGCGCTCGGCGCCATGCTGCACCTGCGGGCCGGCGATGACCGGCGCGAGCTGCCGCTGGAAGACTTCTTCCTCGAATACGGCAAGCAGGACAGGAGCGCGGGCGAATTCGTCGAGGCGGTGAGCTTCCCGGTGGAGGCGCCGGCCTTCCGCGTCTGGAAGGTCTCGAAGCGGTTCGACAGCGACATCTCCGCCGTGCTCGGCGCGTTCAACGTGACGGAAGAGGACGGCAAGGTCACCTCGGCCCGCGTCGCCTTCGGCGGAATGGCGGGCATCCCGCAGCGGGCCTCAGGCTTCGAGGCGGCGCTGATAGGCAAGCCCTTCAGCGAGGAGACCATCCGCGCCGCCCTGCCCGCGCTAGATGCCGATTTCACCCCGCTCACCGACATGCGTGCCACGGCGGCCTACCGGGCGGAGGCGGCCCGGGGGCTGGCGCTGCGCTATGCCGCCGCGATGGCGGGCCAGCGCGAGGAGGTGCGGGCATGAGCGTTGCAAAGCCGCTGCCGCATGACAGCGCCCGCCTGCATGTCACGGGGCAAGCCACCTATCTCGACGACATCCCCCTGCAGCCCGGCACGCTGCATCTCGCCTTCGGCATGGCGACCATCGCCCGCGGCCGCGTGACGGCGATGGACCTCGACGCCGTGCGCGCCGCGCCCGGCGTGGTGGCGGTGCTGACCCGCGAGGATCTGCCCAGCGAGTGCGATTGCTCGCCCTCGCCCCTTGCGGACGAGCCGCTGCTCTCTGACGGCACTGTCCATTACATGGGCCAGCCGATCTTCCTCGTCGCCGCCACCTCGCATCTCGCCGCCCGCAAGGCGGCGCGGCTGGGGAAGGTGAGTTATGAGGAGGAGGATCCTATCCTCACCATCGACGAGGCGCTGGCGAAGGAGAGCCGCTTCGAAGGCGGCGCCATCGTCTGGGAAAAGGGCGCGGCGGAGGCCGCGATCGCCGGGGCGCCACACCGGCTGAGCGGCAGTCTCACCATGGGCGGGCAGGAGCACTTCTACCTCGAAGGCCAGGCCGCGCAGGTGACGCCGCTCGAGGCGGGCGAATATCTCGTGCAATGTTCCAGCCAGCACCCCAGCGAGATCCAGCACAAGGTGGCGCATGCGCTGCACCTCGACATGAGCGACGTGCGGGTAGAGATGCGGCGCATGGGCGGCGGCTTCGGCGGCAAGGAGAGCCAGGGCAACTGGCTCGCCATCGCCTGCGCCGTGGTGGCATGGGCCACGCGCCAACCGGCGCGGATGCGCTACGACCGCGACGACGACATGGTGCTGACCGGCAAGCGCCACGATGCGCGGGTCGATTACGAAGTGGGCTTCGACGAGGCGGGCCGCATCCTTGGCCTCGACCTGACCCAGCTGATCCGCTGCGGCTGGTCGATGGACCTGTCGCTGCCGGTAGCCGACCGGGCCATGCTGCATGCCGACAGCTCGTATAACCTGTCAGACGTGCGCATCACCTCGCACCGGCTGAAGACGAACACCGCCTCGGCCACCGCCTATCGCGGCTTCGGGGGGCCCCAGGGCATGATCGGCACCGAGCGGGTGATCGACCATATCGCCCATGAGCTGGGGCTCGACCCGGTGGAAGTGCGGCGGGTGAATTACTACGACGAGGCGCCGCCGCTGGAGCATCACGGCGCCGACAAGCCGGAAACGGACCAGCGCCCGAGCCATCCCGACGCCGAGGTGCCGGACAGCCTGAGCCGGGCCGACGCGCCCTCGTCCGGCGGCGCTGCCGCGCCTTCGGCCTCGGGCTTCGGAGGGCAGCGCGCCGGGCGGGGCACACCCTATCGCGGGGCGCATTCGCCGAAGCCCAAGGTTCAGACAACGCCCTACGGGATGGAGGTGACCGATTTCATCCTGCATGGCATCACCGAGGATCTGCTGAAAAGCGCCGATTACGAAGGCCGCAAGGCCGAGGTCGCAGCGTTCAACGAGACCAGCGGCGCCCTGAAGAAGGGGCTGGCCTTCTCGCCGGTGAAGTTCGGCATCTCGTTCACGCTGACCCATCTCAACCAGGCCGGCGCGCTGGTGAATGTCTACCATGACGGCTCGATCCGGCTGAACCATGGCGGCACCGAGATGGGCCAGGGGCTGAACCAGAAGGTCGCGCAGGTGACAGCGGCGCGCTTTGGCGTCGACGTCTCCCGCGTGCGCATCACGGCGACCGACACCGGCAAGGTGCCGAACACCTCGGCCACCGCCGCCTCCTCCGGCGCCGATCTGAACGGCATGGCGGCGGCGAATGCGGCCGACACGATCCGTGACCGGATCGCCGAGGTGGTGGCGCTGGAATACCAGGCCAAGCCGGCCGACGTGCGCTTCGCCGATGACAAGGTGCATGTGAAGGGCGAGAGCCTGAGCTTCGAGAAGGCGGTGCATCTGGCCTATGCCTCCCGCGTCTCCCTCTCCGCTACCGGCTATTACAAGACGCCGGATCTGCATTGGGACAGGCTGAAGGGCCAGGGCCGGCCGTTCTTCTACTTCGCCTATGGCGCCGCGGTGACCGAGGTGCTGATCGACACGCGCACCGGCGAGAACCGCATCCTGCGCACCGACATCCTGCACGACGTGGGCGCCTCGCTGAACCCGGCCATCGACATCGGCCAGATCGAGGGCGCCTACGTGCAGGGCGCGGGCTGGCTGACGATGGAAGAGCTGGTCTGGGACCGCAAGGGCGCCCTGCGCACGCACGCCCCCTCGACCTACAAGATCCCCGCCTGCTCCGACCGGCCGGAGGTGTTCAACGTGGCGCTCCATGCCGGGGAGAACCGGGCAGAGACGATCTATCGCAGCAAGGCGGTGGGTGAGCCGCCGTTCATGCTGGGGATCTCGGCCTTCCTCGCGCTCTCGGATGCCTGCGCGGCCTGCGGCGACGCCTACCCGGCGCTGGAGGCCCCGGCGACGCCCGAGCATGTGCTGGAGGCGGTGGCACGGGCGCGCGGGGCGTGAGGCTGGTGCGCGGGCTGGACGGGCGGAGGGGGGCTGTCTGCCCCCCGCCTTCGGCCCCCCCGAGGATTTTGTCTGAGCAAAGACAGGGGGGCGGGGTGTGAGCTTCGACCTTGCCGCGTTGAGCCGGGCTGTGAAGCGGCATGGGGCTGTGGTGCGGGTGCTCGTGGCGCATACCGCGGGCTCGGCGCCGCGGAGCGCGGGGACGGCGATGCTTGTCTGGGCGGACGGCGCCGAAGGGACCATAGGCGGCGGGGCGCTGGAATGGCAGGCCATGGCGGCGGCGCGGGAGATGCTGGGCGGCGGGCCGGGGATGCGCCGCGAGACGATGGCCCTGGGGCCGGAGCTCGACCAATGCTGCGGCGGAGCGGTGCGGCTGGTGTGGGAGCGCTTCGAGGCGGCGAGCCTGCCGGCGGCGCTGCCCTATGCCAGGCCGCTCGGCGCGGCGGCAGAGATACCGGCCAAGGTGGCGGCGCGGGCGGGGCGGATGCGACCCGGAGCCGCACCGGTGGAGCTGGAGGGCTGGCTCATCGAGGCGGGGCCGGCGATGGGGCAGAAGCTCTATATCTGGGGCGCGGGGCACGTTGGGCGGGCGCTGGCGGCGGTGATGGGGCCCCTGCCCGGCTTTGACGTGACGCTGGTGGATATCGCAGAGGACAGGCTGCCGAGGCCGTTGCCGGACGGCGTGACGCCGGTCATTGCCGCTGACCCGGCAGCGCTGGTGCCGGGGTTGCCGCGGGATGCGTGGCACATCGTCCTGACCCATTCGCACCCGCTGGACCTCGCGCTCTGCCATGCGCTCCTCACCCACGGCTTCGCCCATGGGGGGCTCATCGGCTCGCACAGCAAATGGGCACGGTTCCGCAAAAGACTGGCCGCGCTCGGCCATTCCCCTGCACAAATCGCACGCATTGCCTGCCCGATAGGCGACCCCAGCCTCGGCAGGCATCCGCAAGCCATTGCGATAGGGGTGGCCGCTGCCCTAATGTCGGGCAAGACCGCAGGGGAAGCGGCGGGCGAGACGACGGGGGACATGACCGGATGAGCGATGTGCTGCTGAGCCTCAGGGGCCTGACCAAGGCCTATCCCGGGGTAGTGGCGAATGAGGATGTCAGCTTCGACATCGGGGCCGGTGAGGTCCATGCGCTTCTGGGAGAGAACGGCGCCGGCAAATCGACTCTCGTCAAAACGATCTTCGGCCTCGTGCGCCCCGATCGCGGCACCATGACGCTGGAGGGCCAACCATTCGAGCCGGCCGAGCCCAGCGAGGCCCGCGCGCGCGGCGTGGGCATGGTGTTTCAGCATTTCTCGCTCTTCGATGCGCTCAACGTCGCCGAGAACATCGCGCTCGGCATGGAGAAACCGCCGCCGATGCGCGAGCTGGCCCAGCGGATTCGCGAGGTCTCCGAGGCCTACGGGCTGCCGCTCAACCCCGCCCGCACCGTCGGCGACCTCTCTGCCGGTGAGCGCCAGCGGGTGGAGATCGTGCGTTGCCTGCTGCAGGACCCGAAGCTCCTGATCATGGACGAGCCGACCAGCGTGCTGACCCCGCAGGAGGTGGAGATCCTGTTCCACACCCTGCGCAAGCTGCGCGACGAGGGCACGTCGATCCTATACATCAGCCACAAGCTGGAAGAGATCCGCGCGCTTTGCGAGCACGCCACCATCCTGCGGCTCGGCAAGGTCGTGGCGACCTGCGACCCGCGCGAGACCTCGGCCAAGGAGATGGCCGAGCTGATGGTCGGCTCGGTGCTGCATGTGCCCGAGCGCGAACCGGCGCCGCCGGGCGAGGTGGTGCTGGAGCTCAAGGGCCTCTCGGCCGCCGCGCCGCGCGCCTTTGGCACTGCGCTGAAGGATGTGAGCATCGAGGTGCGCAAGGGCGAGGTGCTGGGCATCGGCGGCGTGGCCGGCAATGGGCAGGACGAGCTGCTGCTGGCGCTGTCGGGCGAAATGCGCACCAAGCCCGAGATGGTGCAGCTCAAGGGCAAGCCGATCGGCAATCTCGCGCCCGATGCCCGCCGGGCCCTCGGCCTGCTGGCCGCGCCGGAAGAGCGCAACGGCCATGCCTCGGCCCCCGACATGAGCCTGACGGAGAATGCCGCGCTCACCGCAAGGGTGCGCAAGCAGCTGTCGAAGAACGGTTTTATCTCTTGGGGCAAGTCGAAGAGCTATGCCGAAGAGGTCATCCGCGACTTCGACGTGCGCACGCCCGGGCCGGGCAATGCGGCGCGCTCGCTCTCTGGCGGTAACCTGCAGAAATTCGTCATCGGACGCGAGATCATGCAGGCGCCCGAGGTGCTTGTGGTGAACCAGCCGACCTGGGGCGTCGATGCCTCCGCCGCCGCCTCGATCCGGCAGGCGCTGCTCGATCTCGCCTCGAAGGGCACGGCGGTGATCGTCGTCAGCCAGGATCTCGATGAGCTGATGGAAATCTCCGACCGTTTTGCCGCGCTCAATGGCGGCGTCCTGACGGCCTCGCGCCCGGCGCAGGGTCTGACGATGGAGCAGATCGGCCTGATGCTGGGCGGCGCCCATGACCTGCACGAGGCGGAGCCTGCAAATGCCTGACCAACCGACGACAGACACCGCCTCCGCCTCGCTGATGCCGGCCCCGGCCTGCCATCACGGCCGCATCCCGATCTTCGCCCTGCCGCCCCTGCCCGCCCAGCGCGCGGCTGAGACCTCGCAGGAGCGCCCGGCATGATCCGCCTCGAGCGCCGCCCGCAACCCTCCGACGCCTGGTCCTACGCCACGCCCGTGCTGGCCGTGGTGCTGACGATGATCGTCGGCGGGCTGCTGTTCGCCGCGATGGGAAAAGACCCGCTGGTCGCCATCCGCACCATCTTCTGGGACCCGCTCTTCGGGCAGTTCGCCTCGTTCCAGCGCGCCGAGCTGGTGAAGAAGGCAGCGCCGCTGATCCTGATTGCCACCGGCCTCGCGCTCGGCTTTCGGGCCGGCATCTGGAACATCGGGGCCGAGGGGCAATACCTGATGGGCGCCGTCTGCGGCGCGGCTGCGGGGCTGGCCTTCTATCCCAGCGAGGCGCGCTGGCTGATCTTCCCGTTCATGGTGATCTGCGGCGCGCTTGGCGGCATAGTCTGGGCGTGGATACCGGCGATCCTGAAGGTGCGCTTCGGCACCAACGAGATCCTCGTCTCGCTGATGCTGGTCTATGTGGCCGAGAACATCATGGCCTATGCCGCGCTCGGGCCCCTGAAAAACCCCGAAGGCATGGGCTTTCCCGGCTCGCGCCGGCTGAGCCAGTGGGATGCCGCCGCCAACCCCGAGCTCTTCGCGAACACAGGCATGCACTGGGGCGTGGTCGCGGCGCTGATCGCGGTGATCTTCGCCTATGTGCTGCTGTCGCGGCACGTCTTAGGCTTCTCGATTCGCGTCACCGGCCTCAGCCCCCGCGCTGCCGCCTTCTCGGGCGTCGATCCCAAGCGCCTCATCATCCTGTCGATGCTGATCTCGGGCGGCCTGGCCGGGCTTGCCGGCATCTTCGAGGCGACGGGCCCGGCGGGGCAGATCACCATCGATTTTGGCACCGGCTACGGCTTCACCGCCATTATCGTGGCCTTCCTCGGGCGCTTGCACCCCATCGGTATCCTGCTCGCCGGGCTGCTGCTCGGCCTGACCTATATCGGCGGCGAGATGGCGCAGCTTCAGCTCGCCCTGCCCGCCGCCGCGATCCAGCTGTTCCAGGGGATGCTGCTGTTCTTCCTGCTCGCCCTGGATGTGCTCACCAATTACCGGCCGCGCTTCGGCAGCGACGCCGCAGCCGCCTGAGGAGAGCACCATGGGAGACATCAATCCGATCCTGCTGATCGCCTCGCTGATGGTGGCGGCGACGCCGATCCTCTTCGCCGCCCTCGGCGAATTGGTGGTGGAGCGCGCCGGCGTGCTGAACCTCGGTGTCGAGGGGATGATGATCACCGGCGCCGTTATCGGCTTTGCCGCAGGGGTGGGCACCGGCTCGGCCGCCGTGGGCTTTCTCGCGGCAGCGGTGGGAGGCGCGGCACTGTCACTGATCTTCGGTGTGCTGACGCAGCTGTTCCTGTCGAATCAGGTGGCGACGGGCCTGGGGCTGACGCTGTTCGGCCTCGGCCTCGCCTCGCTGATCGGGCAAAGCTACGTGGGCGTTCGTGCCCCGCCGACGGCCAAGCTCGACATCCCCGTACTGACGGACATTCCTGTGCTCGGGCGCATACTCTTCCACCATGACGCGCTCGTTTATCTGGGCCTCTTGATGGTCGTGCTCATCTGGTACTTCCTCAACCGCACGCGCGGCGGACTGATCCTGAAGGCCGTGGGCGAGAACCACGAGGCCGCCCATGCGCTCGGCTACAAGGTCGTGCGCATCCGCCTCGCCGCCATCGCCTTCGGGGGCGCCATGGCTGGGCTGGGCGGCGCCTATCTTTCCATCATCCGCGTCCCGCAATGGACAGAAGGTCTCACCGCCGGTGCCGGCTGGATCGCGCTGGCCATCGTGGTGTTCGCCTCGTGGCGGCCGCTGCGGCTTCTCGTGGGTGCCTATCTTTTCGGCGGCATCACGGTGCTGCAACTCAACCTGCAGGCTGCCGGCGCCCGTGTGCCCGTCGAGATATTGTCGATGTCGCCCTATCTCGTCACGATCATCGTGCTCGTGATCCTGTCGGCCGGTCGGCGCGGCGCGGCGCTTGGCGCGCCGGGATCGCTCGGCCGCACATTCCACGCCTCGCGCTAGAGGCCAAGAAGATGCCCCCCCGGGCGGGCCAATCCCCGGGACTTGAAGGGAGTTAAGACATGAAGAGAAGAACGCTGCTCGCCACCGGTGCCGCCGGTGCCTTTGCCGCCTCTGTCGGCCTGCCGGCCCGGGCCCAGGACAAGCCGAAGATCGGCTTCATCTACATCGGCCCGACGGGCGATGGCGGCTGGACCTACCAGCACGATCAGGGCCGCCTCGAAGCGCAGGAGCATTTCGGCGACGCCATCGAGACCATCTACCAGGAGAACGTGCCGGAGAGCGCCGACGCCATCCGCGCCCTGACCCAGATGGTGCTCTCGGGCGCCGATCTGATCTTCACCACGTCGTTCGGCTACATGGAGGCCACCGTCGAGGCCGCCAACCAGTTCCCCGATGTGAAGTTCGAGCACGCCACCGGCTACATGCGCGCCGAGAACCTCGCCACCTACGACAGCCGCTTCTACGAGGGCCGCGCCATCGAGGGCCTGATCGCCGGCCACCTGACCGAGAGCAACAAGATCGGCTACATCGGCTCGTTCCCGATCCCCGAGGTCATCCAGGGCATCAACTCCTCCTTCCTGCATGCCAAGAAGGTGAACCCCGATGTCGAGATGGTGGTGATCTGGGCCTACACCTGGTTCGACCCGGCCAAGGAAGCCGACGCCGCCAAGGCGATGATCGAGCAGGGCGTCGACGTGATCCTGCAGCACACCGATTCGACGGCCCCGCAGGCCGCCGCGCAGGAAGCCGGCAACGTCTACACCTTCGGCCAGGCCTCCGACATGGCGGCGTTCAAGCCGATGCCGCGCGTCGCCTCGATCATCGACAACTGGGGCCCCTACTACATCGAGCGCATCCAGGCCCTGCTCGACGGCACCTGGGAATCCGAAGCCACCTGGGGCGGCATGGGCGACGGCCACGTCGTGATCGGCGAGATCACCGATGCCGTGCCGGCAGAAGTGAAGGCCGAAGCCGAAGAGATGATCGCCGCGATCACCGCCGGCGAGTACCACCCCTTCACCGGCCCGATCATGAAGCAGGACGGCACCGTCTGGCTGGAAGAGGGCGAGACGGCCACCGACGAGCAGCTGCTCGGCATGGACTTCTTCGTCGAAGGTCTGACGGCCGAAATCCCGTCCTGATCCTCGCCGCTTGAAACGTGAAGGCCCGCCCCGATCCAGGGGCGGGCCTTTTGCTGCCCGGCGCCTAGTCCCGGCGGCTTGAGGGGTGCGCGGCTTTTGCTGCGCGCTCGGCGGCGGTATATTCCATCTCGAGAAGAACGAGATCGCGCTGTGCCACCATGCCGAGCGGCGTCGTGCCCTGCATGATCGGCAGATGCCGCACCGCGTGGGTACGCATCTTGCGCAGCCCCTCCATCAGGCTGTCGCCCTCATCGCCGGTGATCGGCCCGGGCGTCATGACGTCGCCGACGCTGGTGATGTTCACATCGCGGTAGCGGCAGATCACCCGGCGCAGGATATCGCGTTCTGACAGGATGCCCACGATCGTGCCCTCGCGCAGCACGACGATGGCGCCGACGCGCTCGTCGCACATCCGCTTGCAGGCATCGCGGATCGGGGTGTCCGCCGTGGCGGTCACGAGGGGGCGTTGAGCGGCAATGTCGCCCAGGGTCTGAGAAGGCATGTCCTTCTCCCGGTATTTGAAAATTCTTATCTTCGAATTGGGGGGACCCTAGAGGAACATGCCGGACACGCTAGTCCGGTAATCCCCACCTGCGCGCGCGGCGGGGCCAAAAGCACCTAAAATGCCTTATAAATCGGGCTGAAACGGGGGTGGAGCGCGCAGCGAGCCGGCCGCGCGCTCCGGGAGTGGCCGGCCTCAGCCCAGCCAGGCGCCGAGCTTGCCCAGCGTCTGCATGCCATACCCGACGGCGCCGAAGCCGATGACGGCCTTGCGCCGTGCCGGGCTGGGGTGGAGCTGGCGCAGGGTCAGCACGGTCTGCCCGTCATCCTGCTGGTCGAAGGTGACCGTCAGGCGGAAGAGGTCGGGGCTTTCGGGATCGTAATCGCCGTGGTCGGCGACGATCAGCGAGGGCGCCACGATGCGGCGAAACTGCATGAGGTTCTCGAAACGGGTGCCGTCGGCGCCGACCATGTCGAACCTCCAGCGCCCGCCCTCGCGGATGTCGGCCTCCTTCGTCTCGATCGCCAGCCCCTCCGGCCCGAACCAGGCGCTGAGCGCGGCCGGATCCGTCCAGGCGGCGAAGACCACCTCGCGCGGATGCGGATAGAGCCGGGTGAGCACGATCTCCCGCTCAAGCGCCCAGGTGTCGAGCGGGGAGGCACCGTCTGTCTGCTCGGTCATTGCAGGGTGTCCTTTCGGTCAAGGTACGCGCTGTAGGCCGGCCAGACGCCTCCCAGCGGAAGGCTCAGCGCTGCCCCAGCCAGAGCGCCAGCCCGCGGGATGGGCCGGCGCTCGCCCGGCGCCTGCGGCGCGCAAACGGGCGGGGTGTGAAGCGGCGAAGGTAGGAAAGAGGTGGCCTTCGGGGAGCTGCGACAAGCGGTGCGCGGAGCCCTACCCCTCAGGCCTGCCGGTCCTGCAGCGGCAGATCCGCCAGATACTTCCCGTAGTCGTTCTTCGCGAAGGTCTTCGCCCGCTCACCGAGCTGGGCCTCGTCGATCCAGCCGAGGTTGTAGGCGATCTCGTCGGGCGAGCCCGTCTGCAGGCCCTGCCGCTTCGCCAGCGTCCGTACGAAATTCCCCGCATCCAGCAGAGAATCATGCGTGCCGGTGTCGAGCCAGGCATAGCCGCGGCCCATGCGCAGCACGTCGAGCGCGCCGTCGTGCAGGTACATCTCCAGCAGCGTCGTGATCTCCAGCTCGCCGCGGTCGGAGGCCTGAACCTGCCGCGCCCGCTCCGGCGCCGTTCCGTCGAGGAAATAGAGCCCCGTGACCGCGTAGTGCGAGGGCGGCTTGGCCGGCTTCTCGATGATCTGCTTGACCGAGCCATCCTTGCCAAAATCCACCACGCCGTAGCGCTCGGGATCGGCCACGTAGTAGCCGAAGACGGTGCCTCCGCTCTCCTTCGCATCAGCGACAGAGAGCAGCTGCGGCAGGCCGTGGCCGAAGAAGATGTTGTCGCCAAGCACCATGGCCGAGGGCGCGCCGGCGAGGAAATCCTCGGCCAGCAGATAGGCCTGCGCCAGCCCGTCGGGGCTGGGCTGGCTGATGTAGGTGAGGCTGAGGCCCCACTGGCTGCCATCGCCGAGCGCGCGCTTGAACTGGGCCTGATCCTCGGGCGTCGTGATCACCGCGATCTCGCGGATGCCGGCGAGCATCAGCACCGTCAGCGGGTAGTAGACCATCGGCTTGTCGTAGAGCGGCAGAAGCTGCTTCGAGAGCCCCATGGTGATGGGGTAAAGCCGCGTGCCGGAGCCGCCGGCCAGGATGATGCCCTTGCGCTGGGTCATTTTGTCTCCTTCTGCAGGGCGGCCAGCACGTCGGCCAGCCCTGTGCGCCAATCGGGGCGCGCGATGCCGTAGGCCTCGGTCAGTGCCGAACAATCGAGGCGGGAATTGAGCGGGCGTTGGGCCGGCGTGGGGTATTCGGTGGTCGGGATTTCGGCCACCTCGACGCTCTTGCCGGCCTGCGAAAAGATCTCACGCGCGAAATCCGCCCAGGACACCTCGGGCGCTCCGGAGAAGTGATAGGTGCCGGGCAAGCCCCGCCCCTCGTGGAAGGCTTCGGAGATGGCGAGCAGCGCCTCCGCAATATCCGCTGCCGGAGTCGGGCCGCCGATCTGGTCGCCCACGATGGTCAGCCGGTCGCGACTTTCGGCGAGGCGCAGCATCGTCTTCACGAAGTTGCCGCCATGCGCCGAGAACACCCACGATGTGCGCAGGATCACGGCCTGGCCGGGCGCGGCGCGCACGCCCTCCTCCCCCGCCAGCTTGGAGCGGCCATAGGCGCCGAGCGGGGCGGTGGGGTGATCGGGCGAAAACGGCGCTTCGCCGGCGCCATCGAAGACATAATCGGTGGAGATATGCAGGAATGGCAGCCCGGCAGAGGCGGCAGCGCGGGCCATCGCCTCGGGCGCGGCGCCGTTGATGGCGGTGGCGAGGTCTTCCTCCTCCTCCGCCTTGTCGACGGCGGTATAGGCGGCGGCGTTAATGACGATCTCCGCCCCCTCTTCCGCCGCCTTGGCGATGGCCGCGGCGCAGGCGCCGGGATCGGAGAGGTCGGCCTCGTCACGGCCGAGGGCGGTCACGTCATCGGCGCGGGCCAGCACCTCGCGGGCGACCTGACCCGTCTTGCCGAACATCAGGATTTTCATACGGCCCTCGCTTCGGGGAACATCAGGTCAGCCGGATCGCAATGCTTGCTGTAGAGCGCGGTATCGCTGGCGTAGAGACGCGAGACCGTGGCGGCGAGCTCGTCATCGTAGAGATCCTCGACCCGGGGCAATTGGCCCCCGTCGCGCGCCCGCTCCAGCTCGGCGATCGGCATGTCGGCGTACAGGCCCGGCGGCATCTGCTCCAGCCCGATTGTCGAGGCATCGCGCAGCGGGCGCGCGTCGATCACCTCGAGCCCCGTCCGCTCGCCGATCACGCGCACAGCGTCGTCGAACCGCTCCATCGTCAGCCAGGCGTCGTAATCCTCGTAGACCAGCATATCGGCCTGCGGGCGCCAGTGAATATCCAGCCGCAGAGTCTTCGGATCCGTCAGCATGGTGACGAACTGCCGGAAGGTCAGAATGGTATGATCGAAGCTCCGCAGCTTCACCTTGTGTAGGTTGTTGTAATTCGGGCCGCGCCCGACGATCTTGTCGAAGAACGCGCTGGCCAGGCGCCGATGCGGGCAACGCAGGATCGTGAAGGTGAAGGGCGCCCGCACCAGCTCTGACAGGGTGGCAGCGAAGGTGTCGTTGTTGTTGTGGATCCAGTGCCAGTCATCCAGCGACGAGATGCAGCCATGCGCCATGGCAAGGCTCAGCCGCATCGTCGTGCAGCCGTTCTTCGGAATGAAGCTGTAGATACTGCCAGACGGATAATGCACCAGCGCCTGGCGCGCCGCGATCTTATGGAGCGGGTTCGCCCCGAGCGCCAACATCGACTCGGCCGAGTATCGCAGGCGCCGGGGCGCGCTCATGCCCGTCGTGTTTCCGCTTTCCTGGCTCATCCCTTCGTCCCCAGCCGCTCACCGACGCCGGTGCGGGATTGCAGCGCGCGCCACCACTCTTCGTTGTCGAGGTACCATTGCACGGTCTTCTCGAGCCCCTCTTCCAGCGTCACCGAAGGCCGCCAGCCGAGCTCTTCGCGGATGCGGCTGGGGTCGATGGCGTAGCGCAGGTCATGGCCCGGCCGGTCACTCACATAGGTGATCTGCTCGGCGTAGGGGTGGTTCGAGGGGCGCTTGTCATCGAGGATGCGGCAGATGGTCTGCACGAGGTCGATGTTCTTCGCCTCGTTCTCGCCGCCGATATTGTAGCTGCGCCCGACCGCGCCCTCCTGCACGACCTTGAGGAGCGCCTCGGCGTGATCCTCAACGTAAAGCCAGTCGCGCACGTTGAGCCCCTGCCCGTAGACGGGAATGTCCTTGCCGGAGAGGGCGTTGAGGATGACGACGGGCACCAGCTTCTCGGGGAAGTGGAAGGGCCCGTAATTGTTGGAGCAATTGGTCATCACGATCGGCAGGCCGTAGGTCTCGTGCCAAGCGCGGACGAGATGGTCGCTGGCGGCCTTCGAGGCGGAATAGGGCGAGTTCGGCGCGTAGGGCGTCTCTTCGGTGAACTGGCCGGTCTCGCCCAGCGTGCCGAAGACCTCGTCGGTCGAGATGTGGTGGAAGCGGAAGCTCTCGGGCTTGCCCTGGCGGACCCAATGGGCGCGGGCGGCTTCGAGCATGTTGTAGGTGCCGGTGACGTTGGTCTCGATGAAGTCGCCAGGCGCGTCGATCGAGCGGTCGACATGGCTCTCGGCGGCGAGGTGCATCACGGCGTCGGGGGCGTGCGCCTCAAAGATCCGGTCGAGCGCGGCGCGGTCACGGATATCGGCCTGCTCGAAGGCATAGAGCGGGCTGGCCGCCACGCTGGCCACGTTCTCAAGGCAGGCGGCATAGGTGAGCGCGTCGACATTGACGACCGAATGCCCATCCGCCACGGCACGGCGCACGACGGCGGAGCCGATGAAGCCGGCGCCGCCGGTGACCAGGATTTTCATTTTGCCACCTCGAAGGGGGTCTCAAAGGCCTCAAACGGCTGGGCTTCGGCATCTTTTCCGCTCAGCACCGGCGAGCGGCCATGCAGCGGCCAGTCGATGCCGAGGCTGTCCCAGCGCACCGCGCCGTCACACTCGGGCGCGTAATAGTCAGAGCATTTGTAGGCGATCTCGACCCCGTCCTGCAGCGTAACGAACCCGTGCAGGAAACCCGCCGGCACGAAAAGCTGCTTGCCGTTCTCGGCAGACAGCTCGGTGCCGAACCACTGCCCGTAGGTCGGCGAGCCGCGGCGCACATCGACCGCCACGTCCCAGAGCGCGCCGGCATTGCAGCGCACCAGCTTGTCCTGCGCATGGGGCGGCGACTGGAAATGCAGGCCGCGCAGCGTACCAGCACGCTCGGAACGGGAGAGATTATCCTGCACGAATTCCATCGGCAGGCCGGCCTCGGCGGCCACCTTGCGCGAGTAGGTCTCGCTGAAGAAGCCACGGTCATCGCCAAAGCGCTTCGGGGTGAGGACAAGAACGCCCTCAAGTGGAGTTGTGTCGATCTGCACCGCTTGCGCCTGCTGCCTCATTACCATTTTGCTCCGCATAGCAAGGGGCGCGTGGGATGTCACCCGGCAAGCCGGGCCGGCCGGCGGCTGATTCCGGCAACCCGCCTGGTCGCGCCGTGCCTTGTAACTCGCCCCGGCATGATTAGTATTGTGCCCCTGATCCCGTGGCCCGCCCTCGCCGGCGGGGCCGCCCCGATTTGCTAAGGAACACCGAATGTCCTGGACCGACGAACGCGTCGAGATGCTCAAGAAGATGTGGAACGACGGCAAGTCCGCCAGCCAGATCGCCAAGGAGCTCGGCGGCGTCACCCGCAATGCGGTGATCGGCAAGGTGCATCGCCTCGGCCTGTCCAACCGCACCGGAAGCCCCGCGCCCGCCGCCGCCCCGGCGGCGGCCGCTGCGCCTGCCGCTCCGGCCGCTGCCCCCAAGGCCGAGAAGGCCCCGAAGCCCACGCGCGAGCCCGCCGAGCCGCCGGCCGAGCCGGTGACCGCCAGCGCGACTACTGAAGAGGCCGAATCCGAGCCGCCGGTCAGCCCGGCCCGCCGCGCGATCATCCCCGCCGGTCAGCCGCTGCCGCCGCAGCCCTCCGCAAACGAGATCAGCCCCGAGGCTTTGGCCAAGGTGAGCGAGGTCGAGAAGGTCGCCAAGAAGCTCACGCTGATGGAGCTGACCGAGCGCACCTGCAAATGGCCCGTGGGCGATCCGGCGACGGATGACTTCTGGTTCTGCGGCCTGCCCGTGCAGAGCGGCAAGCCCTATTGCGAGGCCCATGTCGGCGTCGCCTTCCAGCCCATGAGCTCCCGCCGCGACCGCCGCCGGTAAGCTGCCATGCGGGGCTTCGCTGGGGCGATAGGCCTTGCGGCGCTCTGTCTTGGCACCGCTGCGCAGGCGCAGGAGAGCGCCCCCACCGACTGGGCCGCGATCATGTCCGAGGCGGAGTGGGACTGGCATCCCGGCGATCTGGTCTTCCGCAACGGCTGGCTGCCTGCCGATGACTGGCTGCGCGAGGCGACCGGGGGCCAATGGGCCTCTGTCGGTATTCTGCGCAGCTCCAGCGGCGGGCCGCGGGTCGTTTATGTCTCGCCAGAGCGCGGCGTGACGGAGGACATGCTCGACGATTTCATCGCGGGGCTCGGCCCGGATGAGTACGAGGCCTACCGGCTCGTTGCGCTCGACCCCAATGCCCCCGGCAAGCAGGTGGAACAGGGCCCCCTACCCAATTTCGCGCTGCGCGAGGCCTACGGCGCGCCCTTCGACGCGGCGCTCGCGCTCGGCAATGGCGGGTACTACGGGGCCGAGCTTGTGCACGATGCTGCTGGCAGCGCCGGTGTCACGCTGGGGGCGCCTGTGCGGCTGGGCGACCTGGCGGTAATGGACGGCAGCCTGCTGGAGAGGCTCGCGGACCTGCCCTACTGCCCCAGCGGCCCGGCAGAGGCCTGCTGGCAGGCGCTGCAGAACCAGCTGGTGATCACAGCCGACAGCCTGATCGCCTCGGGCGCTCTGACCCGGATGCTCCCCGAGTAATTACTCTTCGACCGGCCTGGCGCTGCCGCCTTCGCTTTCGGGCACAGCGTCCTTCGGCACGCCGCCGCCCGAATTGCCGTCGCCCGGCTGCGGGCGGGGGGAGACGGCATCGAGCCGCTCCGTCATCGAGAGCTCGCCACGCAGCTTCGGCAGGGCGGTGGGATGCGCCTCCTGCAGCCAGTTCACCATCTTCTCGCGGATCTCGCAGCGCAGGTCCCAGGCGGTGGGCGAATTGCGGGCGGAGACGAGGGCGCGGACGGTGATGACATCCTTGTCGGTGTCGGTGACTTGCAGGTTCACGACCTTGCCGTCCCAATAATCGCTCTCTTCGGCGAATTCCTTAAGCTTTTCGCGCATCTCACCGATGGGTGCCGTCCAGTCGAGATACCAGAAGACCGTGCCGATGATGTCGGCGGTCTGGCGGGTCCAGTTCTGGAAGGGCTGCTCGATGAACTGAGACAGCGGCACGATCAGGCGGCGCAGATCCCAGATGCGGACGACGACATAGGTCGAGGCAATCTCCTCGATCCAGCCCCATTCCCCTTCCACGATCACAACGTCGTCGATGCGGATGGGCTGGGTGAGCGCGATCTGGATGCCGGCGATCAGGTTGGCAAGCACGGGCCGCGCCGCGAAGCCCAGCACCAGCCCGGCCGCGCCAGCAGAGGCGAAGAGCGAGACGCCGTATTGGCGCACCGTCTCGAAGGTCGCGAGCACCGAGGCGAGCGTCACCAGCACTACGACGATCTTACCGGCCTGCTGCAGCACCCGCATTTGCGTGGCCTGCTTGCGGGCGGCGAGATTGTCTTCCGCATCCAGCTTGAGGCCCGCATTCGCCCGCTCGACCGCTACGTCGATGGCGATCAGCACGGCCCAGCCGACCAGCGCGATCACCACCGCCACGGCGGCCTTGGCGAGCCAGTACTGGAAATCACTGTCAAGATTGGCGGCTTGAGCGAAGAGCGTGGCGAAGGCGATGATGAAGCCCAGCCGCGCCGGGCGGCGGATCTTCACGACCAGCTGGTGGCCAAGCCCGTTTCGGCTTCGCAGGGCCCGGCGCAGGGCGCTCCACACCAGGCCATGCGCCAGCCAGCCGGCCAGCACGCCCAGCAGAACGATAAGCCACGGCCAGACGCTGGAGGGGACGATGGCCTGGATATCGCCAAGCACCTGTTCGATCTGGCCCATGCCGCCCCCTCGCGTTCACCTTGGCGTCAGAATAGCGCCGCAGCGCAGCGCGTCCAATCCGCGCCCCCTTTCCCATGCGTCGCCGCGCCGCTATGAGCGCGCCATGCACGCAAATCCGCCAGATCTTCGCCCAGACCTTGCCCGCGCCCGCCTGACGGAGGACGCGCGCCCCGGCCAGCCGAAGATCGGCATGGTCAGCCTCGGCTGCCCCAAGGCACTGGTGGACAGCGAGCGCATCCTCACGCGGCTGCGCGCCGAGGGCTATGCCATTAGCCCCGATTATGCCGGCGCCGGGGCGGTGATCGTGAACACCTGCGGCTTCCTCGACAGTGCCAAGGCGGAAAGCCTCGATGCGATCAGTGAAGCGATGGCGAGCAACGGCAAGGTCATCGTGACCGGCTGCCTCGGGGCCGAGCCGGAGTTCATCACCGGCGCCCACCCCAAGGTGCTGGCCGTCACGGGGCCGCAGCAATACGAGGCGGTGCTCGATGCCGTGCATGCCGCCGTGCCGCCCTCGCCCGACCCGTTCGTCGATCTGCTGCCGGCCAGCGGCGTGAGCCTGACGCCCCGGCACTACAGCTACCTCAAGATTTCCGAAGGCTGTAACCACAAGTGCAAGTTCTGCATCATCCCCGACATGCGGGGCCGGCTCGCCAGCCGCCCCGCCCATGCGGTGATCCGCGAGGCTTCAAGGCTGGTGGAGGCCGGGGTGCAGGAGCTGCTGGTGATCAGCCAGGACACCTCTGCCTACGGGCTCGACATCCGCTATGCCGAGGAGCGCGGCCACCGCGCCCACATCACAGATCTCGCGCGTGATCTCGGCAGCCTCGGCGCCTGGGTGCGGCTGCATTACGTCTACCCCTACCCGCATGTGCGCGAGCTGATCCCCCTGATGGCGGAGGGGCTGGTGCTGCCCTATCTCGACGTGCCCTTCCAGCACGGCAGCCCTTCGGTGCTGCGCCGTATGGCCCGCCCCGCCGCCGCCGCCCGCACGCTCGACGAGATCGCCGCCTGGCGCCGCGACTGCCCGGACATCACCCTTCGCTCGACCTTCATCGTGGGTTTCCCCGGCGAGACGGAGGCGGAATTCCAGGAGCTGCTCGACTGGCTGGACGAGGCCCAGCTCGACCGGGTGGGCTGCTTCCAGTACGAGAACGTCGCCGGCGCCACCTCTGCCGACTTGCCCGACCATGTGCCGGAGGAGGTGAAGGCCGAACGCTGGGCGCGCTTCATGGAGAAGGCGCAGGCGATTTCCGCCGCCAAGCTGGAGGCGAAGGTCGGCCAGCGGCTGGAAGCCATCGTCGACGAGGTGGACGAGGACGGCATCGCCACCTGCCGCACCAAGGGCGACGCGCCCGAGATCGACGGCAACCTCTTCCTCGATGAGGGCACCGAGGGGCTCGCCCCCGGCCAGATCGTCACCGCCGAGGTGGACGAGACCAGCGAATACGACCTTTACGGTCGGGTGGTCTGACCGCCCCGCGGCACCGAATAGAGCAGCCAATGCCCCACCTGGCCCGTCGCGATGGCGCCGGTGGCTGTGACGAAGCCGGCGGTATCCGCAGCCTCCAGCGGGCAGGCGGCCAGATCGGCGCCGGGGAAGATGAAATCCGCCGTCTCTTCGCTCGCGCCGACATGCTGGCAGGCGTCGCCGGGGCCGCGATAGCCGCCGAGCAGGGGAATGGCCGGCCCCTCAGGCACAGGTGCCGGGCCGCAGGCCGCCAAGGCCAGTAAACCCGCAACCCGAGCCGCATACCCGGCGCCCCTGCTCGATCCCATCGCGTTCTCCGTTCAAAGCCTGCCCGGTCTCGCGACAAATGCCCGGCCATGCGGCCAGCGGCCCCTCCGCGAGAGATCGGACCCAACGTTTAGCGAAGCGTGATTGGAAATTCGTTACCCGGGCATGAGAGAAGGAAGCATGACCCGATTCGTGGATTATCCGCAGCTCGCCCGGGGCGAGCGCATCGCGGATGGTGTGATGCATGCCCTTGGCATCCTCTTCGCCATCACCGGTGCGGCCCTGCTCATCCCCTTCACCGCCCTGCGCGGCGATGGCGGGGTGACGGCGGGCATCTCTGTCTATTGCGGCATCCTGATCTTCGCCTTCATCGCCTCGGCCCTCTACCACTTTCCGCCGCGCGAAGCGGCGCGCGGGGTGCTGCGGCGGGTGGACCAGTTCGCCATCTGGCTGAAGATCGCCGGCACCTACACGCCGATCACGATCCTCATCGGCACCGGCCTCTCCAGCGTCGTGTTATGGATCGTCTGGGGCCTGGCCATCGTGGGCGGCGCGATGAAGCTGTTCCTGCGCGTCGGGCCGCCCTGGCTTTCGCCCCTGCTCTACCTCGCCGCCGGCTGGCTGAGCCTGGTGCTGATCTACCCGATGGTGCAGACGCTGCCGCTGGCCGCGACGATCCTCATCGTCTGCGGCGGGGTGCTCTACACCATCGGCACCGCCCTACTCTACCTCAGCAAGATGCGCTACCTCACCGCCACCTGGCACGCGCTGGTGCTGCTCGCCTCGGGCTGCCTGTTCGCCGCCGTGGCACTGGCAGCCTTCGCCTGAGCCCCCCTAGCTGACGAAGCCCATCCGTGCCGCCGTCGCCCGGACGACGTTCACCCGATCGGTATTCGCGGGATGCGAGCCCAGAAAGCGGTCGCCCGGGTCGGGGATGCGGAAGAAGAACTCCGCGCCGATCAGCGGGTTGTACCCTGCCAGCACGGTGATCTCGGTGCCCACGGCGTCGGCCTCCAGCTCGAACTCCTTCGAATAACGCCGGGCGCCCACGGCGGCGCCGATCTCGGCCGCCGCGCGGATCGCCTCGTCACTGGCGCCGCTCACCCCGGCCAGCCCGCCGAAGACGGCGGCGGCGGCGCGGGCGCTTTCCTGGCTGCGGGCGATGTGGCCGGCGACATGGTGGCCGGTCTCATGCGCCAGGACGAAGGCCATCTCGTTGACGTTATCCAGATCGGCGATCAACGACAGGGTGAAGACGATGATGGGCTGGCCGCTTTCATCCAGCGTCTGAAAGGCGTTGGGTGGCAGGCCTGGCCGGTCGTCGACGAGGATGACGAAGTCGCAATTGGCCCCGGGGTTGCGCTCGCGGCAGAGCCGCTCGGCCACAGGCTCTACCCGGTCGACCATCTGCACGAAGGCGCGCGCCGTCGCACGGCTCGGCTGCGCGGGCTGCTCCGCTCCGCCCAGCGGCGAGCTGACGGTGCCGGTGTTCGCACCGCCCGGCCCACGGATGATCGTGCCATCGGGCTCTGTCGGCACGGCGCAGGCGGCCAGATTGGCGAGCGTCGCCAAGAGAAGCAGATGTCGAAGGATGCGCATGCCCGGCCTTTCGGTGTTTTGCGACATGTTTAAGCGATCCGGGCGGGGGTCGGCCAGTCCCGCCTCCGTGAGGCCGCCCCCCCCCCGCCTTGCGCGACCCTATGGCGGGCCCTACCCTCTACCCCATGTTCAGCATCGAGCACGATTTCGACTCAACCGTCATCACACTGGTCGACGAAGGCGAAGCCCCCCTGCAGGAGGACGTCATCGTCAACGGCTTCGAGGAATGCGTCACGCTCGAGCAGTTCGACCCGCGCACCGACAGGGTTGAGCGCATCACGCTCTCGCCCGAAATGGTGCGCGACCTGCTCGCGGCGCTCAACCTGCCCGAAGGGGTCTATCGGCTGAAGCCGGTGACCTGAGCCTTACAGCACCTCAAAGAGCTTGGTTCGCGAGGTTTCGCCCCGCACCAGGCGCAGCCGCGAGGGCGCCAGCCCCATGGCCTTGGCCAGCAGCTTCGTCACCGCCGCCGTGGCCTTGCCGCCCTCCGGCGCCTCGGTGACGTAGATGCGTAGCGGTTCGCCCGGCTCTATCCGCGCGCGCGAGGCTTTGGGGGTCACCTTCACCTCCACCCGCGTCTCGGGATGGGCTAGCGCGCTCAGATCGGGCAGGTCACGGGCCATGCCGCCCCTTACGCCGGCCGCAGCAGCGGGCCAAGCCTCTTCGGCGATTTGCGCCCGGCCGCGCCGCGGCGCCTCCTTTACGCGCGCATTGGGGATGCCTAACTACGCCCGTAGCCACCCGCCGGAGCCACGATGACAGACCGCAACCAGCCCGCCCTCGACTTTCTCGCCACCCGCCGCTCGCGGCCGCACAAGCTGCTGAAGGCGCCGGTGCCGGAGCGTGACGAGCTGATGGAGCTGCTGACCATCGGCGCCCGGGTGCCCGACCACGGCAAGCTCGAGCCCTGGCGCTACATCGTGCTGGAAAAGCCCGCCCTCACCCGCCTTGCCGCCGCCGTAGCCGCGCGGGCGGCAGAGCGCGGCGAGGACGAGGCCGCAACGGCCAAGATCGTCGCGCAATATTCCGATGCCACGCTCTGCGTCGCCGTCGTCAGCGTGCCGAAGCCGGGCAGCATCCCGCTGGAAGAGCAGACAGCCTCGGCCGCCTGCGTGTGCCTGTCGCTGCTGAACGCCTGCCTCGCCGCCGGCTGGGGTGCCAACTGGCTGACCGACTGGCCTGCCTTTGACCGGCCCTTCCTGGAGGTCTCTCTGGGGCTGGCCCCGGAGGAATCGCTCGCCGGCTTCATCCATATCGGCACCGCCAGCTCCCGCCCGCCAGAGCGGCCGCGCCCCGATGTGGCGGCGCTGACCAGCTGGGTCGCCGAGTGATCCTCACCGATTTCATGAAGGCCGTTGGCCAGATCGGCGACCCGCGCTTTCGGCGGGTGCTGATCGTAGGGGTGCTGCTGGCGCTGGCGCTGCTCATCGGCTTTTACGCTGGGCTGCTCTGGCTCATCAACCTGGCCGATCCCGGTGCGCTTGAGCTGCCGGTCGTCGGCCAGGTCACCTGGCTTGGCGATCTGCTGGCCTGGGGCTCGCTGGCGCTGATGCTGTTCCTGTCGATGTTCCTGATGATCCCCGTCGCTTCGGCCATCACCTCGATGTTTCTCGATGATGTCGCAGCGGCGGTCGAGGCGGAGTACTACCCCGCGCTGCCGCCGGTCGCCGGCGCGACCTTCTGGGAGGGCGTGGTCGATACCGTGAACTTCCTGGGCGTGCTGATCGCGGCGAACCTTCTGGCCTTCCTCTTCTACGCCCTGCTGCCGCCCGCGGCGCCCTTCATCTTCTACGCGATGAACGGCTTCCTGCTCGGGCGCGAGTATTTCCAGATCGCCGCCATGCGGCGCGAGGGACGCGCCGGCGCCAAGGCGCTGCGCAGCCGCAATATCTTTCAGATCTGGCTGGCGGGCTGCCTGATGGCTGTGCCGCTGTCGATCCCGCTGATCAACCTGCTGGTGCCGGTGCTGGGCGCCGCCACCTTCACGCATCTCTATCATCGGGTGCGGACACCGCTGCCCGGTGCTCAGCTTTGAGAGGCCGGCGCTAGTAGGCGTTCCGCATCCGCGCCGACCAGTCGAAATCATCGACGGTGATCCAGCCCGACAGGATGACGCCGGTGAGCAGCAGCCAACCGATGGTGCCGATGATCGTGGTGATCAGCAGCTTGCGTCGCATGAATGGCCCGGCGGGCGAGCCTTCATGCGTGCCACGCACCACGTCGCCCGCATCGCCCTGAGTGGTCAGGTTGAGCGGCAGCACGATGAAGAACACCATGAACCAGGTGATGGCATAGAGCACGATCGCGGATGTGATGCTCATGGGGTTTCCTCCGTAACCGGCGCGGCCTCTTCGAGCTCGATGAGGGTGCCGTTGAAATCCTTGGGGTGCAGAAAGAGCACAGGCCGCCCATGCGCGCCGATCTTCGGCTCGCCCAGAACGCGCGCGCCTGCGTCAGTCAGGCGGGTCGCGGCCGCGGCGAGATCGGGCACCTCGTAGCAGAGGTGGTGGATGCCGCCGGCGGGCGCTTTCGCGAGGAAGGCGGCGATGGGCGATGCCTCCCCCAGCGGTTCGAGCAGCTCGATCTTGGTGTTCGGCAGAGTGACGAAGATCACCCGCACGCCATGCTCGGGCAGCTCCTGCACCGGGCCGACGTCGGCGCCGAGCGCGCCGCGGTATTGCGCGGCGGCGGCGGCCAGATCCGGCACGGCGATGGCGACGTGGTTGAGCGCTCCGATCATGGGGGGCTTATCTGCGCCGCGAGGGCCGCCGTCCAGCCCGGCCTGGGGGCCAGCAAGCGCAAAATCCCGCGATCCGCTTAACGCCTCTTTCACCGAGTTCCGCAAAAGTAGCCCCAAGGCAACCAATATGAATCGGAGCAGGCAATGCATCCCGTTGAGGACTACATGACCATGCGCACGCCGAATGCAGACCAGCCTCTGCTCGGCGTCACGATCCTGCTGGTGGAGGATAGCCGCTACGCAGCCGAGGGCTTTCGCCTGCTCGCCCAGCGCTCTGGCGCGCGTCTGCGCCGGGCCGACAGCCTGCAGCATGCCAGGCGGCACCTGAGCGTCTATCGCCCGAGCGTGGTGATGATCGACCTTGGCCTGCCCGATGGCTCGGGCACCCAGCTGATCGAAGAGCTGGCGCAGGGAAAGCCGCGGATCGACGTGATTCTCGCTGTCTCGGCCGATTCCGATCTTGAAGCCGAGGCGCGGGCTGCGGGGGCGGATGGCTTCCTGACCAAGCCTATCCCCGAGCTGGCGAGTTTTCAGAGCGCCGTGCTCCGCCATCTGCCGCCGGAGCGTCAGCCCGCCGGCCCGCGCGGCCTGCCGAAGGGCCGGGTTGAGCCCGACACCGTAGCGCTGCGCGACGATCTGGCCCATGCAGCCGAGGTGCTTAAGGACCATGCCGAGGGCGAAGAGGACGAGCTCGGCTATGTCACCCAGTTTCTCAAAAGCGTCGCCCGCTCGGCCGGCGACGCCCGGCTGGCGGATGCGGTGGGAGAGCTGGCCCATGCCCGTGCCAGCGGCAAGAAGATCGGTGCGCCGCTCTCCAGGCTGAGCGCGATGGTAGACAAGCGCCTGGCGGCCTCTTCGCCCATCGGGTGACGGGTGTGGGGCGCGGTCAGCCCCCGCGGGAGACCAGGATGGGGGCGGTCAGCGCCGAAAGGCTCAGCTTCTGCTGCCCCTCAGCGTCGAAGTTCTCCGGCGCGAGCCAGGCCTCATAGGCCGCCTTCAACGCCGGCCAGTCGCTATCGATAGCGGCGAACCACGCCGTGTCGCGGTTGCGCCCCTTCACCACCAGCGCCTGCCGGAAGATGCCCTCGAAGCTCAGGCCCAGCCGCTCCGCCGCGCGGCGGGAGGGGGCGTTGAGGGCGTTGCACTTCCATTCGAAGCGACGGTAGCCGGCCTCGAAGGCCCAGGCGATCATCAGGGTCATCGCCTCGGTCGCCGCCCGGCTGCGCTGCAGGGCCGGGCCGAAGCAGATATTGCCAAGCTCGATGCTGCCCGCCTCGGGCGCGATGCGCAGGTAGGAATGCATGCCGACGGCCCTGCCCTCGACGAGGATCGCAAAGAACAGCGGGTCACGGCTTTCGGGCAGCGTTGCGAGCCAGGCGTCGAAGGCCTCCCGCGTCTCGAACGGGCCGCCCGGCATGTAATCCCAGAGCCACGGCTCGCCCTCGAAGGCCGCCCAGAGGTCGTCGCCGTGTGCGGCGCTCAGCTTCTCCAGCCGGCAATAGCGGCCCTGCATCGGGGCATCATCCGGGCGCGGCGGCGGAGCCCAGCCATCAACCCGGGCACCCAGCGGCCTCATGCCAGCACCCCCGGATCGACGCCCAGGTCGACGCCCGGGAAGACCTGCAGCTCGACCTCCGAGCGGGAGAGGCCGAACATGCCCGCCAGCATCCAGCCCAGATGCGCCCGCACGTCGCGCGTGGGCAGCAGGTCGCGCCCGGCGTAGAGGTCGCCCTCACCCAGCCCTGGCCAGTCGGCATAGACCTTGCCGCCGTTGATCGCGCCGCCGAAGAGCAGCATGGCGCCGCCGGTGCCATGATCGGTGCCGCCCGTGCCGTTCTCGCGGAAGGTGCGGCCGAATTCGGTGATGCAGGCCACCGCCGTCTCGCCCCAGGCCGCGCCCAGCCCCTCCTTCAGCGCCAGCACCGTCTCGCCGAGGCGCTTGAGCGCGGGCTTGATAGTGTTGGCCTGGTTGGCATGGGTGTCCCAGCCGGCCAGCGAGAAGCTGGCGATGCGCGCTTCGCCCGTCAGGCGGCTGGCGGCGAAATCGGCGAGGCGCTGATGGTCGCCGCGGCCCGTCTGTGCTTCGGCCTCGGGCAGCGACTGCGTGACGAGCAGCGCATCTACGAGCGCCTCGGCGAACATATCGTCCTCCCGGCAGAGATGGCCGAGCAGCAATTGCGCTTGCGGTGTCAGCAGCAGGCTGACCTCGGGCGACCACGAGGCATGGGGCGCCTGTCCGTCTAGAATGAGCATCCGTTCGCGCCCCACCGCATAGGCCAGATCGGCCCGCGCGCCGGGGATCTGCCCGACGAGGCGGTTGAGCCAGCCGTCGCGCAGCCCCTCCTCCAGATTGCCGATGCCGGCCTCCAGCAGGTCCTGCCCGTCGAAATGCGAGCGCTTGTCGCGATAGGGGGTCGAGACGGCATGCACCGCCGCCATCTCGCCCGCCTGCCAGAGAGGAGCGAGATCGCCCAGCGCCGGGTGCAGCGCGAAGCCGGCGCCAAGGTCGAGCCCCGAGGACGCCGTCTCGGCCAGGCGGGGCCGCGCCGCCCGCCACTCGGGCGAGCCGGTGGGGCGGATCACATCGAGCCCGTCCATGGCGCCGCGCAGCAGGATGACGACCAGCCGCCGCTCACCGGGCGCCGAGGCGAAGGCCATCGGGGCCACCAGCGGGCTGGCCGCGGCCGAGCAGCCAAGCGCGAGAGAGGTGCGCAGGAAGGCGCGGCGGTCCATCTGCATGCTCATCTCCTTTGAAAATCCGGGCTGGCCAGCACCAGCCCCACGCCCTCGGCCCGGGTCTCGGCCGCGGCGGCCGCGAACTCCATCTCCGGCGAGGCGAGGCTGCCCAGCGCGGTGCCGACGAAGTCGCGCGGGTCGGGCAGGTCCGACAGGCGCTCGGGCATCTGCATGGCCCAGGAGATGCGGGCGGCGTAGAATTGCGGGGTGATCCAGGCGTCGGCCTCGTCCGGCCAGCCATCGGGGCCTACCGGCTCTTCCCAGCTCTGCCCCATGGCCCGCAGCGGCAGGCCGAGCTGCGCCCAGGCCTTGTTGATGGGCATCGCGCCGATCTCGGCCCGGCCGAAGCCGAAGGCGCGCAGCGACGAGGCGATAAAATCGAAGGGCGGCTTGATGCGCAGCCGCCTCTCCATCCAGGCGGCGGGGTGGCGCAGCATGGTGGCCGTGACGCGGCGCAGGTTGCCGCCGCTCTGCGCCCAGGCCGCCGCCATCGCCTCGACCAGCGCCTCGGGCGGGTCGTCGGCGATGAAACTGCGGGCCATCTTGGTGGAGATGTGGCGCGCCGTCGCCGGGTGGACGGCGAGGAAATCGAGCGCCTCGATCACCGTCGACAGCGCGGAATCGGGCGAGAAGGTCTGGCCCAGCACAACCTCCGAGCCCGGCTCTGTCTGGCCCACGCGGAAGGTGAAGCGATCCTCATCGAGGTTCCAGCCAACGCCGGCCAGAAGCTCGGCCATCTCGCGCACATCCGCCTGCGTGTAGGGGCCGTCGACGCCGAGCGTGTGCAGCTCCATCAGCTCGCGGGCAAGGTTCTCGTTGAGGCCCGCGCCCCGATGCTCGGCCGCGTCGGAATTGGGGCCGGCGGAGCGCGTCTGGTCGAGATAGTCGAGCATCATCGGGTGCAGCACCGCCTCGCGCAGCAGCCGCCCGAATTGCCCGAAGATATAGGGGCGGATCGCCTCTTCCACGTAGGGCGTCACCAGATGCTTGGTGAGCCCGTTCTTGGCCCGCACGGTGAAATGGTCCGCCCAGAAGCCCACCAGCCGCTCGCGTAGCCCGGAATCCGTTTCGGCGGCGCGGATATAGCTGGCGGCGAGATTGTTCCGGCGGAGCGCAGCGGCAGCTTGATTGCTGGCGCGAAAGCGCTCGCGGGCCGCGGTCTTGCCCGCATCGGTCGGTGCATCGCGTTCGTCGCGGCGGGCCTGGCGCAGGTCGTGCAGGATGCCGACGGCCTCGCTGAAGGGCGTGACGGGGGCGAGCGTTTCGATGACGTCGGGGGCGAGGGCCGCCTGCATCATCTCGGCCACAGATTGCTTTGCCGGCACCAGAGGCGACAGCCCCATGCCGAAGCGGATCTCTGCAAGGTCAGGATTGAAGCCCATACCCAACAGTTGCGCCGCGCCCGGCGCAGGC
Organism: Pseudoroseicyclus sp. H15; assembly: GCF_054353345.1. Classification (NCBI taxonomy): domain Bacteria; kingdom Pseudomonadati; phylum Pseudomonadota; class Alphaproteobacteria; order Rhodobacterales; family Paracoccaceae; genus Pseudoroseicyclus; species Pseudoroseicyclus sp. H15. Next base: position 436,690 of record NZ_JBTHJE010000006.1, read on the forward strand.
GCAAGTCAGAGCGCCGTGATGCGAGACACGCAGGCGCGGCTTCGCCGATGGGAAATGAGAAAGGGCGGCCCGTTGGCCGCCCCTTCGTCTCAGGCCCGCCGGTTCCGGCGGAAGAGCTTCTGGATGATCTTGTAGATCGCGAAGTACTTGAACAGCTTGCGCATCGGGGCCTCCGTTTCGGGGGTTTGACCCTCAACGCCTCAGGCCCCGATATTGTTCACCCAGCGTCAGTCTTCCGCCGGCAGCACCCGCAGGCGCAGCTCGCGCAGCTGCTCGTTGGTGGGCAGCGAGGGGGCGCCCATCATCAGGTCTTCGGCCCGCTGGTTCATCGGGAAGAGGATGACCTCGCGGATGCTCTCTTCCTCGGCCAGCAGCATCACCACCCGGTCGATGCCCATGGCGCAGCCGCCGTGCGGCGGGGCGCCGTAGTTGAAGGCAGTGAAGAGGCCGCCAAAGCGCGCCTTCACCTCGTCTTCGCCATAGCCGGCGATTTCGAAGGCCTTCAGCATCAGCTCGGGGCTGTGGTTGCGGATGGCACCGGAAACCAGCTCGTAGCCATTGCAGGCGAGGTCGTACTGGTAGCCCTTCACCTTGAGCGGGTCACCCTCCAGCGCCTCCATCCCGCCCTGCGGCATGGAGAAGGGGTTGTGCTCGAAGTCGATCTCGCCGGTTTCCTCGTCTTTCTCATAGATCGGGAAGTCGACGATCCAGGCGAAGGCGAAACGGTTCTTCTCGGTCAGGCCGAGCTCTTCGCCGATGACGGTGCGGGCCTTGCCGGCCACGCGCTCGAAGCTGGCCGCTTTGCCGCCGAGGAAGAAGGCGGCATCGCCGACACCGAGGCCGAGCTGCTCACGGATGGCTTCCGTGCGCTCGGGGCCGATGTTCTTGGCCAGCGGGCCGGCGGCTTCCATGCCCTCGCCCTGATCGCGCCAGAAGATATAGCCCATGCCGGGCAGACCCTCTTTCTGCGCAAACGCATTCATCCGGTCGCAGAACTTGCGGCTGCCGCCGGTTGGCGCGGGAATGGCGCGCACCTCGTTGCCCGGCTGCTCCAGCAGCTTGGCGAAGATGGCGAAGCCGGAGCCACGGAAATGCTCGCTGACGTCCTGCATCTTGATCGGGTTGCGCAGGTCGGGCTTGTCGGTGCCGTACCAGAGCGCCGCATCGGCGTAGGAGATCTGCGGCCACTCCTGGTCGACCTTGGCGCCACCCCCGAACTCTTCGAAGATGCCGGTGATGACGGGCTGGACCGTGTCGAACACGTCCTGCTGCTCGACGAAGCTCATTTCGACATCGAGCTGGTAGAAGTCCGTGGGCGAGCGGTCGGCGCGCGGGTCTTCGTCACGGAAGCAGGGCGCGATCTGGAAGTACTTGTCGAAGCCCGAGACCATCAGCAGCTGCTTGAACTGCTGCGGAGCCTGCGGAAGCGCGTAGAATTTGCCGGGGTGCAGGCGCGACGGCACGAGGAAGTCGCGCGCGCCCTCGGGCGACGAGGCCGTGATGATCGGCGTCTGGTACTCGCGGAAATCGGCGCCCCACATGCGGCGGCGGATCGAGGCGACAACGTCGCTCCGCAGCACCATGTTGCGCTGCATCGCCTCGCGGCGCAGGTCGAGATAGCGGAAGCGCAGGCGTGTTTCCTCAGGATATTCCTGATCGCCGAACACCTGCAGCGGCAATTCGCCGCGAATGGGGCCGAGCACCTCCATGTCGCGGATATAGACCTCGATCTCACCCGTCGGCAGCTTGGGGTTGCGAAGCTCTTCCGAGCGGGCCTTCACGGTGCCGTCGATGCGGATGCAGGCTTCGGCGCGAAGCTTCTCGACCTCCTTGAAGACAGGGCTATCGCTGTCACAGAGCACCTGGGTGATGCCGTAGTGATCGCGCAGGTCGATGAAGAGCACGCCGCCGTGATCGCGGATACGGTGGACCCAACCGGAGAGACGCACATCGCTCCCGGCATCCGACAGGCGCAGGGCGTCGCATCGGTGGCTGCGGTAGCGGTGCATATTGTGTTCCTTTACTGCGGGCGTACAAATAAGTCGCGCCGATACAGCGCGCCCGGGCGGCGAAGTCAAGCAACGCTCCTTGACATGCCCGTGCCGGACAATTCGTCGTGCCCTAATGCGGGCAAGCCCCCTCGGTGGGTGAGGGTAATATATGTGGGACAAAATCTTCGATGCGGCGATGCGCCGTTTTGTCCAGCGCGGTGCGCTGGAAGTCACGGTAGCTGGCCAGCCCGCGCGGCGGTACGGCGAAGCCGATGCAGAACCGGTCAAGGTTCACATTACCGATGAAGCCTTACTAAGGCGTGTAGTTTTGACGCCGGATATGGCGGTGGGTGAGGCCTATACGGACGGGACCATGATCCTGCCCGATGACGACCCCCGCCCCCTGATCCGGCTCGCATTGATGAACAGGGCGGTGCATTCCACCCCGTTCCTGATGCGGATGATCGACAATATTGCCGCGCCGGTGCAGCGGTTCTTCTCTGCCAATCCGCTGACGCGCTCGCGCCAGAATGTGGCACATCACTACGATCTCGATGGCCGGCTCTACGATCTCTTTCTCGATGAGGATCGCCAGTATTCCTGCGCCTACTTCCCGCAGGAGGACATGACGCTCGAAGAGGCCCAAATGGCCAAGAAGCGGCACATCATCGGCAAGCTCTGCGTCGAGCCGGGGATGCGTGTGCTCGACATCGGCTGCGGCTGGGGCGGCATGGCGATCACGCTCGCTAAGGAATACGGCGCCCATGTCATCGGGGTCACGCTGTCGGAAGAGCAGATCAAGATCGGTCGCCAGCGGGTGAAAGACGCCGGGCTCGAAGACAAGGTCGAGCTGCGGATGATGGATTACCGCGACGTGCCGGAGACCTTCGACCGCATCGTCTCGGTCGGCATGTTCGAGCATGTGGGCCGCAAGCACTTCCGCGAGTATTTCGACAAGGTGCACGACATGCTGACGGAGGATGGCGTGGCGCTGATCCACACCATCGGCTCGACCGAAGCCCCGAGGGCGACCTCGGCCTGGACGCGCAAGTACATCTTCCCCGGCGGCTACATTCCGTCGATGTCGGAGACGCTCGCGCAGATCGAGAAGGCAGAGCTCGTCACCTCGGATGTCGAGGTGCTGCGGGTGCATTACGCCAAGACGCTGCGCCATTGGTACGACCGCTTCATGGCGCGGGTCGACGAGGCCGAGGCCCTGCACGACGCCCGCTTCGTGCGGATGTGGCGCTTCTATCTCGCCGGCGCCGAAGAGGGCTTTCGGCTGGGCACGCTGGTGAACTTCCAGTTCCAGCTCGCCCGCTCGAACACGGCGGTGCCGCTGACGCGGGACTACCTCTACCGGAACTGACAGGACGGGGCGGGCTGCGGCCCGCCCCCGATCATTGTGGGGCGCCCGCCCACCTTTGCCGGCCTGCCCCAAGCGGCCATGTCACACTCCGGTCCGTGGGGTGGTGCCCCAACCTCCGCGCTCCAGCACTTTATGCCAGCCACGCCCCTCCCAGTGGAGAGCCAGGCGCCGCCTCCACCAGAGCGCCAGCCCGCCGGAACGGGCCGGCGCTCGCGCGGCGGACTGACGCCCTCGATTCCGCCCATGGGCCCTAGCGGTAAGGTCGAACCATTGGGCAGATCGCGCCCCACCACACCCCACCCGCGCGGCAGGGGTTGAACCCCTCTCGCCTCCCCCCTAAGACGCGGACAATTTGCGGGCTGCCACCCGGCAGCCGCTGCCGTTGCCCAGGGGTTCTTCACATGCCGAAACGTACGGACATCCGCTCGATCATGATCATCGGGGCGGGGCCAATCGTCATCGGCCAGGCCTGCGAGTTCGATTACTCCGGCGCCCAGGCCTGCAAGGCGCTGCGCGAAGAGGGCTACCGCGTCATCCTGGTCAACTCGAACCCGGCCACGATCATGACCGACCCGGGCCTCGCCGACGCCACCTATATCGAGCCGATCACCGCCGATGTCGTGGGCAAGATCATCGAGAAAGAGCGCCCCGACGCCCTGCTGCCCACCATGGGCGGGCAGACGGGCCTCAACACCGCGCTGGAGCTCGCCGATCTCGGCGTGCTGGAGCAATTCGGCGTCGAGCTGATCGGCGCCAACCGCGCCGCCATCGAGATGGCCGAGGATCGCGGCCTCTTCCGCGAGGCGATGGACCGGATCGGGCTGGAGAACCCCAAGGCCACCATCGTCACCGCCCCCAAGGGCGCGAACGGCAAGAAGGACATGGCCGCCGGCATGGCGTCCTGCATGGACGCGCTGGAGCATATCGGCCTGCCCGCCATCATCCGCCCCGCCTACACGCTCGGCGGCACCGGCGGCGGCGTGGCCTACAACCGGGCCGAGTACGAGCATTACTGCCGCTCGGGCCTCGACGCCTCCCCCGCCGGGCAGATCCTCATCGACGAATCCCTCCTCGGCTGGAAGGAATTCGAGATGGAGGTCGTCCGCGACAAGGCGGACAACGCGATCATCGTCTGCTCGATCGAGAACGTTGATCCGATGGGCGTCCACACCGGCGACAGCATCACCGTCGCCCCGGCGCTGACGCTGACCGACAAGGAATACCAGATCATGCGGAACGGCAGCATCGCCGTCCTCCGCGAGATCGGGGTCGAGACCGGCGGCTCCAACGTGCAATGGGCCATCAACCCCGAGGATGGCCGCATGGTCGTCATCGAGATGAACCCGCGCGTCTCCCGCTCCTCGGCGCTGGCGTCGAAGGCCACCGGCTTCCCCATCGCCAAGATCGCCGCCAAGCTCGCCGTCGGCTACACGCTGGACGAGCTCGACAACGACATCACCAAGGTGACGCCGGCGAGCTTCGAGCCGACCATCGACTACGTGGTCACCAAGATCCCGCGCTTCGCCTTCGAGAAGTTCCCCGGCGCCAAGCCCGAGCTGACCACCGCCATGAAGTCGGTCGGCGAGGCCATGGCCATCGGCCGCACCTTCCATGAGAGCGTGCAGAAGGCCCTCGCCTCGATGGAGACGGGCCTCTCCGGCTTCGACGAGATCGCCATCCCGGGCGTCCCCGCCGGCGCCGGCGAGAGCGCTCCCTTGGACGAGACGCAGAAGGCCTCCGTCATCAAGGCGCTCAGCCACGCCACGCCCGACCGCATCCGCATCATCGCGCAGGCCATGCGCCATGGCCTCTCCGACATCGACATCGAGGGCGTCACCCGCTTCGATCCGTGGTTCCTCGCCCGCATCCGCGAGATCATCGAGGCCGAGGCCGACGTGAAGCGCGGCGGCCTGCCGATGAACGAGGAGGGCCTGCGCCGGCTCAAGATGATGGGCTTCACCGATGCCCGCCTCGCCGCCCTCACCGGCCGCGAGGAGGGGCAGGTCCGCCGCGCCCGCGAGCGCCTCGGCGTCACCGCCGTCTTCAAGCGGATCGACACCTGCGCCGCCGAGTTCGAGGCGCAGACGCCCTACATGTACTCCACCTACGAGGCCCCGGTGATGGGCGAGGTGGAGGACGAGTCGCGCCCCACGAACCGCGAGAAGATCGTCATCCTCGGCGGCGGCCCCAACCGCATCGGCCAGGGCATCGAGTTCGATTATTGCTGCTGCCATGCCTGCTTCGCGCTCAGCGACGCCGGCTACGAGACCATCATGGTCAACTGCAACCCGGAGACGGTCTCGACCGACTACGACACCTCCGACCGCCTCTACTTCGAGCCGCTGACCTACGAGCACGTGATGGAGATCCTGCGTGTCGAGCAGGAGAACGGCACGCTCAAGGGCGTCATCGTCCAGTTCGGCGGCCAGACGCCGCTGAAGCTGGCGAACGCGCTGGAAGAGGCGGGCATCCCCATCCTCGGCACCACGCCCGACGCCATCGACCTGGCGGAGGACCGCGAGCGCTTCCAGGATCTCGTCAACCGCCTCGGCCTCAAGCAGCCCATCAACGGCATCGCCCATTCGGACGCGGAGGCCTTCGAGATCGCCGCCAAGATCGGCTTCCCGCTGGTCATCCGCCCCTCCTACGTGCTCGGCGGCCGCGCGATGGAGATCGTGCGCGACCAGGCCAGCCTCGAGCGCTACATCTCCGAGGCCGTTGTCGTCTCCGGCAAGTCCCCCGTGCTGCTCGACAGCTACCTCTCCGGCGCGACGGAGCTGGACGTGGATGCCCTCTGCGACGGCGAGAACGTCCATGTCGCCGGGATCATGCAGCATATCGAGGAGGCCGGCGTCCATTCCGGCGACAGCGCCTGCTGCCTGCCGCCGCATACGCTGGGCGATGACGTCCTCGCCGTGATCCGCGAGCAGACGGTGGCGCTGGCCCGGGCTCTGAAGGTCGTCGGCCTGATGAACGTGCAGTTCGCCGTGAAGGCCAACGCGGCGGGCGAGCAGGAGGTCTACCTCATCGAGGTGAACCCCCGCGCCTCCCGCACCGTACCCTTCGTCGCCAAGGCGACGGACAGCGCCATCGCCTCCATCGCCGCCCGGCTGATGGCCGGCGAGCCGCTCTCCGCCTTCCCCCTCCGCGAGCCCTACAAGGATGTCGACTACGACACCCCCCTGCCGATGGGCGACCCGCTGACGCTGGTCGACCCGGCGATGCCGTGGTTCTCCGTCAAGGAGGCCGTCATGCCCTTCGCCCGCTTCCCGGGGGTGGACACGATCCTCGGCCCCGAGATGCGCTCGACGGGCGAGGTCATGGGCTGGGACCGGTCCTTCCCCCGCGCCTTCCTCAAGGCGCAGATGGGCGCCGGCGTCGAGCTGCCGTCGGAGGGCTGCGTCTTCATCTCCATCCGGGGCGAGGACAAGACGGCCGACATGCTGGAGGCCGCCCGCATCCTCACCGGCCTCGGCTTCACCCTCCTCGCCACCCGCGGCACGGCGGCGTGGCTGACGGAGGCGGGCGTGCCGGCCGAGCAGGTGAACAAGGTCTACGAGGGCGGGCTGACCATCGTCGACCGCCTCAAGGACGGCCACGTGGCGCTGGTCTTCAACACCACCGAGGGCGCCCAGGCGGTGGAAGACAGCCGCGAGATCCGCTCCGTCGCCCTCTACGACAAGATCCCCTATTACACGACGGCCGCCGGCGCCCACGCCGCGGCGCTGGCCATCAAGGCGCGGGGCGAGGGCGAGGTGGAGGTGCGCAGCCTGCAGGGGTAAGGCCCTCTTACCCTCGCCCTTTTCCAAATACCTCTCGGGGAGCGCGAGGGGCAGACAGCCCCTCGCTCCTGCCCCCTCCGCCCGCGCCCGGCTTTACAAGCTCACCCCGCCCGCGCAGGCTTGCGGCAAGAAGAGGAGGAGCCATGCCCACCCCCGTCATCACCGGCAAGGGCGTCTTCACGCCCGAAGACGTGATCACCAACGACGAGCTCGTCGCCTCCTTCAACGCCTATGCCGCCGCCTTCAACGAGGCTCACGCGGCCGAGATCGCCGCCGGCGAGGTGGCCGAGAAGCCGATGTCCTCGGCCGCCTTCATCACCTCCGCCTCCGGCATCGAGCGGCGCCACGTGATGGAGAAGTCGGGCGTCCTCGACCCCGCCCGCATGGCCCCGAGGCTGCCCGGCAGGGCGGACGAGGAGCCCTCCCTGATGGCCGAGATCACCCTGAAGGCCGCCCGCCCCGCCCTCGAGGAGGCCGGCCTCGCGCCCGAAAACCTCGGCGCCATCCTCTGCGCCGCCTCCAACATGGAGCGCCCCTACCCGGCCATGGCGGTGGAGATCCAGGCGCTGCTCGGGGCCCAGGGCTTCGCCTTCGACATGAACGTCGCCTGCTCCTCCGCCACCTTCGCCATCCAGGTCGCGGCGGACATGATCCGCGCCGGCTCCATCACCTCCGCCCTGATCGTCAGCCCGGAGATCACCTCCGGCCATCTCGAATGGCGGGACCGCGACTGCCACTTCATCTTCGGCGACGTCTGCACGGCCCTCGTCATCGAGGCCGATGCCGAGCACGGCTTCGCCATCCGCTCCACGAAGGCGGCGACGCAGTTCTCCAACAACATCCGCAACAACAACGGCTTCCTGCGCCGTGCCCATGACCAGATGGACGACCGGCGCGACATGCAGTTCATGCAGAACGGCCGGAAGGTGTTCAAAGAGGTGCTGCCCCTCGTCTCCGCCCATATCGAGGCGCATCTGGCCGCAGATGGCACCGCTCCGGGCGATCTGAAGCGCCTCTGGCTGCACCAGGCCAACAAGGCGATGAACGATTACATCGGCCGCAAGGTGCTGGGGCGCGAGCCCGAACCCGGCGAGCAACCCAACATTCTGCAGGAGTATGCGAACACCTCTTCGGCGGGCTCCATCATCGCCTTCGCGCAGCACAGCGATGATTTCCGCCCCGGCGAACGCGGTCTGATCTGCTCCTTCGGCGCCGGCTATTCGGTGGGCTCTGTGGTGGTCGAGCGCCTCTAGGCGCTACTGGCCGGCCTCTTCCTCCAGCCGCAGCTTCATCTCCACCAGCACCTTCTGCAGCTCCATCGTCTCGCGCAGCAGCCGCTTGGCCTCGTTGAGAGAGATGCGGCCATCCTCCACCGACAGGTGATATTCGGCCATCAGCAAGGCGAAGCGCTGGCTGAGCGCGATGACATGCGCATTGACCGAGCCGCTGTTTCGGCGGGGCCGCTCGGGCCCATGCTCCAGCGTGATACCCTGCAGCTCGGCGAGCGCCGCGGTGACATGCGGGTAGCTCGACGCCGCCTCCAGCGCCGCGACGGCGTCGACCGGCATGTAGCGGCCGTCATGCTCGTCATCGGCGGAATAATAGCGCCCCAGCGTCGCCTTCGAGCGGCCGGTCAGCAGTGCCGCCGGCTCGATGCCGACATCCTTCACCAGCGCTTCGGTGTGCTTCTTCAGATAGGAGCGGACCTGCCGCTGCGCCTTTACGTCATTCACCGGTCTCTCCAATTTCGCTGCGCGCATTAAACCCGTGTTCATCAATACCGTGCAAGTCAATGTATCGAAGGGCTTTGTCTGGGTACGAGTGCTTGCCTCGCTTGGCGGGGCCGGGCCGGCGCGATGGCCCTGTCGCACCTTGGTGCGCCGCGCCGGCCCGCCCGGTTTGGGCCTTTGTCTTTGGCCTGGTCTTGCCCCGCGCGGCGAGACGGGGCAATGGGTTGCTTCGATGGCGAAGCTCTATTTCCACTATTCCACCATGAACGCCGGCAAGAGCACGGGGCTGCTCCAGGCCGCGCATAATTACCGCGAGCAGGGGATGGAGGTGCTCCTCCTCACCGCCCAGCTCGACGACCGCGCAGGCGAAGGCACCATCAAGAGCCGCATCGGCATCGCCCAGCAGGCGCTGACCTGGGTGGGCGAGACCGACCTCTTCGCGCTGATCGAGGAAGAGCGCCGCGTGCATCACCCGGCCTGCGTGTTCGTCGACGAGGCGCAGTTCCTGACGCCCGCGCAGGTCTGGCAGCTCGCCCGGGTGGTCGACGATCTGAACCTGCCGGTCATGTGCTACGGCCTGCGGGTGGATTTTCGCGGCGAGCTCTTCCCCGGCTCCGCCACCTTGCTCGCCCTGGCCGACGAGATGCGCGAGGTGCGCACCATCTGCCATTGCGGGAAGAAGGCGACGATGGTTGTTCGCAAGGGGCCGGATGGCCGGGTCGCCCGCGAAGGCGCCCAGATCGAGATCGGCGGCAACGACCGCTATGTCTCACTCTGCCGCCGCCACTGGCGCGAGGCTGTGGGCGACCGGCCCGAGTCGTAAAGGGCGCCCTCCCCCGATCTCCACCTGCCCCAACGGTGCCGCGCCGGGCGAGCGCCTGCCCGTGGGGTGGCGCTCTGCCCTCCCCGCTGTAGCGCTCTATGCCTGCCACACCCCTCCAAGCGGAAGGCTAGGCGCTGCCTTCACCAGAGCGCCAGCCCGCCGGGACGGGCAGGCGCTCGCCCGGCGCCTTCGGCTTGATTCCGGGCGGGGGATGGAGCGGCCCGGTGGGATGGTGGGTTACAAACCCACCCTACGGGCGGCGCAGGGCAGGTTTCCTACCCCTCGTCCCCGTCCCCCGCCTCCAGCTGGAAGGGCGCCGGGGCGGCCTGCAGATCGCTGGTCGTCAGCGGCTCCGTCGGGCGGGCCAAAGCTGAGCGGGTCACCCAGATCAGCTGGCTCTCCGCCCGCGTGATCGCCACATAGGCGAGCCGCTTCCAGAGCGGCTGACCCGCCTCCACCCGGCCAGTGCGCGCGGCAACCCAAAGGTCGGGCGCGAAGACCTGCACCTTCTCCCACTGGCTGCCCTGCGCCTTGTGGATCGTCACCGCCGCGCCATGCAGGAACACCGCTCCCATCGAGGCGGCGAAGGGGATGAAGGGCTCCTCCTCCCCCTCCTTCTCGATCTTCACGATCGACGCGGCCGAGACCTGCGGCTCCTCCGCCCCCACGATCCAGAGCCGCGAGAAGCCGGGCCGTTTGCCCGGGCCGAGGTAGATGACCTGTGCGCCCTTGATCAGGCCCCGCGCCTCGAGGTCCAGCCGGCGCTTGCGGTGCTTGAGCGGCAGCTCGATGCCGTCGCAGACGAGCGGCTCGCCCGGCATCAACATGTCGTCGGCGGCGCCGAAGGCCTTGCGGAAGGCGCCGATCAGCTTGATGCGCGTGGCATTGCGCCAGACGAGCACCGGTGAGCGGGCCATCAGGTTGGCATCGGCGCGCGGCGCCAGCAGCACGCGCTCGTCCTTCGCTGCCGCCTCTTCCACCATCTGCTCGAAGCCCGCGAAGTCGAGCTCGGGGTCGGCGAGGGCGTGGGCGAGGTCGAGGATGGGGCTGTCGGCCTCCTGCCGGTGGATGCGGCTGAGGTCGAGCCGCTGCTCGTCGGGCAGGCGGTGAAAGACCATGCCGCCCTCGCTCTTCACCGGGGGCAGCTGCGCCGGGTCACCGAACAGCACCAGCGAGGGGAAGATCTCTTGCAGATCCTCGAACTGCTTGCTGTCGAGCATCGAGCTTTCATCGACGAAGCCGATGTCGAGCGGCTCGTCGCGCCGCTTCCAGCCGGTGATGAAATCCGAGCCACGCAGCCCCGCCGCCGCCAGCGCCGCGGGCACCGAGCTATAGGCCTGGTAGGCGGCATAGGCGCGGTCGAGCTGCGCGTCGGTCAGGTTGTCGACCTCTGGCCGCTCGCCCTGCCCGGCCAGCCATTCGGCGACCTTCTCGTATTCGGGGTCATAGACCGGGGTGTAGATGATGCGGTGGATCGTCGTCGCCGGCACGCCGCGGGTGCGCAGCACGCTGGCCGCCTTGTTGGTCGGCGCGAGGATCGCCAGCGTCCGCCGCTCCTTGCGCTTGCGCCCCTCGTAATCGCCCGAGATGAGATCGACGCCCGCATCCTTCAGCGCGCGGGTCAGCTCGGCCAGCAGCAGCGTCTTGCCCGAGCCGGCCTTGCCGGTGATCGCCAGCACCTGCGAACGCCCCTCGGGGCGGGCAGCAGAGCTGCCGTCAGCCAAATGGATACCCGCGCTCTCCAGCGCCTCTGAAAGCGCGTCCCAGGCATGCGCCTGATCGGCGGAGAGAGCGATGGCAGACATGAGCGCGAGGTTATCCGCCCCGCCCGCTGGCCGCCAGAGCGAAACCCGCCTGCCTAGCCCGTCACCACCCGCGGCTCACGCCCGGAAATGCCTGGCATTGAGACATCGACGCCCGGCCAGGCGCCCGGCGCCGCGCGTACAGCACCGGAGGTGATGATGAGCCCTTCGGAGATCGCGCGGGCGACGGCATGCACGGTGTTCAGCGCCGACAGCTTGAAGCGGGCGCTTTCAATATAGGCGCGCAGCGTGTGTTCGGAGATCGCCAGGATCTCCGCCACCTGCGCGCGGGCATAGCCCATGGCGAGATAGGTCATCGCCTCGATCTCGCGCGGCGACAGGCCGCGCATCGGCTCGGGGGCGCGGATGCCCTCCAGCTCCAGCGCCTTGGCGTGGCAGGCCTGGGCGATCAGCAGCCATTCGCGCCGGTGCGCGGCCGTGAGCGCGGCCCAGGCCTCGTCATCGCAATCGTCCGAGAAGGTGAAAACGGCGAACTGCCCGTTGGGGCCGCGGATGGGGATGGAATAGCCCTGGCTGCCGACGCCGAACTTGGTGGCATCGGCGCGGAAGGCCCGCCCCGCCTTCGACGACCAGTCGAGCGCCTTCCAGTCGACCGGCGTGAAGCGCTGGAAGCAGCCAATGATGACCGGGTCGATCCGCACGTAATCGTTTTCGAAGTACCGGTAGGCCCATTCGCGAGAGTAGGAGCCGCAGCCATATTGCTCGCCGTCGGTCGAGACCCAATGGTAGATGACATCGGCAACGTTGTAGCGGGCGCGGGCCGACAGGATCAGCTCCTGCATCTCATCTAGCGAGGTGGCCGCCTCCAGCGCGTCGAGGAGTGGATCGAGTTTCATGCGGCCCCCTTTTGCCATCTGGCGGCTGGGTCTCCGACGTTGTCTCGATCGCGGCGACTAGGGCGGCTTCGCGCAAAGCCTCAGCCGTGGCCGGAAGGCCATTCGCCCGGGCATGGGCGCCGAGATCCGAGAGAACATCGATGATCCAATCGTTCCACATGAGATACTCCCGGCGAATGGTTAAGAGGTCACTAACATGGGGAGGCTAGCGGCCGGCTGTGCTGCGGCACACCCGCAGCTTCCGGCTCCCCCGATCTGGCGGGGGCATGGCGGGCCAAGCCCTTAGCGGCGCAGGAGAGTGAAGGCGGCAGAGGCTGCCCAGCCGGCAAAAGCGGCCAGACTCAAGGCCAACAGACCGTAAAGAAACGGGAAGGAATGGGCGAGATTGTAGAGCCAGCGCTCAAGCCCGACCTTGAAGACGGGGATCTGCGTGGTCAGCTCGTCGATCACCACACCGCCGCGCGTGAGCAGGATGCGCGTCTCGTAGCGCCCTTCGGTCAGGTTGGCCGGCAGCGTCAGGCGCACCCGGAATAGGGTGGATTGCTCCAGATCGACGTCGCCCTCCATCAGCCGGTAAAAGCCCTGCCGGCCCCGGATGCGCTTGAGCGCCTCGGTGTAATCGCCCGAATTCGTCACGACATTGCCGACGGATCGGATCGCATGGTCGAGCGTCACCGAATAGCGCATGTCCTCGGTATAGGTCAGCACCTCTTCGATCGGGGCCGAGGTTGCGACCGCGTAGTAGGAGGGCGCGGCATCGACATCGACGCGGCCGGTGTTCATCCAGATGCCGAAGCGCCGCTCCTTGTGGCGCACGGTGGCGCTGCGCACCGGGCCGGAGACGGTGACGACCACCTGCGCGGGCTCTTCGGGCTGCGGCGCGTTGCGGTCGATGGCGCCGAAGATCAGCAGATCGTCGCCGTCGAAATTGGCGGTGATCGCCACCTCTTCCTGGCTGAGGCCAAGCACGAGCCGTTCCTGCGGCAGCGCCGGGCTGGCGGCCGCGAGCATGAGCGCGGCCAGCGCGAAGAGCGCGCGGGCCCTCACCGCGGAACCTCGATCGAATAGAGCTCCGACGGGCGCAGCACCAGTTCGAGCCCCAGCTGCAGGCAGACGGCGAGCACCAGCAGCGCCAGCAGGATGCGCAGCTGTTCGGCCTTCATCAGGGCGCCCACACGGGTGCCGATCTGGGCGCCGATGACGCCGCCGATGATCAGCATCAGCGCCAGCACGAGGTCCACGCTGTGGGAGGTGACCGCATGCAGCATGGTGGTGAAGGCGGTGACGAAGAGGATCTGGAACAGCGAGGTGCCGATGACGACCTTCGTCGGCATCCCCAGCAGGTAGATCATCGCCGGCACCATGATGAAGCCACCGCCGACGCCCATGATGGCCGAGAGCACGCCGACGGCCAGCCCCACCAGCAGCGGCGGGATGACCGAGATGTAGAGGCCCGAGACGCGGAACTTCATCTTGAAGGGCAGCGCATGCACCCAATTGTGCCGGCGCCGCTTGGGCACCACGCCCGCCCGCTGGCGCAGCAGGGCACGCAGGCTCTCGGCCAGCATCATGCCGCCGACGATGCCGAGGAACACGACGTAGCTCAGAGAGACCGCCAGATCGATCTGACCGAGCTGCTTGAGGATGTTGAACACCATCACGCCAAGGGCCGAGCCTATGAGGCCACCGATCATCAGCACCACGCCCATGGTGATATCGACATTGCGGCGCCGCAGATGCGCGAGCAGGGCCGAGACCGACGAGGCGACGATCTGGTTGGCGGAGGAGGCAACGGCGACGGCGGGCGGGATGCCGATGAAGAACAGCAGCGGCGTGATCAGAAAGCCGCCACCCACGCCGAACAGGCCAGACAGCATTCCGACGAGCCCGCCGATCCCCAGAAGGAGAAAGACAGAGACGGACACCTCTGCAATCGGCAGGTAGATCGTCATTCCCGCTTTCCCGGCCCCTCAACCCAGCAAACACCCAGTGAGGACGCTCTGCCAGAGTCGGGCCGGGAAATGAAGCGCCCAGTGGAGGTTATGGTATCACGGCGCCCGATCCTGCGCCGTTCAGCGGAACTCCGGCAGCGCGGCGCGCAGCACCTTCTCCAGCTTGGCGGCACCGAGCGGGGCCATCGCCTTGGTGTGCTCGTGGCTGATCGCCTCGTCGCTCATGCCGGCGGCCATGTTGGTGATGGTCGAGATGGCGGCGACCTTGAGGCCCAGAAACCGTGCGAGGATCACCTCGGGCACGGTAGACATGCCGACGGCATCAGCGCCGAGCGTGCGGATGGCGCGGATCTCGGCCGGCGTCTCGAAGGAGGGGCCGGAATACCAGGCATAGGTGCCGCGATGCATTTCGGTGCCGGTCTTCTGCGCAGCGGCAAAGAGCGCGGCGCGCAGGTCGGGGTCGTAGGCAGCGCCCATGGGCACGAAGCGGGCATCGGAAGGTTCGCCGATCAGCGGATTGAGGCCCGAGAAGTTGATATGGTCGTCGAGCGCCATGATCGAGCCGGTGGGCATATCGGGCCGCAGCGAGCCGGCGGCATTGGTCAGCATCAGCACCTTGGCGCCGAGGGCCGAGAGCACCTCCAGCGGCAGGCGCATGGCACCGGGATTGCCCGTCTCGTAATAGTGTGCCCGCCCGCCGAGCACGGCGACCTGCACGCCTTCCAGCTCGCCCACCACCAGCTCGGCCACGTGGCCCGAGACGCCGGCATGCGGAAAGCCCGGCAGCTCTTCGTAGGGGATCGAGGTGCCATCCACCGCGTCTTTCAGATGGCCGAGGCCGGAGCCCAGCACCAGCCCCACCCGCACCGGCTCGCGCATGGCGGTGCGACGGCGGATGAGGGCGGCAAGCTCCTTGGCCTTGGCGGAGACGGGCGTGGGCAGGCTGGAGTGCATGTCGTTTCCTTGGGGTGGCTGGCGCCGGCGGCGGGAGCCGCTCAGCGCTCCTTGACGTAGGGCTGGCCGCCGGCGCGGGGCGGGATGGCCTTGCCGACGAAGCCGGCGAGGATCACCACCGTCATGATATAGGGCAGCGCCGAAAGGAGCTGGCCCTGCACACGCAGGCCGATGACGTTCTGGATAAGGTCGGGCCGCAGCTCCAGCGCCTGAAGGAAGCCGAAGAGCAGGCAGGCGAAAAGCGCGTACCACGGCCGCCATTTGGCGAAGATCAGCGCCGCGAGGGCGATGTAGCCCCGGCCCGCCGTCATATCCTTAATGAAGCCGGCGGCGGGCTCGGCAGTGGCGAGCTGGGCGCCGGCGATGCCGGTGAGTAACCCGCAGATCGCGACGGCCGAATAGCGCAGCCAGACGACGGAGATGCCAGCGGTGTCCACCGCCGCCGGGTTCTCGCCAACAGCGCGCAGGCGCAGGCCATAGCGCGTGCGGTAGAGGATCCACCAGGTGAGCGGCACGATGAGAAAGGCGATATAGACGAGGATCGAGTGGCCCGAGATCAGCTCGTAGTAGATCGGGCCCAGCACGGGCACGTCGCGCAGGGCCTCAGCCCCCGGAAGGGTGATCGAAGAGAAGCGCTCGCCCGAACCGAGCTGCGGGGTGCGCCCGCCCTGCCCGAACCAGCTTTGCGCGATGACCACCGTCATGCCCTGTGCGAAGAAGTTGATCGCCACGCCCGAGATGAGCTGGTTGCCGCGGAAGGTGATCGAGGCGAGCCCGTGGATCGCCGAGAGAAGCAGCGACGCCCCGATGCCGGCGGCAAGGCCCAGCCAGACAGAGCCGGTGACGGCGGCGATGGCGGCGGCGAGGAAGGCCCCGCCCAGCATCTTGCCCTCGAGCCCGATGTCGAAGATCCCCGCCCGTTCCGAGAAAAGGCCGGCAAGGCAGGCCAGCAAGAGCGGCGTCGCGAGGCGGACGGAGGCGTCGAGAACCTGCAGAAGTGTCAGAAGATCCATGCGGTCAGCTCCGGGCCAGGGCCATCTTGATGGCGGCGAAGGCGAAGAAGGCCCCCAGCGCCGCTTCGATGCGCCGCCGGGCGCGGGCATAGACCACGCGCACCGGGGTGGACGACAGCGCCAGAGCCCAGGCGCCGTGAATGACGAAAGAGATCAGGAAGGCGCCGGCAACGAAGGCGCCGATGGTCAGAGGGCCGGCACCGGCGGTGGCGCCCACGGCGGCGATCGCCAGCCAGAAGACGATGGCCTTGGGGTTACTCACCTGCAGGCCGAACCCGGTGAGGAACAGCTGGGCCCCACGCCGCTTCGGCTGCGGCACCGCCTGCGGCACACCGCCGGGATGGGCGGCCTTGCGGAAGGCGCCATAGGCCAGCCAGGCGAGGTAGGCCGCGCCGAGGTAGCGCAGCAGCGTCATGGCCCAGGCCACCTGGCTGAGCAGCAGGCCGACTCCGATCATCGTGGCGACGTTGATGACCACGCTGCCCATGGCGATTCCCGCCGCCGTCACCAGCGCCGCGCTGCGCCCCTGCCCCAGCGAGATACCGAGGAGCAGGGCCACCGCCGGGCCGGGCGAGGCCGCGGCGACGACGAGGATGGCATAGGCGGCGGCGAAGAGCGGCAGATGTGCGATGAGATCGGTCATTCCGCCGGCTCCAGCTTGCGTTCGGGTTTGGGCGGGCGGCGCAGGCTCATGAAGATCTTCTCGATCGGCATGCGCACCATGTTGTCGAGCGCCCCGGTGAAGAGGATCACCAGCGCCTGGATCACCACGATCATCTCGCGGGGAATGCTTGTCCACAGGGCCAGCTCGGCGCCGCCCTGGTAGAGGAAGCCGAAGAGCAGCGCGGCGAGCAGGATGCCGAAGGGGTGGCTGCGGCCCATCAGCGCCACGGCGATGCCGATGAAGCCGGCACCCTCGACCGAATTCAGCACCAGCCGCTCGCCGTAGCCCATGACGTTGTTGATCGCCATGCAACCGGCCAGCCCGCCCGAGATCAGCATGGTGACCATGATCATCTTCGTCGGGCTGATGCCGGCGTAGCGCGCGCCGCTCTCGCTATGGCCGAAGGCGCGGATCTGGTAGCCCAGCCGCGTGCGCCAGATCAGCGCCCAGACACCCACGCAGGCCGCCAGCGCCACGAAGAAGCTCACGTTGGCTGGCGTGCCGCGGAAGCGGGCGACGCCCTCGCTGGAGAACATCTCGTTGAAGCTCGGCAGATGCGTGGCTTCGGGGAAGAGCGCCGTCGCCGGCTCGCTCGAGCCCATGGGTTTGAGCACCTGCACGAGCAGGTAGACGAGCAGCGCGTTGGCGATGAAGTTGAACATGATCGTGGTGATCACGATATGGCTGCCGCGCATGGCCTGCAGGATCGCCGGGATCGCCGCCCAGGCCGCGCCGAAGAGCGCGCCGGCCATGGTGGCAACCAGCAGCGCCACGCTCCAATGCGGGAAGGGCAGGTAAAGGCAGGCGAGCGCCACGCCGAGGCCGCCGATGCCCGCCTGGCCCTCGGCGCCGATGTTAAACAGCTTGGCATGGTTGGCCACGCCCACGGCGAGGCCGGTGAAGATGAAGTTGGTCGCGTAGTAAAGCGTGTAGCCCCAGCCATAGGTCGAGCCGACAGAGCCGGTGACCATCAGCTTGAGCGCCTCCCACGGGTTTTCCCCGATGGCGAGGATGACGATGGCCGAGAAGACCGCCGCCAGCAGCAGCGAGACCAGCGGCACCAGAACAACGTCGGCCCAGGTGGGCATGCGGGTCATGAGCGAGCCCTTTCGCTAAGCTGGGTCATCACGTCTCCTTCGCGGCGCTGCCATGGGCGCCGGCCAGCTGCGCCTCGACCTCGGCCACATCATGCGGGCTGGAGGTATCGGTGATGCCGGCCATGAGCAGGCCGAGCTCCTGCGCGTTGGTGTCTTCGGGCTTGCGCTCGCCCATGATCTTTCCGTCGAACATCACGGCGATACGGTCGGACAGCGACATGATCTCGTCGAGCTCCACCGAGACGAGCAGGATGGCCTTGCCGCGGTCGCGCAGGGCCACGATCTGCTCGTGGATGAACTCGATGGCGCCGATATCGACGCCGCGGGTGGGCTGGCCGACGAGCAGCAGGTCGGGGTCGCGCTCGATCTCGCGGGCGACGACGATCTTCTGCTGGTTGCCGCCCGAGAAGTTCTTGGCGAGCAGCATCGGGTCTGGCGGGCGCACGTCGAACTTGGCCATCTTCGCCTCGCAATCGGCGCGGATGGCGGCGTTCTTCATGAAGAGCGCGTTGGTCTGGTACTTGTTGTCATGGTGATAGCCGAAGGCGGTATTCTCCCAGGCCGTGTAATCCATGATCAGGCCCTCGGACTGGCGGTCTTCCGGCACATGGGCGATGCCGCGCGCCCGGCGCGACTGACCGTCGGACTTGGAACCGCTGAGGTCGATGGGCTTGCCGTTCAGCAGCACTTCGCCCGTCGCATTGCGGTAGCCGCCAAGCACTTCCAGCAGCTCCGACTGGCCATTGCCGGCCACACCGGCGAGGCCGAGGATCTCGCCGGCCCGGATGTCGAAATCGACGCTGCGCAGACGCTCGACGCCCTGGTCATCGACGACGCGCAGGCCCTTGACCTCCAGCACCTTGTCGCCGGCCTTGGCGGGCTTCTTCTCCACCCGCAGCAGCACCTTGCGGCCGACCATCAGCTCGGCCAGCTCGGCCGGCGAGGTCTCTGCCGTGGTCACGGTCGCCACCATCTCGCCGCGGCGCATGACGCTCACCGTTTCGGTGATCTCCATGATCTCGCGCAGCTTGTGGGTGATGAGGATGATCGTCTTCCCCTCGTCCTTCAGGCGGTTGAGGATGCGGAAGAGCTGGTCGGCCTCTGCCGGCGTCAGCACGCCGGTGGGCTCGTCGAGAATGAGGATGTCGCAGCCGCGATAGAGCGCCTTGAGGATCTCCACCCGCTGCTGCATGCCGACGCCGATCTCCTCGATCACCGCGTCGGGATTGACGGAGAGTTCGTATTCATCGGCCAGCGCCTTCAGCTCGCGGCGGGCGCGGGCCAGGCTGGGGCGAAGCATGGCGCTGTCTTCGGCGCCGAGGATGATGTTCTCAAGCACCGTGAAATTCTCGACCAGCTTGAAATGCTGGAAGACCATGCCGATTCCGGCGGCAATGGCGGCCTGGCTGTCGGGAATGTCGGTCTGCTTGCCGTTGATGAATATCTCGCCCTCATCGGCCTTGTAGAAGCCGTAGAGGATGGACATCAGCGTGGATTTGCCCGCGCCGTTCTCGCCGATGATGCCGTGGATCGTGCCCGGCATGACGCGGATCGAGATGTCCTTATTTGCCTGAACCGGGCCGAAGGATTTGGAGATCCCCTTCAGCTCGATGGCCGCTGCACTGTCAGCCATGCCTGCCCCCGTAGTAAGGAGCCGCGCCAGTCACCCGGCGCGGCCCAATCGTCAAGACCTGTCGCCGATCAGAACGTGACCGCCGGGCAGGTTTCGTCGGAGGTGTAGTCATGCACCATGATGTCGCCGGCGGCGATGCTGGCGGCGGCCTCGTCGACGGCAGCCTTCATCTCGTCGGTGATGAGTTCTTCGTTGTACTCGTCGAGCGCGAAGGCGACGCCGCCATTGTCGGCGCCCATCATGACCAGGCCGGTTTCAACGTCGCCGCCCGCCGTGAAGGCATCGTAGACGGCGTTGTCGACGCGCTTGACCATCGAGGTCAGCACCGAGCCGGGGTGCATGTAGTTCTGGTTGCTGTCGACACCGATGCCGTAGATGCCTTCGTCAGCGGCGGTCTGCAGCACACCCACGCCCGAGCCACCGGCGGCGGCATAAACAACGTCGGCGCCCTGGCTGATCTGCGCGAGCGTCAGCTCGGAGCCTTTGCCCGGGTTGTTCCAGGCGTCGGGCGTGGTGCCGACGAAGTTGGTCAGCACGGTGGCGTCAGGGTTGGTATCCATCACGCCCTGGGCGTAGCCGCAGCCGAACTTGCGGATGGTGGGGATGTCCATGCCACCGACGAAGCCGACGGTACCGGTCTCAGAGGCCATCGCGGCCAGGATGCCCACGAAGTACGAGCCGACATGCTCATCGAAGATCACCGAGCGCACGTTCGGCTGGTCGACGACGGCGTCGATGACGACGAACTTGGTGTCGGGGTAATCGGGGGCCACGGTGTTCAGCGCGGTCTCGAACGAGAAGCCGGCCATCACGATGGGGTTGTTGCCGGCCTCGGCGAAGCGGCGGAGCGCCTGCTCACGCTGCGCGTCGGATTGCAGCTCGACCTCGTTGAACGATTCGCCGGTTTCCTCGGCCCACATGGTGGCGCCGTTATAGGCGGATTCGTTGAAGGATTTGTCGAACTTGCCGCCAAGGTCGTAGATGATCGCCGGGTCGGCGAGCGCGGCGCCGGCAGAAATGGCAAGCGCGGCGCTGGCGCCGAGAAGTTTCGTCAGATGGGTCATTGAAAGATATCTCCCAGGTCGTTTTTTGCGGCCGCCCCCGACCCTCGGGGGCCCGGCCGAAGAGAGAGCCGGCGCCGGGGCGCCAGTTCATCGCCTGATAAGGCAACGCGGGAATATGACGGTCAACAGGTTTTTGGCCGAAGGGCGGCAGGCCGCGACGTCCATCAAAGAGGCTTGATGAGGATCAGGGCAGAAACGGCGCCGCCCGGACGCGGATAATAGGCGGGCCGCCGCCCGGCCCGGGTGTAGCCCGCCTGGTCATAAAGCGCCCGGGCAGGCGCATTGTCCTGCGCGACCTCCAGAAAGGCGCTGGTGGCGCCCCGGTGCCGGGCCTCGGCCTCGAAGCCGGCGAGCAGGCGGGCTGCATGGCCCTGGCGGCGGTGATCGGGATGGGTGGCGAGCATCAACACCTCGGCCTCGCCCGCAATCGCGCGCCCGAGCAGGAAGGCGCCGGGCAGCGACAGGACGAAGGCGCCCGGGCTGGCGAGCATCGACGCGATCTCGGAAGCCGACCATGGCCGCTCCGGCCCGGCGGAGGCGTGGTGGATCGCCGCGATCTCGTCGGGGGTCAGCGTCTCGGCCATGTGGCTCAGGGCAGCAGTGGCGGCGGTGCCAGCTTGGGCGGCGCGGCATCGGGCGGGCGGATGTAGAGCGGCGCGGGGCGCTCGCCCGCGCCCCCTGCCCGCTCGGCCGCCAGCGCGGCGATGGCGCGAATGGCGGCCTCCGGCTCTGCGGGGCGGCGGGCGCCTTCGGGCATGTCGGCCTCGGGCACGAGCGCTGGCTCCGCCCCGTCGGGCCGAAGATAGGCCATCCCGCGCGGCGCCGGGACGGCGACGTTTCCGCCGCCGCTGGCGTCGAACAGGTCCACGCCCACCGCCGGAATGCCGAGGCCCAGCGCCAGCCCGCGCGCGGCGGAGACGGACAGGCGAATGCCGGTGAAGTTGCCTGGGCCGATGCCCACGCCGATCGTATCGAGATCGGCCCAGGTAAGCCCGGCCTCGGCCAGCATCTCTTCGAGCAGGCCCATCAGCCGCTCGGCCTGGCCGCGGGCCAGAGGCTCGACGCGCGAGACGCAATCGCCGCCAGCGATCAACGCGGCGGCGATCTGTGGGCCGGAGGTATCGAAGGCGAGAACGTTCATCGAGGGCCGGCCATCATCTGCGGCGGTCGTGCCGCCCATCTGCCGATCAAACGGCGACGGGGCGCACTTCCGTCACTTCGGGGATGTAATGGCGCAGCAGGTTCTCGATGCCCATCTTCAGCGTCAGCGTGGACGAGGGGCAACCGGCGCAGGCGCCCTGCATGTGCAGGTAGACGACGCCGCGCTCGAAGCCGTGGAAGGTGATGTCGCCACCATCCTGCGCCACGGCGGGCCGTACGCGGGTGTCGAGCAATTCCTTGATCTGGCCGACGATCTCGCCGTCTTCGCCATCATGCACGGCGTGGCCATCGGCGGGCTTTGTGCTCGCGCCTTCGATCAGCGGGGCGCCGGATTGGAAATGGTCCATCACCGCGCCAAGGATGGCGGGCTTCACATGATCCCACTCGACGCCGTCGGCCTTGGTGACGGTGACGAAATCGTTGCCGAAGAACACGCCGGTCACTCCGCCGATGCCGAAGATCGAACGGGCAAGCGGCGAGGCCTGCGCGGCTTCGGCGCTGGCGAAATCGGCGGTGCCGCTATCCATCACACCCTGGCCGGGCAGAAACTTCAGCGTGGCGGGGTTCGGCGTGGATTCGGTCTGAATGAACATCGCAAGTCCCTTTCAAGCGTTGGCCTCGATATGCGCCCTCGCCCCCTTCGGGTCAAGGTGAGCTTGGAATGATTCTAAGATGCGCTCGGGCCCCACTTTGTCATCATTTGTTAACCCTGTTTGGGCAACGGGTATCGGAACCCGGGAGACACCGCGGACGTTGCAGTCGTAGGGAGGAAACCGCGGTGGAACAGTCGACCGTCTTCGCACATATGTCCATCTCCCGGCTCGATGTGGCCGAGGCATGGTATACGAGGCTTCTTGGGCGCGCACCCGATGCGCGGCCGGGATATAACACCGCGGAATGGCACCAGAAGGATCAGGGCCGCCTGCAGCTATCGGAAGATCGCGAGAACGCCGGCTCTGGCACGATGACATTGCGTGTCGTCGATCTCGATGCCGAGCGCATGCGCATCGTGCAGGCCGGCATCCGCGCCGGCAAAGTCGAGCGCAGCCCCGGCGCGCCGCATCTGCGGGTGGTCGATCCCTCGGGCAACCTTGTCGTGCTGCAGGGTTCAGCTGCGCTGGAGTAGGTCCCACTTGTTGCCAAAGGCATCGCGGAAGACTGCGACCGTGCCGTAGGGCTCGTGCCGCGGCTCCTCCAGGAAGGTCACGCCCGCCGCTTGCATCCTTGCATGGTCGGCGGCGAAATCTTCCGTTTCCAGAAACAGGAACACCCGCCCGCCGCTCTGGTTGCCGATGGCGGCCTCCTGCTCGGCCCCCTTTGCCTCGGCCAGCAGCAGGCCGGTCTCGCCGCCCTTGGGCCTCACCACCACCCAGCGCTTGCCGGGCTGAGGCGTGTCTTCCAACAGTTCGAAGCCCAGATCGCCGCAGTAATGCGCGATGGCCCTGTCGTAATCCGGCACGACGAGAGCCACGAGACCGAGCCGGCTCACGTGATGGATTCCAGCCGTTCCTTGGAAAGGTCGCCGGGCACGATCGTCAACGGCACCGGCAGCGAGCCGGAGGCGCGGGTAAGATCGCTGATGAGCTTGCCGGGGCCTTTCTTGTCGGCCGCAGCGCCCAGCACGACGACGCCGATATCGGGATCTTCGCGCACATGCGCCATGATCTCGGGCAGCATCTCGCCCTCGCGGATCACCAGCTCGGGCTCGACGCCCTGCTTGTCGCGCATCCACTTGGCATAGACTTCGAAATGCACCTCGATCCGCTCGCGCGCCTCGGCCCGCATGATTTCGCCCACGCCGACCCAATGCGCGAATTCCTCGGGGGGAATCACCGACAGAATGGTCACGCCGCCGCCCGTATGGGCGGCCCGCATCGCGGCGAACCGCATGGCATTCAGGCACTCGCGGCTATCGTCGAGAATGACCAGGAATTTGCGCATCAGCCTCTCCTCACAGCGCCGCATCATCGCGCGCGGCGCGGCGGCTGTCCATCGCAGCTTGCGGTCGCAAGGCAGAGGCGCCATCTGGAAAGGCAGCAGATCAAGGGCGGGCCCATGACCATCACCAATGAAGACGAGCTGGCAGGCATCAGGGACATCGGGCGCATTGTGGCCGAGACGATGCAGCAAATGGCCCGCGCGCTGGAGCCGGGGATGACCACGGCAGAGCTCGATGAGATCGGCCGCGCCAGGCTGGAGCGCGAGGGCGCCGTCTCTGCCCCGCAAAGCACCTACGACTTTCCCGGCGCCACCTGCATCAGCGTCGGCGAAGAGATCGCGCATGGCATTCCGGGCGAGCGCGTGATCGGCGAGGGCGAGCTGGTGAATATCGACGTCTCCGCTTCGAAGAACGGCTATTTCGCCGATACCGGCGCGACCTTCCGCATGCCGAACACCCCGCCTTCCCTGCAGCGGCTTTGCCGCGACGGGCGGCGCGCCACGCAGATCGGCATCAATCAGGTGCGGCCGGGACGGCCCCTCGCTGGCATCGGGGCGGCTGTCGGCGCCTTTGCCAGCAAGCGCGGCTATACGCTCATCCGCAACCTCGCCAGCCACGGCATCGGCCGCAGCCTGCACGAGGCGCCGGGCGAGATCCCCACCTGGCCCACGCGCGGCGACCGGCGGCGCATCACCAACGGCATGGTGCTGACGGTGGAGCCCTTCCTTTCCAACGGCGGGCTCTGGGCGGCGGATGGCGATGACGGCTGGACTCTCTACAGCGAGCCGAAGGCCCATGTCGTGCAATACGAGCATACGGTGATCGCCACGAACAGCGGCCCGATGATCGTCACGCAGGCCGCCTGAGCCTTCAGAACCACTGGCCGGGCTCCATGAGTCCCAGGTCGAGCAATTGCTGCGAGTGCCAATCGAAGGGCACCGAATTGCTCCAGAGGAAGTCATTGATCGCAAAGGTCGAGCCAGGGTTGCGCTTGAGCGCCTTCGCCGTGCGGAACGAACAGATCGCCGCCGTCAGCGAATGGTGCCAGGGGCAGGCATAGGTGTTCATCTCCTCGTCGGAGAGGCGGTGGTCGGCCAGCAGCTTCAGCCCCGGCTTGGTACGGAACAGCGCCACCCGGTCGATGCGGCGGCTGGCCTCGGGCACATGCTCCTCGAACCGCCAGCGCAGGCCGCCGTAGAAGTCGAGCTGCCGGTCCTTCGGGTGGCCGTGGTTGGCCGGGTCGGGCCGGGCCAGGGCGTAGTAGCCGTTGCGGTCGATATGCGCGTCTTCGAGCGACACGGCATCGGGCGCGGCGGTCAGATCGGCGGCGTAGAGATCGATGACATAGGTCAGCACGGCGTCGCGCCGCTCCTCGGCGACGAAGCCCAGCATCTCGCCCACGCTGCGCGTCTCGCTGAACGGGTAGAACAGGTACTCCGCCCCGTAGCAGTAATAGAGCCAGGTGCCCGTCGGCGCCGCGCCGATCACCGCATTCACCGCGCGGGGCGCCGTCTGGCCGGGGGCAACGTCGAGGTCGATGCGGGCGACGCGCGGATCTTCCAGCTCCGGCGCATCGGCCTTCAGGCCCGGATCGGCGAAGACCAGCAGCGCCTGAAAGCCGCAGCGCAGGTGATGCGCCAGCGTCGAGCCAAGCTCCACCGCGTCTTCAGCGAGGATCACCGCCACAGGCCCGCGCGCGAGCAATCCGGGGCGGGCGGCGAGGCAGGATTGGAGGCTGTCGTAGCGCATGGCGCCAGCTTTCGCGCCGGCGGCCCTGCATTGCAAGGCCGCGCCCGACGCGGTAAGCCGCGCCCATTCCATAGACCGGCGAGCCCATGGCGAAGAAACTCCACATCCGCACCTACGGGTGCCAGATGAACGTGTACGACAGCGAGCGTATGGCCGAGGCGCTGGGGGCCCAGGGCTACGAGGCCACCGATTCCGCCGATGATGCCGATCTGGTGCTGCTGAACACCTGCCACATCCGCGAGAAGGCGGCCGAGAAGGTCTATTCCGAGCTTGGGCGCCTGAAGGAGCTGAAGGACAGCCGGCCCGATATGCGCATCGGCGTGACGGGCTGTGTCGCCCAGGCCGAGGGCGAAGAGATCCTGCGCCGCGCGCCGATGGTCGACCTGGTGCTCGGGCCGCAAAGCTATCACCGCCTGCCGCAGCTGAATGACGCCATCTCCGGCGGCGCCCGGCTGGTCGAGACGGAGTTTCCGGCCGAGGACAAGTTCGACGAGCTGCCCGCCCGCCGCAAGGCCACCCGCGCGCCCAGCGCGTTCCTGACCGTGCAGGAGGGCTGCGACAAGTTCTGCGCCTTCTGCGTGGTGCCCTATACCCGCGGCGCCGAAGTCTCCCGCCCCGCCGCCCGCGTGCTGACTGAGGCACGCGATCTGGTCGAAGCCGGGGTGCGCGAGGTCACTTTGCTGGGGCAGAACGTCAACGCCTATCACGGGCACGAGGGCGGGCTGGCCGGGCTGATCCGTGAGCTGGCCGAGATCGACGGCTTGCTGCGCATCCGCTACACCACCAGCCACCCCAACGACATGGACGACGCGCTGATCGCCGCCCATGGCGAGGTGGAGAAGCTGATGCCCTACCTGCACCTGCCGGTGCAGTCGGGTTCTGACCGGGTGCTGAAGGCGATGAACCGCAAGCATACCGCGGCGGAGTACCTCGCCGTCATCGAGCGGCTCCGCGCCGCCCGGCCCGACATTCTGCTGACCTCCGACTTCATCACCGGCTTCCCCGGCGAGACCGAGGCGGAGTTCGAGGAGACGATGGATCTGGTGCGCGCCGTCGGCTACGGCGCCGCCTTCTCCTTCGCCTATTCGCCCCGCCCTGGCACCCCGGCGGCGGAGCGCACGCAGGTGGCGCCCGAGGTATCGATGGACCGGCTGCACCGCCTGCAGGCCCTGTTGGCCGAGCAGCAGCGCTCCGCGCTCGAGGCGATGGTGGGCCAGGAGGTTGGTGTGCTCTTTGAGAAGCCCGGCCGGCTCCAAGGCCAGATGGGCGGCAAATCGGATCACCTGCATGCCGTGCATGTCGATGCGCCGGCGGAGTTGCGCGGACAGCTTCGGCGCGTGAAGATCACCGGTGCCGGCAAGAACTCGCTCGCCGGCACGCTGGCCGGCTGAGCCCTGTCCGAATCGCGGTTTGGGCGCGCCTCAGGGCAGAGGCGATCCCCCGACAATCGCGCGCGATGCGGGGGATTGTTGCCGGCGGGTGGGCAGAATTAGTTAAAATTTCTTTCCAACTTGACCGGGCCACGTAAACTCAGCCTTAACAATCTAAATTTCCGCGCCCAAGGTTCTCTGCCGACCGCTTGGCGCGACCGTTCCGAAGAGGATAGCTGCATGAGAACTGTTATTCGCCATCTGAGGGCCGCGCTGTCCGCACTTGTCGCCGGGGCCTTCGTCTCTGCCGGGATGCTCCAGCCCGCCTTCGCCGACGAGCAATACCTGCCCGGCATCTGGATTGATCCCGATGGCTGCGAGCACTGGGCGATGGACGACGGGGCCGAAGGCTTCATGTCACCCCATCTCGACCGCAACGGCGACCCGGTCTGCCACCGCGCCGAAGTCTGCGGCGTGATGCCGACCGACCAGCTCTTCGCGACCGACCGCTCCGAGATCAACGCTGAGAACCGCCAGCGTCTGGCCCAGTTCTTCCAGTCGGCCAATGCCTTCGGTTTCCTGATCTACGGCCACACCGACAGCCGCGCCTCTGACGAATACAATATCGCGCTGTCCGAGCGCCGGGCTGCTGCCGTCGCCGCTGTCGCGCAATCGATCGGCGCGCGTGTGGTGGATGTGAAGGGCTTCGGCGAACGCCGCCCCCGCGCCGTTAACGACACGCCGGAAGGGGGCATGCGCCTCAACCGCCGCGTCGAAATCTACTGCCTGCGCTAATTTACCGGTGAGGATGAAGACCATGACCTATCTGAAACCCGCCGTTCTGCTCGTTGGCCTGATGGGCCTGTCGGCCTGCGAATACGGCCCCGACAAGAGCATCGACCGCAACATCGACGCCCACTCGCTGACCGACCTCGTCGCCGGCATCTGGGTTGACCCGAACGGCTGCGACCACTGGATCATCGACGACGGCTTCGAGGGCTACATGTCCGAGCGCCTGACGCCCGATGGCCGCCCGGTCTGCTCCGGCGTCGCCGCGCCCAGCACGGCCACCGGCCCCTTCAAGGACGGCTCGCCGATCCCCGACCTGCTCTGATCGCAGGCTTGAACGACAGTGCAGGCGCCGGTGGGGAGACCCGCCGGCGCCTTTGCTTTGTGCCGCTCTCACCGCCCCGCGCCCGGAAATCGCGCGATTTCCGTTGCGATTTCCGCGCGGAAATCGGCGCCGGTGAGGTCGGGTGCGCCCTTGCCACCAGCCGCGCGCGAGCCCTCGCCGACGCGCCGGCACGCAGGCGCAATCGTTCTTGCGCCGCCCCGTCGTTCTTGCGACGGTGGACCATAGGCCCAGCCAGGAGTCAGCGTTGCCGGTGTCGACCCTCCCCCCGCCCGCCATTCTCGAGTTTCCGGACAATTTTCTACTGATCGATCTGTGCGGCGAGCACGACCGCAACCTTGCCGAACTCGAAGAGCGGCTGGAGGTGCAGATCCTGCGGCGAGGCAACCGGCTTGAGATACATGGCGAGGCCGACCTGCAAAAAGAGGCGGGGCGCGTCCTCTCTGCCCTCTACCACCGGCTGGAGCAGGGCCGCGGCATCGCGCCCGGCGATCTCGACCGCGAGCTGCGGATGAACGGCAGCGAGAGTGCCGCGCCCGCCCCGCGCAGCCGCCCCGCCGCCGTGCCTGGGCAGGCCGAGCTTTTTGGCGCCGATGGCCAGCGCATCGAGATCAAGACCCGCAAGAAGCTCGTCGAGCCCCGCACCGAGGCGCAGAAGGCCTATGTGCGCGCCCTGTTCGAGAACGAGCTGGCTTTCGGCATCGGCCCCGCCGGCACGGGCAAGACCTATCTGGCCGTCGCGGTGGGCGTGTCGATGTTCCTTACCGGGCATGTCGACAAGATCCTCCTCTCCCGCCCCGCCGTCGAGGCAGGCGAGAAGCTGGGCTACCTGCCCGGCGACATGAAGGAGAAGGTCGACCCCTACATGCAGCCGCTCTACGACGCGCTGAACGACTTCCTGCCGGGCAAGCAGGTGCAGAAGATGATGGAAGAGAAGGTGATCGAGATCGCCCCCCTCGCCTTCATGCGCGGACGCACGCTCAGCCGCTCCTTCGTGGTGCTCGACGAGGCGCAGAACGCCACGACGATGCAGATGAAGATGTTCCTCACCCGCCTCGGCGAGGGCAGCCGAATGGTCATCACCGGCGACCGCACGCAGGTCGACCTGCCGCGCGGCACCTTCTCGGGGCTGGCGGATGCCGAGCGACTGCTGAAGAGCATCCCGCAGATCTCGTTCAACTATTTCACGTCGAAAGATGTGGTGCGCCACCCGCTCGTAGCGGCGATCATCGAGGCCTACGATGCCGATACGGCGGCGGGCTGAGGCAGCGGGCATGCAGACGTCACTCTCGGGCCAGCGCGGTCGCGCGCTGGCCCCCTGCCCCTCGGGCCCAGGCCGATGAAGCCGCAGCCGCCGCATGTCGATGTGCTGATCGAGGACGAGCGCTGGACGCCGCTGGGGCTGGAGCCGCTCGCGCAGCGCGCCGCCGCCGAGGCGCTCGGCCATCTCGGCCTCACCGGCGGCAAGAGTGGCGGCTTCGAGGTGGCGCTTCTCGCCTGCTCGGACGCCCGCATCGCCGCGCTCAACGCCGATTTCCGCGGCAAGCCCCGGCCGACCAACGTGCTCTCCTGGCCTTCGGTCGAACGCGGTGCCGCCAAGCCGGGCGCCATGCCCGAGCTGCCCGACCCGGCCGCCGCCGGACCGGGCGAGGAGCTGGGCGATATCGCCATCGCCTATGAGACCTGCGCCGCCGAGGCAGAAGAGGCCGGCCGGCCGCTTGCCGCCCATGTGACGCATCTGATCGTACACGGTATGTTACATCTGCTCGGTTTCGATCATGAACGTGACGAGGATGCCGCCCTCATGGAAGGCCTTGAGGCGGCGATACTTGCCAAGATGGGGCTCCCGAACCCATATGATATGGAGAATTGACCGGCGGCCTGCCGCCCGACCTGCGAGATGACTGTGACGATGGACAACCCCGAGCCCGGGGACCAGGGCGACGAAGGCGACTCTCCCCAGGGGAGACCCGGTTTTCTCTTTCGCATTATCGAGGCGTTCGGCCCGCCGGATGCCAATGACGATGGGGAGGCGCCGAACCCGGCGCCCGCCCAGACTGTGCCCGGCCTCGGGAACCTACGTCGGCTGCGCGTCAACGATGTCTCACTCCCCAAGGCCGATATCACCGCAGTGCCCGCCACCATCGGGCAGGACGAGCTTGTTGCCGTTTTCCGCGAAAGCGGGCTGACGCGCCTGCCGGTATTCGACGGCACGCTCGATACGCCGATCGGGCTGGTGAACCTCAAGGATTTCGCGCTGAAGCACGGCTTTGGCGGCAATGGCGCGGCGGAGTTCGACATCCGCCCGCTGATCCGCCCGCTGCTGTTCGTGCCGCCCTCGATGCCGCTGGGCGTTCTGCTGACCAAGATGCAGGCCGAGCGCATCCACATGGCGCTGGTGATCGACGAATATGGTGGCACCGACGGGCTGGTGACCATCGAGGACCTGATCGAACAGGTCGTCGGCGAGATCGAGGACGAACACGACGTCGACGAGGCCGACAGCTTCGTGCAGGAGCGGCCGGGTGTCTGGCTGGCTCAGGCGAAGACCGAGCTGAGCGATTTCGAAGAGGCGACCGGTATCAACCTCACCGAACACGAAGAGGTCGATGAGGAAGAGGTCGACACGCTGGGCGGCCTCGTCTTCATGCTCGCGGGTCATGTGCCGGCGCGCGGCGAGGTGGTGCGCCACCCGGACGGGCCGGAATTCGAGGTGATCGATGCCGACCCGCGGCGGATCAAGCGCCTGCGCGTGCGGCTGCGGCCTGTGCCGGCGGAATGAGCCTGAGCCGGGCCGCGGGGGTGGCGGATGTGGAGGGGGGCCCTGCCCCCCGCCTGACGGCCCCCCCGGGATATTTAGAGAAAAGCGAGATAGAGGCGTGAGGCGGGCGGGCGCGATTGCCCTGCCGCTGGCCCTTGCTGCGCTGGCAGCGCTGGGGCAGGCGCCCTGGGGGCTTTGGCCGGTCACGCTTGCAGCGCTGGCGGGATTGCTGGCGTTTGGGCTGGAGAGGCGGGGGTTTGGCTTCTGGCTGCTGGCGGGCTTTGGCTATTTCGCCGTGGCGTTGCACTGGATCGTGCATCCCTTCCTCGTCGAGCCGGATGTCTACGGCTGGATGGCCCCGTTCGGGCTGTTCTTCATGGCGCTCGGCGGGGCACTGTTCTGGGCGCTGCCACTCTGGGCCGCCGAGCGACTGGTGCGGGGCGCCGGGCGCTGGCCGAGGTTGATCGCGCTGGCGGCGGGGCTGGCGGGGGCCGAGGCGCTGCGCTCGCTGATCTTCACGGGCTTTCCGTGGGCGCTTCTCGGGCACATCTGGATCGGCACGCCGCTGGCCCAGCTCGCCGCCTGGATCGGGCCGCAGGGGCTGACGCTGCTGACGGTGCTGCTCTGCGCGCTTATCGCCGGGCTGGCGCTGACGCGGCGCCGCTGGACGGCGGCACTGCCTTTGCTGGCGGTTGGGGCGGCGTGGCCGCTGCTGGCGCCGGGGCCGGCGGAGCTTGCGGAGGGCCCGCTTGTGCGCATCGTGCAGCCGAATGCGCCGCAAGCCGAGAAGTGGCGGAACCCCGAGCTCTTCTATGACCGGCTGCTCAGCCTGACGGCTGGCACGGGCCAGGCGCCCCGGCCCGACCTCGTCGTCTGGCCCGAGACGGCGGTGCCCTGGTGGCTGGGAAGCGCGGTGCCGCTGCTGCCAGAGATGGCCGAGGCGGCACGGGGCGCGCCGCTCATCACCGGTATCCTGCGCAGCGACGGGCCGCTGCTCTACAATTCGCTCATCACCCTGGGGCCGGCCGGCGAGGTGCAGAGCCTTTACGACAAGGCTCATCTGGTGCCCTTCGGCGAGTATATTCCCTTCGGCGACATCCTCGGCCGCTACGGCCTGCACGGGCTGGCGGCGGGTGAGGGCAACGGGTTCTCGCCCGGGCCGGGGCCGAGGCTGATCTCGGTACCGGGCATCGGGCCGCTGCTGCCGCTGATCTGCTACGAGGGGATCTTCGCCGAGGAGGTGCGGCATGGTGTCCTCTCCGGCACCGCCGAAAGCCGCCCCCGCGCTCTGCTGCTCGTCACAAACGACGCCTGGTTTGGCCCGGGCGCAGGCCCGAAGCAGCATCTGGCGCAGGCGCGCCTCCGCGCCATCGAGCAGGGGCTGCCGATGATCCGCGCCGCCAATACCGGCATCTCGGCGATGATCGATGCCAAGGGCCGCGTGACCGACAGCCTGGGCCTAAACGAGACCGGCGCCTTCGACGCCGAACTGCCCGCGGCCCTGCCTCCGACGCTCTACGCGCGCATCGGAGATGCCCCGGCGCTGGCGCTCACCCTGCTCCTGCTGGCGGGCGCGGCTCTCGCAGGGCGTCGCTTTCGCGGTTGACGGCATCGTGAGGCCCCGCTAGCCAATCTCATCCCCGCACAACGGCTTCCTGGCGTGACGGGACGAAAACAATGGAGCGCTCCCCAATGGCCCGCAATGATTATATTTTCACCTCGGAATCCGTCTCCGAGGGGCATCCTGACAAGGTCTGCGACCGCATTTCCGATGCGGTGCTCGACGCGCTGATCGCCGAAGAGCCCGAGGCGCGCGTCGCCTGTGAGACCTTCGCCACCACCAACCGCGTGGTCATCGGCGGGGAAGTGGGCCTGCGCGACCAGGCCAAGCTGCATCGCTACATGGAAGCGATCCCCGACATCGCCCGGGAGTGCATCCGCGACATCGGATACGAGCAGGACAAATTCCACTGGAACACCTGCGAGGTGACGAACCTGCTGCACGAGCAATCGGCCCATATCGCGCAGGGCGTCAACGCCTCGAACGACCGCGACGAGGGCGCGGGCGATCAGGGCATCATGTTCGGCTTCGCCACCAACGAGACCGACGCCCTGATGCCGGCGCCGATTCTCTATTCGCACGCCATCCTTCGCCGCCTCGCCGAGGCGCGGAAGAGCGGCGAAGAGCCGACGCTGCGGCCCGACGCCAAGAGCCAGCTGTCGCTGCGCTATGTGAATGGCAAGCCGGTGGAAGTGACCTCGATCGTGCTCTCGACCCAGCATGCCGATGAAGGCCAGACCAGCGCCGACATCCGTGAGATCGTCGAGCCCTATATCCGCGAGGTGCTGCCCGACGGCTGGCTGACCGACAAGACGGAATGGTGGGTGAACCCGACGGGCACCTTCGTGATCGGCGGGCCGGATGGCGACGCGGGCCTGACCGGTCGCAAGATCATTGTGGACACCTATGGCGGCGCGGCGCCCCACGGCGGCGGCGCGTTCTCGGGCAAGGACCCGACGAAAGTCGACCGCTCGGCCGCCTATGCGGCGCGCTACCTGGCGAAGAACGTCGTGGCGGCGGGGCTGGCCGAGAAGTGCCTGATCCAACTGTCTTACGCGATCGGCATCGCCAAGCCGCTGTCGATCTATGTCGATACTTCGGGCACTGCCGAGGTGCCGCCGGAGCAGATCGAGAAGGCCATCGCCAAGGCGATGGACCTCACGCCGCAGGGCATTCGCACGCATCTGCAGCTCAACAAGCCGATCTACCAGCGCACCGCCGCCTATGGCCATTTCGGCCGGGCGCCGGATGAGGATGGCGGCTTCTCCTGGGAGAAGACGGACCTTGGTGAGGCGCTGAAGGCGGCGCTCTGAGGGCCTTGCGGGGGGCTCTGCCCCCATACCGGGGTATTTCTGGCCTGATAAAATAGGGCGGCAGGCTTAGGTCTGGCCGCCCTTTCTTATATCCCTGCGGCGCCGCGCACCGAAGAGCCATATGCCGAGGCAGATGGCGATGACGGCGGCGCCGATCATCACCAGGGCGTTCACCACGACATCCGAGGCTTCCTCGAGTTCGCCCGCAAAGGCATGGCCGAGGCTGGTGTAGATCGCCAGCCACACGGCCTCGCCCGCCGTGCCCCAGATCAGGAAGCTCCACCACCGCATCCGCGAGGCGCCGGCCGCGAAATTCACATAAGGCCCGAGCGGAGAAAACAGCCAGCGCGACAGAAAGAGGAAGGGCCCTCCCCGTGCGGCGAGCAGCGCACGGGCCTTGCGCACGCTGGCGGCCCGGCGGCCGAGGCGCTCGGCCAGGGGCGCGCCGCCCCGCCGGCCCAGCCAGTAGACGCCGTGGTCGCCGAGGGCGAGGCCGAGCCAGGCCCAAAGCACCAGTGGCAACAGCCCGATATCGCCGACGGCGACGAAGCCGCCGCCCGCGAGGAGGAGGAGCGAGGCCGGCACCGGCACCGCGAAGCAGGAGACGAAGATCGCCAGCCCCACCAACGGCGGGCCGTAGCTCGGCACGAGGGCGAGGAGCCAGTCTGTCACTTGTCCGCGCCTCCGGCCGGCTCTTCAGGCGGCGCAAGGCGGGCGGCGGCGGCCTCGATCTCGGCGATGAGCGCGTCGACCGGCATGTCGAGCTCGCGGGCGATCTCGGTCAGTGTGGCCCGGCGGCGCGGCGCGGGCGGGGGAAGGCCGGCCTCGGCGCGAAGGGCCTCCGGGTCGGCGCCGTGAAGGCGGGCCACCATGCGGACAGTCATCCAGGGTTGTGGATCGTGCGGCTCCGGCGGATGTGCCGTCTGCACCACCATTCGAACCGCGAAGATCAGCGCCACTAGTACCGCCAGCCCGAAGGCCAGCGCGGCGCCCGGGCTTTCCACCCAGGCCGCCCGCAGCCGGCCACGCCAGCCTGGCGGAGGCTCTCCGCCCGGGGTGCTCACGAATCGAGCGCCCCGTCCCAGCCGTAGAGCGCGGCGATCATCTCGTCGCCACCGAGCGCGCGATAGAGGCCGCGGGCCGGGTCATTGTCCATCTCGGTGCCAACCCAGATGCCCTCGGCGCCACGCTCGCGCGCCACTTCTTTCACGCGCTCCATCAGCGTCCGTCCGATGCCGCGGCGCTGATGGCTCTCCATCACCCCCACCTCGTTGACGAAGAAAGACGGCGCCTTGTCGGGGTGGCGCAGCATGGTGCCGGAGGCGAAGCCCACCGGCACGCCGCGCTCCAGCGCCATGACCATGAGGTTGGCGGGGTCTTTGAGGAAGGCCTTCGCCTCGTCGGGGCGCACCTCCTCATCGAACAGATCCTCGGGCGCCGACATCAGCAGGCGCAGATCGCCCTTTCCGAGAACGACCACTTCGATAGGCTCGCCCTG
Organism: Pseudoroseicyclus sp. H15; assembly: GCF_054353345.1. NCBI lineage: Bacteria > Pseudomonadati > Pseudomonadota > Alphaproteobacteria > Rhodobacterales > Paracoccaceae > Pseudoroseicyclus > Pseudoroseicyclus sp. H15. Next base: position 471,905 of record NZ_JBTHJE010000006.1, read on the forward strand.
CCGCCCCGCCTTGCGAAGGATGTTCCCCATGAAGCTCTCCGATCTCGACGTGATAGTCACGGCCCCACCCGCACCGGGCTGGGGAGGACGCTACTGGATCCTGGTGAAGGTCACCACAGAAGACGGCATCACAGGATGGGGCGAGGTCTATGCCGCCGCCATCGGGCCAGACGCGATGACGGCGGTGATCCGCGACGTGTTTGCGCGGCATATGGCGGGGGAGAACCCGGAGAATATCGAGCTGATGTTCCGCCGCGCCTATTCCGCCGGCTTCACGCAGCGGCCCGATCCCACGGTGATCGGCGCCTTCTCGGGGCTGGAGATCGCCTGCTGGGACATCCTCGGCAAGGCGCACGGCAGGCCTGTGCATGCGCTGCTCGGCGGCCGGGTGCACGAGCGCATCCGCGCCTATTCCTATCTCTACCCCTCGGCCCCGCATCACACGCTGCCCGAGTTCTGGGTCAGCCCCGAGCAGGCAGCCGAGAGCGCTCTGGCATTGGTCGAACGCGGCTACACGGCGGTGAAGTTCGACCCGGCGGGCCCCTACACGATCCGGGGCGGGCACACCCCTGCCCTGTCGGACATCTCGCGCTCCGTCGCCTTCTGCCGAGAGATTCGCGCGGCTGTCGGCGAGCGGGCCGATCTGCTCTTCGGCACGCATGGGCAATTCTCCACCGCCGGCGCCATCCGCATGGCCGCCGCCATCGCCCCCTACGACCCGCTCTGGTTCGAAGAACCGGTACCGCCCGACGCCCTGACCTCCCTCGCCCGCGTCACCGCCCGCTCATCGGTGCCCGTTGCCGTGGGCGAGCGACTGACGACCCGCTCCGAGTTCGCCCCGGTACTGCGCGACGGCGGCGTCGCCATCGTGCAGCCGGCGCTCGGGCGATGCGGAGGGATCTGGGAGGCGCGCAAGATCGCCGTTCTGGCCGAGGCCTACGGGGCGGAGGTCGCGCCGCATCTCTATTGCGGCCCGGTGGAATGGGCCGCGAGCCTGCAGCTCTGCGCCGCCATCCCCAACCTGCTCATGGCCGAGACGATCGAGACGGAGTTTCACAGCGCTCTCATCAAGGGGGCGATCGAGGTTCAGGACGGCTACATCTCCGTCCCTACCGCCCCGGGCCTTGGCATCGAGGTCGACGAGGCGCTGGCCCGGGCGCATCCCTATACCGGCACCGGCCTGCATCTGGAGATGACGGAAGCACCGGTGAGCTACGGAGAGGAGAATATCTTCGCCGGCGGCGCCCCTCGCGAGTAGCGCTGGCGCCCCGCCCGTCAGGCGACGGCGCGCCAGAACTCCGGCAGGAACAGCACGTAGACGGTCAGCATCTCCAGCCGACCGACATACATGCCGATGTCGATGAGCCATTTCGCCGAATCGGGCAGCGTTGCGAAATTGCCCGCCGGCCCGATCAGCGAACCGAGGCCGGGGCCGACATTCGTCACCGCCGTCAGCGCGCCGGTAACCGCGCTCACGAAGTCGAGCCCGACGAAGAGCAACCCCAGGGCCAGAAGCAGCGCCGTCAGCGCGAAGAAGGTGAAAAAGGCGATGACGCCGCTGAGCTGGTCGGCCTCGAGGGGCTTTCTCTCGTAGTGGATCACCGAAACCCTGTGCGGCGCGCTGATCTGGCGGCCCTGGGCGACGAGCGCCCGCCACAGGATGATCCAGCGCATCATCTTGCCCCCGCCCGCCGTTGAGCCGGTGCAACCACCGAGCGCTGTCAGCATGAAAAAGGCCGTCCACGCGACCGGCCCCCAGAGCGTGTAATCCGCCGTCGCATAGCCCGTGGTGGAGACGACAGAGACGACGTTGAACGCCACCTCGCGAAAGGCCTGCTCCGCCGGCACCCCCGCTGTCAGGATGCGCCAGCCCGCGAGGAAGAGAATTGCCGCCGACAGGACGACGAGCAGCGTCGAGACCTGCTCGCTCCGACCGGCGCGCCGGTAGAGCAGCCGGATGTACCAGGCAAACGGCAGGCTGCCGCAGAGCATGAAGAGCGTACCGGCCCATTGCAGGAAGGCGCTGTCGAACTGGCCGAACGACGAATCAGAGGTCGAATAGCCCCCGGTCGACAGCGTCGTCAGCCCATGGTTGACGGCGTCGAAGAAGCTCATGCCGCCGGCCCGGTAAACGAAGATGCACAGCGTCGTCAGCGCCGCATAGATCCAGAGCGTGGTCACGGCGAAGGTCGCAGCGCTGACGAACTCCTTCTGCCCGCGCTCGGAGCTCTCGGTGCGAAAGAGCTGCATCCCCCCCACGCGCATCGCCGGCAGCAGCGCGATGGCGGTCACGATGAACCCGACCCCGCCCAGCCACTGCAGGATCGAACGCCAGAGGAGAATGCCATCGGGCGTCTCGTCGAGCCCGGTCATGACGGTGGCGCCGGTGGTGGTGATGCCCGACAGCGCCTCGAAGAACCCATCGACCGGCCGCAAGCCCCAGAACACGAGCGGCACCGCCCCCGCCGCTGCGGCGGAAAGCCAGACGGTGGAGGTGAGCAGGAAGGCATGGCGGAAGTTGAAATCGAAGCGGCTCTGCCGCGAGCTCGCCGCCACCCCGGCGCCGATCAGCGTGACGAAGAGGGCGGAAGAGAGGAAGACTTGCCGGGTTGCAGGAAAGACCAGCGCGTCCCCCGTCATCAGCACGCCGAGGGCGAGGAGGATCAGGCCGTTGACGAAGAAGACGAACCGCATGATCGGATGCCGGAGCGAAACGGCCCTGTGTGGGCCGCATGGGGTGGTTTACTTGATGGGGTGGTGGTGTCGAGTGGGGGTGGGGTTATCGGGGCTTGCGGTTCCGGAAGGACACCGAATACCAAATGGTAACAACGGGTCTAACTAGTAAACCGCCCCTTCGCTTCCCCCAAGGAAAACAATGGCTTAGAATTGCCAGTGTAAACCGATTTCACCGCGCTCTAACAGAAAAGGGCGGCCCCCGCGGGCCGCCCTTTCTTTATTCAGCGATGTCTTCCGGCTCAGGAGCCGGAGATCAGCCCCATGCTCTCCAGCTTCAGCACCACCTGGTGGGCGCAATTGTCCACGTCTGTGCCCTCGGTCTCGATGCGCAGCTCGGGGTTCTCCGGCACGTCGTAGGGGTCGGAGATGCCGGTGAACTCCTTGATCTTGCCTTCGCGCGCCAGCTTGTAGAGGCCCTTGCGATCCCGGCGCTCGCATTCCTCGATCGGGGTGGCGACATGGACCTCGATGAAGGCGCCGAAGGCCTCGATGTCCTCGCGCACGGCGCGGCGCGTCGTGGCATAGGGCGCGATCGGGGCGCAGATGGCGATGCCGCCGTTCTTGGTGATCTCGCTCGCCACGTAGCCGATGCGGCGGATGTTGAGGTCGCGGTGCTCTTTGGAGAAGCCGAGCTCGGAGGAGAGGTTCTTGCGGACGATGTCGCCGTCGAGCAGTGTCACCGGACGGCCGCCCATCTCCATCAGCTTGACCATCAGCGCGTTGGCGATGGTGGATTTGCCCGAGCCGGAGAAGCCGGTGAAGAACACCGTGAAGCCCTGGTTCGACCGCGGCGGCCTGGTGCGGCGCAGCTCGGCCACCACCTCGGGGAAGGAGAACCACTCGGGGATCTCCAGCCCCTCGGCCAGACGGCGGCGCAGCTCGGTGCCCGAGATATTCAGGATGGTGACGTCATCCTTGTCGGCGATCTCGTCGTTCGGCTCGTATTGGGCGCGCTCCTGCACATAGACCATGTGCTTGAAGGGGACCATTTCGAGACCGATCTCGGATTCATATTCTTTGAACAGATCCTGCGCATCATAGGGGCCGTAGAAATCCTCACCCTGGCTGTTCTTGCCGGGGCCGGCATGGTCGCGGCCGACGATGAAATGCGTGCAACCGTGGTTGGCGCGGATCAGCCCGTGCCAGACGGCCTCTCGCGGGCCGGCCATGCGCATGGCGAGGTTCAGCAGCGACATCGTGGTCGTCGACTGCGGGTATTTGTCGAGCACCGCTTCGTAGCAGCGCACGCGGGTGAAGTGATCCACGTCGCCCGGCTTGGTGAGGCCGACGACGGGGTGGATGAGCAGGTTGGCCTGGCTCTCGCGCGCGGCGCGGAACGTCAGCTCCTGATGGGCGCGGTGCAGCGGGTTGCGCGTCTGGAAGGCCACGACCTTGCGCCAGCCGAGCTTGCGGAAATAGGCGCGCAGCTCGTTGGGCGTGTCGCGGCGACCGCGGAAATCATAATGCACCGGCGGCTGGATGCCGGTGACGGGGCCGCCCAGATAGATCTTGCCGGCCTGGTTGTGCAGGTAGTTCACCGCCGGATGGGCGCTGTCATCGGCGCCGAAGACCTTCTCGGCCTCGCGCGCCTTGTTCGGCACCCATTTGTCGGTGACGGTCATCGTCGCGAGGATGACGCCCTCCTGGTCGCGCAGCGCAATGTCCTGCCCGGCCTCGAGGCTGTCGGCGAATTTCTCGGAGACGTCGAGCGTGATCGGCATCGGCCAGAGCGAGCCGTCCTTCAGGCGCATCGTCTCGACGACGCTGTCGTAATCGCCTTCGGAGAGGAAGCCCTTCAGCGGATAAAACCCGCCGTTCATCAGCAGCTCCAGGTCGCAGATCTGGCGGGGCGTCAAATCCCACGAGGTCAGATCGGCAGCGGCGACCTTCATCTTCTGAGCGGAATCGTTGGAAACATAGAGTTCTGGAATTGGTTCGAGATTCGAAATGGTAGTCATTTGCGTGCAGCCCCAAATATCGGTCAGTCCGCTGACGCCTAATTCTCTTCAAACGGGCAATCAAGGCGAATGCTGCACGTGCAGCATCGCATTTTAAAGAACTGTGTCCGAAGCCCATCTTGCGGGCTATGGACCGCTCCATACTAGCCACTTTGCACCTAACCCAGCTCGACGGTCAGCGCCCCGATGCTATCTCCGGCCCATTGCGTCGAGGCCAGCAGCGCGCCGGCGGGACTATAATAGTAGTGGTTCACGAAGCCCTGCTCGGGGTTGCGGCAGGTCTCTGTCACATGCCGCACCGCGACTGGCCCCGCGGGGCCTTCCAGCGAGATCGCCCCGGCCGAGGCGATGTCGCAGACATAAGCCCGCAGTTCGACATCCTCGCTGCCGGTGTAGAAGCCGTGGAAACGCTCCACCTGCCCCGTCCGCCCCGAGGCAACCAGCCTTGCGGTTTCGGACGCATCGCTCGACGCGAGATCATCGCCGAAGCCACGTGTGGCGACGATCATGTTGTCCTTGAACGTGATCGAGATGTCGTCGGAGCTCATGAAGGTCTGGTAGCCATCGCGGCTTTGCACCAGCGCCATAACGCCGGTATAGCCGGCCTCTTCGACCGTCACGAAGACCTTGGGCGTGCCCGCCTGGTCGGCGGCGAGGCCGCGGTAGGGCGGCGCGATCGAGGGCGTGCCGCCAGAGGGAAAGGTGCAGGCGCCAAGCGCGGCCAGCAGCGCGATGCAGGACAGTGCAGATTTCATCGCCAGAACCTCCCCCAGCTATCGCCCAGTTGTGGCTCGCGGTACTCCCGCGTCAGATCGTAAAGCCGGTTGCGCACGCTCAGCCGGGCGCCGCCGTCGCGCAGCACCGGGCGGAGCGTTTCGCTGAACGTGTCGCGGTTCGGCTCGCCGGTGAGGGCGGTGATCGGCAGTGAGATGACGATGCCCTTGTCGAAGGCGCCCTCGCCAAAATCGTCGAAGGAGACATCGGTCAGCGTGAAGAAGGCGCCGATGCTCACGCCGTTGTCGAACTCCCGGTCGAGCGAGAAGGTCGCGCCCCAGTCGCCGGCGAGATAGCGGCCGGCATCGATCTGGGCGAGGAAGCCATTTTCGAAGTCGTAATAGGCCGAGGCGTGGCCGGTGACGATGTCATAGTCGCGGAAACCAAGCCCGTCGTAGCTGCGCTGAACGGCGTAGTTCACCTCCGCCCCAAGCGCGAGGCGCGAGTCGGTCGGCGCCCAGAGCAGCTCGCCGGAGGCGCCGCCATACATCCGCTCAAGGATACCGAAGCTCAGCCGGCCGTAGAGGTTCGGCGCGGGGCGGAAAAACTTCTCTGCCGTCAGGTAGGATATCTCGACATCTGTGTTCACGTCGTAGAGACCCGAGTCAGAGCGCACGCGCGGCAGGATCGAGTTTGACTGGCGCGTCACCTCATCGAGGTTGCCGAACAGCGGCAGGCGAAGCTGGCCGGAGAGCACGAAGCCCGGCGCCGGCTCGTACGAGCCTGTCGCGGCCAGGCCGGCATTGATGCGCACCGGCGCGTCGGGGTCGAAATACGAGGCCCGGGTATAGGGGCGCAGCGACCAGCGGAAACCTGTGCCCTGCGGCACGGGCACATCGGCGGCGTCAGAGATATCGGCCCGCACGAAGCTTGACCAAGTGCCGTCTAGATCGAACTCCAGCTCCTCCAGGTCGGCGCGTGTCAGGCGCACCTCGGAGACGGGCATGCCTTGCGCGACCGGGACAATGACAAAGGTATCGACACCGGCAGGGAGAGCGTTCGCCATCACGCGGGCCGCCCGGCCGATGGCCTGGGACGCAGGCGTATAAGTCGGGTTATCGAGCCACAGCGTGGCGGTGCCACCGGAGATGGTGAGCCCCTGCGAGCCGAGCCCGAAAGCGCCGAGCTCTCGCTCCAGCCGGACGGTGGCGCTCTGCGAGTAGGACTGCGGATCCCACCCCAACTGCTCGGCACTGCGGGCCGGCGCCAGAATCGGCGGCGAGGCCGCTCGACCACCGGGGAAGGTAAGGTTGCCGGGCAAGAAGGTGCGAGCGACCGTCAGGCCGATGGTGTTACCGTAGAGGTAATAGCCGGTCAGCTCGGTGCCGCCCGAGAGACGGTAGGTGGCGGAGACGTTGACGGGCGTGTCCTGGGTGAAGCCGATGCGGTCTGCTTCAAAGTTATAGGTGTCGGAGGAATACTCAGCTGCAAAGGACAGGCGGTCGTTCGGTGTGTAGCGAATGCCGCCGAAAAAGGCAGCGTCACCACGGAAGAAGACGTCTGGCCGGAAACGGCCGGTGTCTTCGATTGTCCGGGGCTCGTCAGGCCGTTCTGCGAAGTAATCGTCGATCTGCGCCAACGGATTTTCAAAGCCATCACGTGTGGCGAGCCGGCCCCAGCCGATTCCGCCGGTCACTTGGAGACCGGGCAGGACCTCTTTCGACGCCGCGACATACTCTGAGCTGTAGAGCCCAGTACCGCCGATATCGATGAGGCCAACGCTCAAGGCGGGAAGGAAGGTACTCTCTTGAAGGAGAGAAAAGTGAACGTCGAAACTGCGGTCGAAGTAGTCGCCGTCTGGCAGCGTGATGTACCGAAACACGCCCGTAACGCGGGGGAACACCTGAAACGCCATGGTGGCCCGGTATTCGCCCTCGAAATGCGACAGCGACAGCGCGAGCGAGTCGCGCGGAAGAGACTCGCCGCTCGGCATGTCGATCAGGCCAGGCAAGCCGTAAGTGCTGAGAAACGGCCCATCCTCAGCCTGGGTGCCTGAGGCACCCAACAGGACAAGCGCGCTCCCCTGTATCAGCCGGGCTGCGACGCGACTAGCGCGCTGCAGCGATTTGCCAATTTTCATGAGATCCGGCACCTTACCCTCCGCGACAGGTCGACCAAGAGATAGCGGAAGTCAGCGATAGCAAGCCAGTATCGGCCGTCAAAACTTCGAGTTGTGGCAGAAGAGTCGCGAATTCGGCGCTTATACTGCAGGGAGTGAGGACACGAGCGGCCATCGCGGCAGCGCTCTATCACCAGTTCATCCGGAGAGACGGCGACCCGGCAGTAGTTTTAAGGGCATAGCCTGTAAACAGACCCTCGGGTGCCCCGTAAGAAATCAATGAGTGAGCCAAGGGCCTGTAAACGAATTTCGTGGCATTTGGGTCGACAATGGCAGCTTAGAGTTCAGTTCAGCCCTTGGCGCCCTGCCCGCGCGAGTAGACATCCTCGTAGCGCACGATGTCGTCCTCGCCGACATAGGCGCCGGTCTGCACCTCGATGAGCACCATCGGCACCTTACCGGGGTTCTCCATCCGGTGTACGGACCCGAGCGGGATGTAGACTGACTGGTTCTCGGTCAGCAGCGTGACCTCGTTATCGACGGTGACCTTGGCGGTGCCCTCCACGACGATCCAGTGCTCGGAGCGGTGGAAGTGGCTCTGAAGGCTGAGCGAGGCGCCGGGATGCACCATGATGCGCTTCACCTGGAAACGCCCGCCCACCACGAGGCTCTCGAACCAGCCCCAGGGGCGGTGATCCTTGGGGAAATGCGTGGCCTGGGCCGAGCCCTTTTCCTTCAGGGCGGTGACGGCTTTCTTGACGTCCTGCGCGCGAGACATGTCGGCGATCAGCACGGCATCGTTCATGGCGACGGCCATGATGTTCTTCAGCCCGATGCCGACGACCTCCAGCCGCTCGGATTCGGACCGCAGCAGCGTGTCGTCGCAGTCGATGGCTGTGGCATCGCCGGAGAGCGAAACGCCGCGGGTATCGGGCTCGGATTCTCGCCAGACCGCATCCCACCCGCCAAGATCCGACCAATGGGCGGAGAAAGGGACGACGGCCAGGTTCTCGGCCTTCTCCATGACGGCATAGTCGATGGAGATATCCTCGGCCCGCGCCCAGGCTGCCGGATCGAGCCGAAGGAAGCCCAGATCGGCCTGCGCCTCGGCCACGGCGGCGCGCACCGGCTCCATGAGGCCTGGGGCATGCGCCTCGAAGGCGGCAACGATGTCGCGGACGCGGAAGAGGAAGATGCCGGCGTTCCACAGGTAGTTGCCGGCGGCGAGCATCTCTTCGGCGCGGGCGGCATCGGGCTTCTCGACGAAGCGCTGAAGCGGCTCGGCCTCGGTGCCCGGCTTGCCAGCAAGTTCGAGGTAACCGTATCCGGTCTCGGCCCAGGTGGGCGTGATGCCGAAGGTCACGAGCTTGCCCTGCTCGACGGCAGCGAGGCCTTTGGCGACGGCGGCGCGGAAGGCGGCGCTATCAGGGATGTGATGGTCGGACGGTGCGACCAGGATGATGCGGTCGGGGTCATCGCTTGCCAGCTGAAGGGCAGCAGCGAGCGCGGCGGGGGCTGTATTGCGCCCTTCAGGCTCGATGAGCACGGGGCCGGGGTCGATCCCCGCCTCGGCGAGCTGCTCGGTGACGATGAAGCGAAAATCGCTGTTCGTGAGCACCATCGGCTTGGCGAAGGTCAGGCCGTCGCCGCTGCCAGAGAGCCGGGCGGCGGAGGCCTGAAAGAGGCTCTGATCGCCGAGCAGGCTCGCGAATTGCTTGGGATATGACTTGCGGGAGAGCGGCCAGAGGCGTGTGCCGGAGCCGCCGGCGAGAAGTACGGGTGTAATATCAGTCACGACCAGACCTGAAAAAATTTCTCTTCCGACCTTCTTTCCGCTGACAAGAAAAATCTCAAGGTGTTGCCAAACAAAAGTTCCGCGCGCGCGGGTTTCTCGCTCTCGTCGACTAAAGTTTGGGCCAGCCCAAGCTTGTCGATCAAAGCAACCGCTAATTGATGAACACTGCGCATGCCGATAAACAGATTGGGCGCACGCAACAGGTAGGCGAGCACAGTGAACCAGCAATAATCTTAGGTGTCTAAATTTTAAGCAGGTCCTAGGGGACCGCGTAAGAAATCAATGGGTTAGCGATGGCCTGTAAACCAACTTGAGACCGGCCGGCACCGCCTCTCGAGATCAGTCAGAGCCGAACAGATACCGCGTGAACACTTTGTTGGCGGCATCTTCGATCTACGCCCTCCAAGAGTTCACCAGGTTCACTCGCGCCTGCGAGATATCGGTCGCCACGACATCGTGGGCCTGTGCGATCAGCACAGCGTTCACGACCCGACGTAGCCGAAGCCGGCTACAGCGATCTTCATTGAATTCTCTCCGCGGTAGGACGGCCGCCGTTATACCGGCCCCTCCTATTCAGTGTGAATCTGGTAGAGCGCTGCAGCGCAGAAAGTCAATCGTGTGGAGGGCGAAGTTTTTCGGGACGCGATGTAGCCGTAACACCGTTCTTCCATTTGGATCGTAGGGATGCGGCTCGTCAACAAGGCTGAAAAAATAGCGCCCCACCCTTCATGGGCCCTCCTAGAACAGAAAACTGTACGAAAGAGCTAGACGCTGCAGCGCGGCATTGAGTAGACGACCCACAGAAGCTCAGCATTTTGAGCACTGCGGCGCCTTGTGCCTCGAGACGGATTTTGTGAGCATTGCCTTCATGACTGCTTCCCAGACCATCGTTGTCCACGACTACGCGGGCCATCCGTTCACTGCTGAACTCTCTCGCGCCTTGGCCAAGCGGGGCTGGAGTGTTCACCATGTTCTCTTCGCCGGGGATGCCGGCCCGAAGGGTCGCAATGCACAGGTCGAGGGTGATCCAGACCGTCTGACTTTCCATGGGTTGAATATCCCCGGTGAGTACTCCAAGACGGATTTTCTTAAGCGTCGTCGGGGAGATATTGAGTATGGCAAGAAACTTGGCGCGCTCATTCGTGAGCTGAAGCCATCGCTTGTGATCTCGGGCAACACACCGACAGAGACTCAGGAGCACTTGGTCAACGCCTGCCGCGCCACAGACGCTGCCTTCATCTACTGGTGCCAAGACTTCTACTCTATCGCTGCCTCTCGCATTCTCGAAAAGAAGCTGCCCGGCATTGGCCACATTGTCGGCAGCTATTACACGTTTCTGGAGCGTCGGCAGATGCGGCGCGCAGATCATGTGATTCATATCACTGAAGGATTTCGTGCTCAAACTGACCGCTGGAAGATCTCTAATGATAAGGTTTCCGTCATCCCCAACTGGGGGGTTATCGACGAAATCCCGCAGCTCGATCGAAACACCGCTTGGGCGAGAGAACAGGGCCTCGGCTCCGGCGCCCGCTTCGTCTATTCCGGCACCCTTGCGACAAAGCACAACCCCAAGATCCTCTCGGAACTGGCGCGCGCGGTTGAGGGAGAAGGCGAGGTCGTCGTGGTGGCAGCGGGCGTGGGAGCAGATAATCTTGCCCAGGAGGCCGCTGGCGGCGCACTGCCCGCTCTGAGGCTCCTCCCCCTCCAGCCCTTCAACCGATTCCCAGAGGTCCTGGCCTCTGCGGATGTGCTGGTTGCGATGATCGAAGTCGAGGCCGGCGAGTTCTCCGTTCCCTCCAAGATCCTGAGCTACCTTTGTGCGGGCCGGCCAATTGTTTTGGCCGCGCCCGAAGACAACCTTGCAGCCCAGATCGTGACAGAGACTAACGCAGGCCGCGTGGTGCCCCCCGGTGACATCCGGAGCGCAGTCGACGCCGCGAAGTCTTTCGCGGCAGACCCTGACGCTGCTCGCGAGGCTGGTGCCGCCGGCCGGGCTTATGCTGAGGCCACCTTTGATCTAAAGAGTGTCGCAGCGGCCTTTGAGGCCATTTTCTGGCCGATCCTCAAGAAGCGTTTCGGCTCCGCTGGGCCTGCTCCATAATCATTTCAGACCGAAGGTTATCCGAGAACATGAAGAAAGCGCTCATCACCGGCATTACTGGCCAAGACGGATCCTATCTAGCCGAACTCCTTCTCGAGAAGGGGTACGAGGTGCACGGCATCAAACGGCGCGCCTCGCTTTTTAACACGCAGCGCGTCGACCATATCTATCAGGATCCGCACACGCCCAACCCGAAAATGAAGCTTCACTACGGCGACCTGACCGACACCTCTAACCTGACGCGCATCATTTCCCAAATCGAGCCTGACGAGGTCTACAACCTCGGCGCACAGTCCCACGTGGCCGTCAGCTTCGAGGCGCCGGAATATACCGCCGATGTTGATGGCATCGGCACCCTGCGACTGCTCGAAGCGATCCGCTTCCTCGGCCTTGAGCAGAAGACGCGGTTCTATCAGGCCTCAACCTCCGAGCTCTTCGGCCTGGTGCAGGAGACCCCGCAGAGGGAATCGACACCCTTCTATCCACGCAGCCCCTATGCCGTGGCCAAGCTCTACGCCTACTGGATCACCGTGAACTACCGCGAGAGCTACGGACTCTATGCTTGCAACGGCATCCTCTTCAATCACGAAAGCCCGCGCCGCGGCGAAACCTTCGTGACCCGCAAGATCACCCGAGGCCTTGCCAACATCGCCATCGGCCTGGAGGACTGCCTTTACATGGGCAACATCGACTCCCTACGCGACTGGGGCCACGCGAGGGACTATGTACGTATGCAGTGGATGATGCTCCAGCAGGACTCCGCCGAGGACTTTGTGATCGGTACGGGCAAGCAATACTCCGTCCGCGAGTTCATCGATTGGACCGCCAAGGAGCTGGCCATCGAGCTTGAATTTTCGGGCGATGGCACAGAAGAAACGGCTACAGTGAAGTCGGTCGACAATAACATATCGCCCGCTGTGAAGCCCGGCGACGTGATCATGCGCATCGACCCGCGCTACTTCCGCCCGGCCGAAGTCGAGACGCTGCTCGGCGACCCAACCCGGGCGAAAGAGAAGCTCGGTTGGGTGCCGGAGATCACCGCAAAGGAGATGTGTGCGGAAATGGTCGCGGCGGATCTGCATACTGCCAAGCGCCATGCCCTCCTCAAGGAGCATGGCTTCGAGATGCCAATCTCGGTCGAAGATCGCTGAAGGGAATATCGATGACGTACAGTCTCAACGGCAAACGGATCTGGGTGGCCGGACATCGCGGCATGGTCGGCGGAGCCGTGGTCCGCCGCCTGGCGAAAGAGAATTGCGAAGTAATCACTGCTGGTCGCGATGTGATGGACCTCACCCGGCAGGCTGAAGTTGAAGAGTGGATGGCCGAGACAAAGCCCGATGCCATTGTGATGGCTGCGGCAAAGGTTGGTGGCATCAAGGCAAACAGCGACTACCCAGTCGACTTCCTCGTGCAGAACATTCAGATCGAGACGAATATCGCAGCGGCTGCTCACGCCAACGATGTGGAGCGTTTCCTGTTTCTGGGGTCGTCATGCATCTACCCGAAGATGGCTACACAACCTATCCCTGAAGACAGCCTACTGACAGGCCCGCTTGAGCCGACCAACGAATGGTATGCCATCGCCAAGATCGCTGGCATCAAGCTCTGCCAAGCTTATCGCACGCAGTACGGTCGGGACTGGATATCGGCCATGCCAACCAATTTGTACGGCCCAGGAGACAATTACGATCTGAACTCCAGCCATGTGCTCCCCGCTCTCCTACGTAAATTCCATGATGCTAAGGTGACGGACGCAAAGAATGTTGTAATTTGGGGCTCAGGCTCCCCCCTCAGAGAATTCTTACACTGCGACGACCTCGCTGACGCGCTGATTTTCCTCCTAAAGGGATATTCTGGGTACGAACACGTAAACGTTGGCTCCGGCACCGAAGTGAGCATCCGAGAACTCGCTGAAACGATTTCTTTAGTGGTAGACCACGACGCCGAACTAATCTTCGACACCACAAAGCCCGACGGAACACCCAGAAAACTAATGGATAGCTCCAAACTCTCCGCGCTGGGATGGACACCAAAGACGGACTTAAAACACGGACTACAGAATACCTACCACGACTACGTCGCCTTCCATGCACATAATCAATAGACGAGCAGTAAGCCGTGCCGAAGAAATACATCGTTGCCCACAATCGTGATCGGGATTTCTACCAAGTCGCGGCAGCTCTAGCTGAAGTCGGGCAACTCGAACGACTAGTCACCGATTATTACAGACCTGATCGAGAAATTATTCCCACCCCCCTTCGTCATCGACACTCGGACTTCATTCCCGCTGCACTTACTAAGACGGTCTGGCCAGCAGTCGCATTACAGAGCCTCCGCCGCCAGATTGATAGAACCGGCCTCGACACAATCCACCACACAAATCGCATCATTGGAGCCGCTGCGAGGTCAGTCGCTCGAAAGAGTCCGGGCGTCGACCTTCTACTTTACTCTACTTACGCGATGGAAGCATTCAACGATCCCAAGCTGAGCGACAGGGAGAAGACTCTATTTCTGTTTCACCCCCATCCCGGCTTAATAGAGGAAATCCTGCGGCCAAATATTGAAGAATACGGGATCGGACATCGAGGTCTCGAAGAGGAGACCGCCGTTGCGCACCGCATAGCAGTGCTTGATGCTGAGCTCGCCGCTGCTGACCGCGTGCTGTGTGCAAGCCTACTTACAGCTCGTTCAGCAATCAGAGTGGGAGTAGCTTCAGACAGGGTTCACATAGTGCCATATGGAATAGCACGGCCCAAGCCACAGTCGATAAAGCTGGAGCAAGCAAACGGAGAAATGAAGTTCTTGTTTGTAGGTCAGGCCATTCACCGAAAAGGCGTGCACCATTTACTAGCCGCATGGCGATTGGCAAAACTTGGAAACGCGACCCTCTCAATGGTGTGCTCAAGAGCACAAGATGGTTTACTCGACGACTTACCGGATAACGTAACAGTCAAAGCAGGACTTAGCTCACAAGAGCTGTGGAACGAATACACTTCGGCTGACGTCTTTGTACTACCCTCTCTAGTCGAGGGTTTTGGCCTCGTTCTTTTGGAAGCCCTCTCGGCTGGCTGCTTCACGATCTTCACGGAAAATACTGGGCTAGCGAATCTGGGAGTTCCCCAAAATATAGGCATGGAGTCCAAAGCAGGAGACACCAAGGCCTTGGCCTCAGCTCTGGAAGCCGCAGCTCACTTCTATGAGAGCAATGCAATCGACAGGGAAGCGATTATTCAATATAGTGAGAACTTCAGCGCGTCGAACTTTCGAGACGGTATTCGTTCGGCTCTTCAGGCATGACCTACTCCTATGACCCCTCGCTGATAGTTCTCTCATATGTAAATCTATTAGCCGCTGTTCTTGTCCTGATTGCCTGGTCAAAGTACCGCGGGATGCAAATCTTGGCACCCGCCAGCTGGTATCTCGTTTTCCACCTCTTTCTCTTTGGAGTTCGCCCAGCCGTACTCTTTACCGCCGGCTATCACACCAACTTCACATACATGAGAATAACGCCAGATGTATGGAGTGCGGTGCTTACCTTTCTTCTGGCAAATATTGCACTCATATCATTTCTTGGCGCTACATTAGTCCGGGGGAGCCCCAATACACCTATTCAATCTCGCGGACCCACACCGCTAGAGAAGCAAACCTACGCAATTGCCCTAATTGCACTCTCCCCTTTATTCCTATTTTCACTCTACTATGGGATTCAACATCCGGTAGTTCAAGTAACCGGGCAATCCGGTGGCAACCTAATGACGGACCCGGAGACAGGGAAGAAGATCTTTGTTCAAGGCAGCGGTTACTTCTACGTTCTAAAAAACTGCATCCCTGGGCTAATTCTAGCCCACGTCATTCTCTATCGCCCCAACGTCTACAATATCTCGCTAACTGTAGTCTTCATTATACTGGCATTTCTGGAAGGGAGAGGCCGCTTCGTAATCATATACCTTATTCTAGGCTTTAT
The DNA here is from genome assembly GCF_054353345.1 of Pseudoroseicyclus sp. H15. NCBI lineage: Bacteria > Pseudomonadati > Pseudomonadota > Alphaproteobacteria > Rhodobacterales > Paracoccaceae > Pseudoroseicyclus > Pseudoroseicyclus sp. H15. The sequence continues at coordinate 487,295 of NZ_JBTHJE010000006.1, forward strand.
TATATACTACTTCCAGCGCCCAGGAACAACTACCGCGAAGAAAAGCGTCGTGCTTGGTCTATTCTCGCTTTCCGCGATGGTCCTCATTTCCGTTGGGGGAATCTACCGGCGAGTAACCCGATCCCACGGGTCATTTGACTGGGCGAATGTATCTATCTCAGACTACCTACGCCGAACACCAATCGGTGACTCGCAAGAATTCGGAATGTATGATTTTCTATTATACCTAGCCAAAAATTTCCCCGACGATAGATTTGGGCACACATACTTTACTCAGTACCTAGAAGTTCTAACAAAACCAATTCCTAGAGCCCTTTGGCCCGGGAAGCCAATTGGTTCACCGGTGCAGCTAGTTGATCTGAATGTAGGCGGCAACTATGACGGGCTAACTCAGTCAATGGCGGGCGCTGGATGGCTTAGCCTTGGCCTTCCCGGCGTAATAATTCTTTCCTTTCTGTCAGGATATGTTCTTCAGAGCGTCTACTGTTTCGCGACCCGAAATTGGAACAGCTACTCTCTTAGATCAATATATATTGTCTCCTTGCCATTCTGCATTCAGTGGTTTCGCGATGGAGCCCCTAGCATAATCGAATTTTATATCTTTGGATTATACCCACTTATATTTTGGGCGGGACTTATGCTTATGGCACGTGGAGGCTATCTCAAGACGAAAAGTTCACGTGGTATAGTCCATCTTCGATAGGCGACTAAACCGATGCGAGTCTTGCATGGGCGACCGATCGAGCCCGTCACTCAATTCACACCGTTAGACCGTGAGAGAATTCAGATCGAGCAACTGAATTGACAGCACGCGCTGCGCCCAGCGAGGCTGAATATGGGCGACACTGCGCTAGCTGAAGATCGCATCAAGCGCTCCACCGAGCAATGCGCACAAAGCGAAGCAAGCGAACAATGGCTACAGCCACTGATACGGACACGACAATCCACAGGTAGGCGATAAATCCGTCCCTGACAACTGCAAGGCCGAGAACTATGCTTACAATGACAGCCACTTCCGAGATAATAATCAGCCGAAACTGTCCATAGGAGATCATATACGCCTCCAGCACCTTCGCAACGCAATATCCACAAACAGCAACAACAGTGAAGGGGGCGTATTGCGCCGCATCACTGTACTCAGCTCCAAATAGCATCAGCACAATAAAACTTGATTGCCAAGCATACACACCTGAGACTGCGATACCCAGCAAAATGATGGACGTTATCTCAATAGCGGTCATTCTTCGCTGAGTATGCGATCCGTTGACCTTCTCTTGTGTCACTCGCGGTATGTATAGAGACGTAACTGTAGAAGCGGCCGCATATAGAGGCGCTGCAAGCGTTGCTGCGATTACATAGTTCCCGAGAACTCCCGTACTGAAAACGATAGGTATCAGTATGCGATCCAAGTTCTGTCGTAGCATCTGCAGTATCCGTCCTGCATGGACTTGGGCAATCTCGTAGGCTGTATACCGGAGATCGGCGGACGTTATTGGGACCACCCTACTTTGCACTCTTACTGCGAAGTAGCCAGCTAGGATCACTGGGACAAAACTCGAAAGCGCAAAGACCAAACCAACCAACTTGGCGTCGGGCTCGTTGTTCATAATGACTATGAGAAGCAGACAGTACGCTATATGGGGCGAAAGTCTAACCAGATTCCACTGCGTCCACCTTTGAGATCCCTGGATGACCCCCATGCCAAGTTGGGAAATGTGCATGAATGGAATTATTAGGAACAGCCCCGAGTAGACGACTGCTGAAAGGCCGCTAACTGGCGGAATTCCTACCCACATTAGTAGAAATAGCGCGATTGTGCCAACAATTGTTCCGAGAGCAAGGATAAGTACATGCGGCCCAAGCGGGTTGAAGAGCTGTTCCCTTCGCGCCGCCATGTGGCGTGAAAGTATGTCGGCTATGGAACAAGACGAAACACCTGCAATGAGGCTCGTAAGAGCAACTGCCGTTGCCAGTAGACCCCGCTGCTCTGGGCCCAGCAGTCGCGCTACGAGAACGCCGGTAAATAGATTAAGTCCAATAATCATCAAATTCGATGACAGTGAGATCGCTAAGCGGATCATCTACCACCGATCCCTTGAAGATATACTGACTTAATGGTGTCGAAGGCTACCTCGGTGTCTGCCTTCAGGCGTAGACAAACACTCTGGCGAAGCTCCTTTAGATGCTCCGGCGAGTACGCCAATTCCTCCACGAGTTTCGCAGCTTCCTTCTCGAAAGTGGCCACATCTGGAAGAGCAGATATGGTCCCCGTCAATTGTTCGGCGATACAGCCACGCGCTATCGCAATCACCGGCACCGAGTGTGCAAATGCCTCGTAAATCACTATAGGTTGAGCCTCATTTCGGTAGCGAGTGGGAAATATCATGACATCCAATGCCGAGAAGAACTGTTCCTTCGCTGCGCCATAAAGTGGACCGTGGTACACAATTTCTGGGAACGCCTGAATGGCGCGATCTAGGAGCCTCTTATCCTCTCTAGCCACTGGACCAGCCAATTCAGCTGAGAACCTCAGACCTCGCTCTCGCAATGAGCTTACCAAGTCGATAAATAGGTCTAGACCCTTTTCGCGGCTCAAATTGGAGATCATACCAATCGAGAATACATCTCTCTGAAGAGATGACGAACCAGGCGCTGGTACCAAATATGCATTGGGAAGTATCGCCGAGTCTACGGACCCATAACAGTCGCAGAACTCTCGCTTCATCCGGTCAGCTAAAAAGACGTGTGTTGCTAGCTCGCGAGTATCCACTACGAGCCGCTGCATTAAATTGGACTTATCGTTGATGTAGGAATATGAATGATGGTGAATAATGCATTTCAATCTCATAACTCGACATGCAAATACAGCGAGTAGGTAAGATAAGATCAACCCGCTGCCACCGTTACAACCCAATGAAACTTTTCCGCCGCCGCGCAAACGGAACCTTATAAGTCCAAAAAAACCAACAAACATTAGAAGCAGGTTGCCAAGCTTGGCTAACGACCGGTGCGTGCTCTTCGATGCGAGATCTACACGCGTTACACTGATGTGTTCCTCCAGTAGGTCTCCGAGTTTCTCAGTAGCTACCGAAAACCCGTGTACCGGAGGTGGCAACGGGCCTAAGAGTAGAATGCCTTTATTGTTCGCTGGGTGCATGTCGCCTGCCCATAGTATGCGCTGGAGATCCAGCGACGATCAGGGCTTCAGCAACATCTTTAGTCACCACACTTCTGGCGGCGACGATTGCCCCTCTGCCTACCGTTACTCCTGGCATTACAAACGCGCCCGAAGCTAGCCATGCCTCGTCCTCGATTGCGATAGGGCCAGTCACATAGTCGAAGGACAAGCTCCCGATATCATGACCCGCCGTCGCGATGTAGCAGTCTTGAGATACACAGACATTATTGCCGACAGAGATCTCTACCAGACTGTATAGCTCAGCTCTATCCCCGATCCAACTATTGTCTCCGATAGACACCTTCCACGGATAGGTGAAACGCGCGGACGACCTGATTCTAGAATTTCGCCCAATCTTAGCGCCAAAAACTCGCAGGAGTGAAGCACGCCACTTATAGGCGGGCCTTGGCGAGAAAGCAAAAAGTGTTGCCTGGCAGATCCACCAGAGCTGCACAGTAACTACGCTCCTACCACGGAAACCTTTCGGAACGCGGAATTTCGACAGGTCCTGATATTGACAGTCCGGAACACTCATCTTTAGGAGCCAATGCCTGTAGCTGGATGCGCAATATTAGAGCGTATTTCACTGTACAGATGCTCACACTCGCGCAAGAGCGAACTGTACTTCGGGCCGCGAAGAGCGTTCTCTAATTCTATTTTCTTGGCCTTACGTCTAGCTCTGACATCCTCGCTAGCCTCTGGGGAGTATGGCTCGACGCCCTCAGGAACCGTACCTCGGCGACGAGATATCTCATCAACTCTTGACAATACCTTGTCTGGCTCGAGATCCGCCGGCAACGAACTAAAATTCGTGCTGTAAATTGCGTTGAGATTGGTGACTGTGTCGTTAAATCTGCTTATGGCATCCTCAAAAGGCGTGACACAGATTTTTGTAGATATACCCTTGATCGCCCTATGGAAGCGCCGGTACTCTTTTAAAGCTAACTTTAGATCTTGCACTCTTGGTTCCTGGATGACCAGAGAAATACAAGCATCTGCGGGAGACCGGATGAGAAGGTAACACGGTACATTAAGCGAAACCGCCCTGATGACGTTCGCGGCCGCATGAGTATGGTGCGCAAGATTTATATTCTCATTTTGCGACAAGCGAAATGCAGCTTCCGCGTATGAGTTCCCCGATCTCGGAAACCCTTCGATAACAAGATCGGTATCGGCAGAGACCACTCGTGAACCGTGCTTTCCCAACCGCGCAATCGTGCAATATATGCTTGGAGATGTTGAAATTGAATTACGCACTCGCCTGTGCAATCTTGCAAACATCAATGGCCCTTCTCCACTATCTCTATAGAAATCGCCCGTCGTGGCTCCGCAGATGTCGCAGTTTCCGGATTTTTGCAAGAGCCAACCAGTCTTGCTTCGGCAGCCTCAGCAACTACCGCCCATACATGATGCGGAGTTTCGTGGCTGCCTGATTGTTGGGCAGGGGAGCGCCTGATCGCTGAAGCTCGACCGCTTAAGCACACTGAATTTCGCTTCTTCTCATCGCGCTCGAGCCATCTTCGACAGTGGCAACATCGGTGTCCGAGAAGACATCACAAGTCCGCCACGTTTTTGCAACTTCTAAATTCGACCACCCGTTAGAGGCTTGACCCCACCTTGTATTGCGGTAGCGCGTACTCTAGCTTGCCGCCTCAGCGGCCATCTCAGCAACGCCGCCTCCAGCGCGGTCAGTAAGTTGAGGGACGAGGTACCTTCGGCGTGTCCCGGTAGCGGTTGGCACCCGTAGTTTGTTCAGATGAGGGGCAGCGTATTCTCCGGCAGCATTTCGTGCAGCGGACTTAGGCAGAGGCGCGTCTAGGGACGTGTGCACCCCGAGAAAATCGTTGCAAGGGCATGATACGTTCGGCATCTATCACGCTAATGGGGCTCACCGAGTATAAACTGCGATCCAAGACTGGAAGAAAGTTCAATTTATGCGCATATCTCATGAGAAAAAGTTCATCTTTCTAGCGGTACCACGAACCGGAAGCACATCACTGCGAGATCTTCTTGATCCATACTCAGATATCAAGAGCGTCCACATAACCGAAACAAATAGGAACCACCCCTATTATCACCACATTTCAGCCAGAGAGCTGAAAGATATATTCGATAAGAATGGATGGGACTTTTCTTCATACAGCAAATTCTGCGTAGTGCGAAACCCATTTGATAGGGTCGTGTCGCTTTACCATCACTACCTAAAGCACCGCCGTGAAGGCTCTTTTTTGCGACGAGCATATCATAAGGTGACGCCACCGCCCGATTTTGCCTCATACGTTCAGAAGATCGACCCAGAGTCTCGCCTAACGACTACGATCCGCGCCTTCACGTGCGACTCCAGCGGAGCCGCGCTTGTCGATAAGGTGCTCAAGTTCGAAGAATTATCTACCGAACTGCCCGTCTATCTTCAGGAGCTCGGCATTCCGGCTGATAAAGCCACCCTACCCCATCTTAACTCTTCCGCGAACCGTAAGGTGAGTTATCGTGACTATTACAATGACACACTCAGGGCGCATGTCGCGAAGCTATACCGAGAGGATATCGAGCGCTTCGGCTACAGCTTTTAAGCTAGTGTATACGTCGGACTGGCTTGACCTTTTCAAGGCTCCACCCGCGCCGCCGCCATCTCCGCTTGCACACGAGAATAGAGCGCGTCGTCGGTCACCTTAAGCGTCGCCAGAGCCCCAGGGATCGTGCGGTTTAGGTAGGTGATTACCGAATTCTCACTGCCGTCTACTTTTTCAGCATAGGCGAGCGCTCGCGGCATCGCCTCGGCGAGGATGGCACGCGCCCCAACAAGTTCTCCGGCGGAGAACCATCGGGAGAGCCAGCGCCCCAACCACGCCGTCACGGCGGTCAACACCATGACGAAGAGTGTGACGAGCGCGGATTTCACCGCGTCCGAGCCGAGGATGTCGAGAAGGTAGTTCATGGCCGTGTTCCTTTCCGAAGTTGAGGTCGAGCAGATCCACGGTCCGCCCGGCGAGGATGTGGGTGGGATCGGAGGAAGCGCATGCGGCCTGCGTCGACCGGAACGCGCACCAACAGTTGGGAAGGTGCGGTTCAGCCGGCGAGCAACAGGAAGCTCTTGGAATCTCCGACAATTCCAATATCTCACACAGAAAGGTGATTAAAATTATTCCCAGCCATTGCCTCAAATGGCTAATTGAATATTTTCGCAATCCGGCAGCACTGCCAGTTTTCTTATCCCGTACATTTTTTGCCCAATGATTAGTCACTTCGCCAAGAGCGAAGCCAAGGATCCTATGGGGGGAATGAAATATTGTCTTTCAGGTTATTCACATGCCGCGAGTGCGGTCACCGAATGAGACTCGCCGGACGATCCTGCGGCTATTGCAGCGAGGACAAGCCTTCCTGGCAGTTGCTTCAGATATGGATTTTCGGCGTTGCCACTATCTTCGTGATCCTTGTGGGAATGTTCATGTAGGTGTCGGGGCTATCCGGCCAGCGCCTCGTCGGCCCTCTTCCGGATGTCGGCGAGCGCCTTACGGAGATGCTCATAGTTCTGATCCAGGACCGCAGTCAGGGCCTCACCGAACGCGACCGAGGGCTGGGCTAGCAGCTCTTCATGCAGCGCGCCGCGGGTCTGCGGCCCGGGATCTCCATCGACCTTGATGCCAGCCGCCCCCTGGAAGGCGCGGACGCTGTCATGGCCGAGGAAGGCGAGCCCGGCCTGTACGTAGAGATCGAGTCGATCTGCGAGGCCGTTGGTGCCGCCGTTGATCCGGCGTGAGACCATCTCGGTGTTGCCGGCATCGGCGAAGCGATTGAGACTCTCGCCGGCGCCTTCGTCCCAGAACCAGATCGGCCCGAGCCCTTCCCAGGGATCAGTGTTCACCAGGTCAGGTTGGGCGACGAAGTCGATATCGGCGCCATGCACCTCGCGTACCCAGGCGGTGTATCGCGCGTAGTTGGTGCGCCCGGTGATCTGCATGCCTGTCCGCCCACGGAAGAGGAAGCCATCACCGTCGACCGCCGCCGTGTTTCCCAGATCCACGCGGGTGTCATAGCGCTTCTGCGCGGAGGTCGGCCCCCAGACCTCGCGATCATAGCGCCAGCGGCCGCTCTCGTGCGCGAGCTGGGCGAGGAACTGCACCAGGCGGTGCGGACGATCGAGTCCGGCGGCCACCCCGCCCCTCTCGAGCCCGAGCGCCGTCGAGCGCAGGTTGTCGTTGACCGCGAGGCCGAAGAGGCCGGCGATGGCGGAGGCGTCGATACATTTCGGCATGGGCTGTCTCCAATGCAGGAAATCCCGCCGAAGCGGGGCATGAGAATGTCGGGAGGACGGAGGTCTTAGCGGCGGTGGCCGCGCAGGATGGCCTTAGCGAAGGCTTTGGCCCGCGCGGCGTTGCCGTTGATGACGGCCCTCGCCAGGGCCTCTGCGCGCGTCTCGGCATTCAGGGCGGCGTGGCGCCAACTTGGGCTGTCGTTTGGCGGCGGCAGCTCCGCCGCATCCTTGCCGGCGAGGTGGTTTCGAATCGCGACGCCGAGAAGGCAAAGCGTCAGCGCCGCCTTGGAGCCGATGATCAGCGCCTCTGGCGTCAGCGGCTCGACGTTGCGGGCGAACATGGTGATGAGGATCGACAGGCCCAGCATTCCGAACATGGCGGCGATGAAGCGTCCCGGCGGTGTCGCCTGGGCGAACTGGTGCGACACCCACCAGCATAGCAGCACGGCCGAGATCGAGGTGAGGTTGTGCAGGGTCAGGATCAGGTCAGGCATCGTCGGCCTCCTGTTTCGGCAAGAAGCGGGACCGCACCGCGCGCACGGCAGCGATGCCGCCCTCGCCCATCAGGAACCCGCCGGCGAGATAGGCATAGACCCCGGCACCGCTCATCACGTCGATGACGTGGCCGACGACGCCGCCGAGGAAGATGGCGGAGACGGCGCCCGCCGAACCCTCGACCAATCGCCGCCGCCATTCGGCCTGCGGCGCGAAGACAGCCCGCACATAGGCGCCGCCGGCACCGGAGATGATGAGCGCCACCAGGTTGTCAGGGGCGCGCTCCCACAGCTGCGCGAGCGACTGCAGGAGAGTGGGCTCGCTGGCCATGAGCGGGCTCCCTTTCTTGAGATGAGAGGTCGCGGGGGGTCAGGATTTCCAGGCGCCGTTGCCGCCCACATAAGCCCAGACCGTGCCAGTCCATTCGAAGGTGGCGCTGAATCGCTTGGCATTGCCGCCCGGGCCCGGCGCCTCGATGCCGCGATAGAGGCCGGCAAAGGTGATGCTGTAAGGCCCCCCAGAGGGATGCGTGAAGATCAGGCTGATCTGCTCGTTGACGCGCGGCACAAAGGTCGGATCGGCCAGCACCAGGTTGCCGCCGAGCTGCATCGCAATGGCGTTCCGCGCAGGGGCGTAGGAGGTTGCGAAGCTGGCCTGGTAGTCGACGGTCTCGCGGTTGAGCTGCAGCGCCGGCAGGTAGATGCGGTCGCCCGCGATGCTCACCCCTTCGTTGACGATGGGGCCGGGCGCGATGATCTTGCCAAGGGTCAGGAAGTTCTTGTTGATCCGGATCGCCTTGCCGTTGTCCTCGACCGTCAGCGCCCTGAGGATCCCCGACGAGGTGCCGCCGATGTTGACCGAGGTCGCCGCTGTGGTTTGGCCCTTCACGTGCAGATCAACATCGATCTCGGTCGCAAGATCGTTGATGTCGACGATCTCGCCGGCCATGGTCGCCGGCCCCTCGATATAGCCGCGGAACTTGTGCCGAGCGGCACTGCGAGTCGAAGAGCCAATGCGGTAGAGGATGCCGGTGGCCCCGGTGATCATCCGCACGCCTTGGGCTTCGAAGTCGGGGGAGAGGACGGAAAAGGCGATGCCACCGTTCCAGTCCGGCGCATCGCAGATCAGCCTGTCGATCCTGCCGCCCCGACAGTTCTCGCCCGTCGAGAAGAGCCCCGCAGTATAGTCCTCGCCATCCTCGATATGCTGCCCGACCACGGAGCGGATATGCGGGTTCTCGCTGCCGAGCTTCAGCTCGGTAAAGGTGCGGGTGAAGGTGCCCTTCATGGACACGTCGCCGTTGCGGATGCCATTGGCGTAGAGAAGCTCGCGCCCCTCGGTCATCACCTTGACCGTAGGGTTATCCGCCGCTCCGAAGAAGAGCGGGATCCCCTTGGGACACTTGATGCGCCCATAGATCTCGACATCCTCGACAATCTCGACGCGACCGATCGCCCCGTCGAGTTCGCCGCGGTCATAGCCGAGGTCCCGGCAGGCCGGCACGATCACATAATTGCCGGCGACGGCCACGCCGGCGTCGAGCATGATGTCGTAGCCGTCCACCTCCACCAGCTTGCGCAAGTGCAGCGCCGTAGGAACGGGCCGGGACGGATCGGTCGCACTATCATCGTTCGTGAAGACGAAGACGTTATCGCCAACCTGCGGCACCCAGGTTTTGGGGTTCGTGAAGGCGGAGAGGACGTTGTTCCAGCGTCCGCCCACCGTCAGGCCCCGCTGCTGCGGCTGAAGCGCGCCCACATCGTAGGCCGCCTCCCTCGAGCCGGTGAACCGCGCGACATCCGTTCGGTTGAGCTGACCTGCATAGACCGCGACGGACCCATACGGCCCAGCCGGGTTGGTGTAGTGGAAGGGGCTTTCGAAGGTAACACGAGAGAAAGACGGGGGCAGGAACGGGCGGGATGACCGACCGGACTTCTCCCCGTCGAAGATCACGGAGCCCCCATCATTGAGACGAAGGATGTTCTCGATCAGGTCCACCACCTCCGCATTGTCTGTGGCATCATCGGCCACCCAGCCGAGGGCCGAGGCGATGAGCGGGCCTGTCCAGACGTGCCGAAGCTTCACGCCGCCGGCGGTGACGAGATGGTATCCATGCGGGGTCGCAAGGCGATTGAAGGCGGGTTCGCCAGCATCGCATTCTCGCCAGTGATGCCCCTGCCGGTCGCGCCATTCTGCCCCTGGCCCCCGCGGCGGCTCGAACGAGGCCTTGAGCTCGGCGAAGTTCGTATACACCCGCGCCACGATCGCGCTCAGCCTCTTGATGTCCCAGTTCCCCGCCGCGACGGTCGTCGACGGCGCGGCGACCAGCGCCTGCACCCCATCGCCGATCTTGAACGCCAGCCCGTCGCGCGATCCCGCCGCCGAGACCTCCCACCAGTTCCCGGCCTCGACCCCTACCCCGCCCGGGAATGGGTCGGCAGGATCCCAGGAGCCCCGCCGGCGCTCGCCGGTGGAGACGGCATCATAGTAGGCATCCCGCGCATCGAACTGCGCCTGCAGGTCATCGAGCGTCAGACGTCGCGGGGCGGTCCCGGTGGTCCGTTGAGTCAGAGGAGCAATGTTCGGCATCGCGAACTCCTGAAGAACTGCATTTATGAAGAAGTCACGCTGCCGGCGCGAAGCCGCCCGGCGCGTTGGGGTTTGTGATCGCCTGCTCTTCGGCAACCGACCAGGTGAAGGCGTCAGGGACAGCGCGCACCAGTGTCACGGTGGCGCGCAGCGCGACGCCGGCCTCGCTGCCGAGCGGGTCGAGCAGCGGGTGGAGGCTCTCCACCTCGTAGGTGCCGCCCAAGACGTCGTCATAGGGCTCGCCAAGGGCCAGCGCGGCCCCCGACCCGATCACGAGGTCCAGGGCGTCTGGTGGCAGCTCCGCCGTCAGCCGCCGCTGCTCGCGAGCGCGGTAAGCGGCGATCTTGATGAGCCGCATGCCTTGGGTCGCGCTCGTCACCCAATCGAAGGTGAGTGTGCGGATCTTTGGCTCCTCCCCCGGCGCCAGATCGGAGATCACCCGCGGCGGAAGCTGCGCATAGGTGTAGCCGCGCTCGGCGGCGACGTACCGACCGTTGATGACCGTCGGCAGATCAGACGTCCGCTGCATGCTGGAGTACTTCATGCGACCCAGCACGCGGGTCATCGTCATCACCGGCTCGGAATAGGCCCCGGGCACCACGCCGAGCTGTCCGCCGAACCAGGCCGGGCGGGAGGCGCCGGCCGCATGGATCGGCGCCATCAGCTCGTGCAGTTCGGAGCCGTCGAAGATCAGCGTCCCCCGGGCGGCATAGCGCGCTTCGCTGCCGCCGGCGGCGAGGGCGATCGGATTGTCGCAGAGGTCGGCGTCGATCGTAAAACTGTCGAGGTGGAGGCTTTCGAGCGTGTGGGGACGCACGGGGTTCATTCTATAGCCGTCCACCAGGATCAGCGCCTTGTTCTGCGATGCCTCCCAGGTGGTCTCGTCGTCAGGGTCATGCCCAGGCTTGCGCCAGTCGTAGATGGCCGAGGTCAGCTGCCTGGTCTCCAGCGCCGGCGGCACATTCGGCCAGAGGTCGACATCCGCCCCGTTCGTCCCGGCCCAGTATTTGACGAAGACCACCGTCAGCCCGGTGAACCTGTCCGAGCTGCGATAGCCGAGCGGCTGATCGTCGGCGTCCCAGGCCGCCTCGCTCAGGAACTCCGCCGGCGGGCCAGTCTGATCGCCCAGGCCGATCCAGATCTTCACATGGGCCGCGAGCGGGCCTGCGGCGGGCGAGGCCCCCGGCCCGCCAAAATCGAACGGGTCATCACCGCTGGCGAGCACGAAGCCGCGCTCGTCGAGCCAGATCTCGATCTTCTCGCCGACCTGCACCGAGCGGCGGCTGTTGAGCAGGTAGACCCCATAGCCGTACTCGCCGACGACGGGGTGCGGCATCACCGTGGCCGTCGCCCGGGTGTTGCCATGCACATGCCGGTAGGGCGGCAGGTTGTCGGGGAAGCTCAGCTGGCGGCGCCGCTCGTCGCCATTGACCGTCGGCTCCTGCCCTGCCCCGATCAGCTTGTTGGCGACGGCCGAGAAGGCGAAGCCCACGGCCACATCGATGAGCGCCTGCCCGACCAGTCCAGCGCCAAGCGCCGCGCCGATCTGGCCCGCCACTACCCCTGCCATCCGTAGGCCTCCATCGCCCGCTCGCAGATAATCCCGAAGCCGCCCTCCGCCCGCGCCACCCATTCGCCTGGGCGGATGCAGATCGCCGCAACGCAGCCAAAGAGGGCGTCATTCCGGCAGAGGCCGATCAATCCAGGCCGCTCTTTGAGACGCTGCAGCCCCGCCGCCGCCATCTCGCCCCGGAAGGCCACCGGCAGATCGCCCGCGATGGCCCGCCGCGCGCCGCCGGCGCTGCGGAAGCGGCCCCGCAGGCGCGGCATGGGATCGATGCCCCAGAGGCGCAGGAAGATGTCGGCGGCAGACGTGCAGCAATCGGAGCGCCCCCAGACGATCGGGCCGCGCATCACCTCCTCCGCCGCCTCCAGCACGGCCCGGGCGCTGACTGTCACGCGCTCGGCCCCGGGAAGTCCGGCGGCGAGAAGCGCCAGCGGCTGGCGAAGGCCAGGCGCTCCATGCCGGTATCGCTGGGATCGATGGCCTTCTGGTTCTCATCGCTGTGCCAGTGCGCGGCATTCTCCTTCGCGCCAGGGCCGGCGGTGGCGGAGACCATCAGCTCCGCCACCGTGGCGTCGATCCGCGCCTCCAGATCGGCGTCGTTCTCATCGATGCGGCCGAGGAACGCGAGGAAGGGCTGGCCGATGAGGACCGTGCCGGCCGGCTCCGTCACCGCGCCGAGCCAGATGCGCACTTCGCCGCCGCGGGCCTTGGCATCGGTGTAGCCCAGCACGGTGGCGACCGCGCCGGCGATGCGGATCGCCGCCTCAGGCGGGGCGCTGCCGCCCGCCTCCGGCGCCCCCGCAACGTCGCGCACATGGTGGCCCGCGCCCTTGTAGGTGTTTGCGCCCCAGGGAAGGTCGCCCAGCCCCGAGTGGATGCGTTCGGTCCCGCCCGGCCAGGCCGCTTTGAGCAGCACCACCGGGTGGAAGCCGTCCCGGCGCGAGATCGCCGCGAGCAGGACGGGATCGATGCCGCGCCTCAGCTCCATGGGTCGATCACCTCGAACGCCTCGCCGTCGAAGTCGGCGGAGGTCACCTCCAGCATGTCGAGCTCGACACTGCCGGCGCCGAGATCGAGCACCGGATCGCTCCAGCTGAGGATGACCATCGTCAGGGCCTCGCGCGCCCCGATGACCACCTTGCCCGAGGCCAGGGGGCGATCCAGGCGCAGGACCGCCTTGCCATCTATCCCAAGCCGCTCCGCCTTCAGAACACGCGCCGTCTGGCCCGCCTCACCCCGGACCAGCTCGCCCGGGCGCGCGACGATAGTCCCTGGGATAAGCCCCGTGAATCCCGAGCAGCGCAGGCCGGCGAAGGCGCCATCGGTCACGGCTGTGCCGGTGATCGTGGCGCCCGATGCCCAGACGACATCCCAATCGAGGGTGCGCCCATCAGCCGTCCATTTGAGCGGCACCTGGCCGCGCTTGCCGCCGAGACCGCGGAGGTGGCCTTGCCAGAGCGGCGGCAGCGGCTGGATGCGGACCAGCGGCAGCGCCCCGTCCATCTGCCGCATCAGCATGTCGAGATAGCCGCTGGCCGTAATATCGCGATCAAGCAGGCCGACATCGATCGTGTAGCGCAGGCGCCTCGCCTGCGCCTGGCTGAAGATCGGCGCGCCCTTCTGGTCCATCGAGATGGAGCCGGGGCGCGTGATCCGCGGCGAGTAGGCTGCGATCGGCACCGGCGGCCAGGCCCAGACCTTCGGCATGGGCTAGAGGCGGCCAAAGCCGGGATCTGTCCCGAACTTCTTGTGGACGACGCGGACGGTCTCGCCGATGAGCCCGGGCCGGGCCCGGCGCATCGCCTCTTCGATCTGCTCGGCCACGCCTTGCTGGGCGCCGCGCGCATCGATGTAGATCGGCGCGCCGCCGCTGCTCTGCCCCTGCGCCTCCCCGCGATAGGCCGCCTGGGCCTGCTGCACCGAGAGGATGCGCCCGTCGACGGCGGGGATGAAGGGCTCGGGCCCGTTCTCGCCGACCATATAGGGCGCCCCCGCCCGTACCGGCCCGCCAGCGGCGCGGGGCGTCAGCGAGCTGCCGAGCGCCTGGAAGAGCGTGCCGACGAGACCGCCGGAGCCGGCGAGGCTGGTCATGCCGTTGGTCACAGAGACGCGGCCCATCTGCAGAAGAAGCTGCAGGAGCGCCTGCTTGGCATCGCCCGCCCCGCCCGTGATGGCCATGAAGAGGTCCGTCATGGCATCCGCCCCGGTCTCGGCATTATCCCGCATGCGGTCCAGCGCGTCGGTGGCGGTATCCACCTCGGAGGCGACGTCGATATAGGCGCGGGCCAGGGCATCGATCTCCGCCCGCAGCTCCGGCGTCAGCTCGCGGCCATCTTCCTGCGCGGCGGTGAGCAGCTCCGCCTTCTTGCGCGCGTAATCCATGGCATCGCCCAGATCGAGATCGAACCCGGCCACAGCGATCAGCGCCGCCGCCTCCATCTCCAGGGCGCGGGTCTCGCGTTCGATGGAGTCGGTGGCGCGCTGGTACTCGGAAGCGCGCTCTGACGCCCCGCCGCCACCGCCCGCTCCACCGGTGCCGCTCGACGGGTTGTAGCCGAAGTCGATATCGATGGGGCGCGCTTCCGGGCGGCCAGGCGCCACGGGCGGCGGCGGCGCGGGCAGGACGTCGGGCTCCAGCATTCGCTCATCTGCCGAGATCTGCGCGCTCCGCGAGGCGGGCCCGAGACGGACAGGCCCGGGGGTCAGGGCTGCGCGAAGTTCGAGGGCCCGCGCGATCGCCGGGCCGAGCGAGCTGACCAGATCGCCGATGCGGGAGATCACCCCGCCGAACTCCACGCCATCGACCGCGGCCAGCGCCGACCGGGCGACATCGGCGCGATCTGTGAGGTCGCGGAGACGGCGGATGAAGGCATCGCCCTCCACCTCGCCCTTGGTGAACGCTGTCGTCAGGGCGGTCATCTCCTGGCTCAGCTGGGCCAGGGCCACTGCCAGCTCATCGTTGCCAAGCTGGCGGGCATTCACCGCCGCCTCGAGGAGCGAGCGGGCCACAATGTCGGTTTGGGCGTTCAGAGCCTCGATCTCGGCCGCCGTGCGCATGATCGCGCCCTGGCTTTCCTCGAGGAGATCGATGTCGTCTTGCAGGGTTGTGCGCGCATCACTGCCGAGCAGCCGCACACCCGCCGAGAGGTCGTTCATGTTGAGCTCGGAGGCCGCAGCGCGCACCTCCTCGATCTCCGCCTTGAAGTCGGCGAGGGCTTCGCCGGCATCGACGAGCAGCCCCGCCACACCAACGGCGCCGGTCTTCAGATAGGTGCCGATGCGCGTCGTCAGCTCCTTGAACTGCCGGTCGATCTCTGCGGCCTTGGCAATCACATCCTCGTCGAGCACTGCGCCGGCCTCGTGCGCCTGGCCGATCATGTCGCGCATGCCCGCCGCGCCGTGGGCGAGCAGCTCTACAAAACGCTCGCCGCCGGTGCCCCCAAACACTTCGTCGGCGATGCGGATCTGCGCCGCGCGGTCCATCTCTTCCATGCGGTCGATGATCTCGAGCATCAGCTCCTGCGGATCCTCCAGGCGGCGCTTGAGATCGCCTGCCGCAAAGCCGAGACGCCCAAACGCCTCTGCCGCCGGGCCACTGCCCGTGGCAATCCATTCGTCCGCGCGCAGGTTCAGTTCCTTCATGCCGTCGACCAGGGCGTCGATCGGGATGCGGCTCTGGGTGGCGACGTAGCCGAGTTCCTGGAAGGCTTCCGTACCGAGGCCGGAGCGCCGCGCCTCATCCCCGATGGCGGCGACGCCCTCGACCATCCGGGCGACCTGGCCGGTGACGGCGCGGATCGCCTGGATGCTGACCGCGGCCACCGCGCCTTTGACGAACCGGTCGACGGCGCGGGACGCCTTGGCCATGTGCGTGTCGACCGTCTTGGAGACGCCCGTCAGGTTCTTGGTCACCTGCCGTTCGAACTGGGCGAGCTTCTTGTTGTTGCGGTCGATGACGCGCACCAGCTCCTTGTCGCGGGCGGCGAGCAGGATCTCGATCTTCTCGGTATCAACGGACATCGGGATAGCGATCCTTCAATTCCTGCAACCGCTCGACGCTCATCGGCGCGACCTCGCCGCGGGCCGCCGCCTGGGCTTCATTCCAGCCCGCAACGAGGATGTCCGTCTCAGCCGGCGTCATCGCCCGCACTTCGGCCGGCAGCCGCCCCATCACGCCGCAGATGTTCCGGATGCGGGCGGGCGCGTCGTAGCGGCGGGGCCGCTCGCTTCGGCCCCGTCCCTGGCCGCCTCGCTCGGCGATCCAGCCTCGTTTTTTTTTGAGGCGGCTTTGTCCCCGGCCTCGCCCGCCCCGGCATAGAGCGCCGGCACGAGCGTGAAGTAGAGGAGCCGCAGTGCAGTCCCGCGGAGCGCCAGGTCGTGCTCCGGCCCGAGCCCGGCGATGAGCGCGTCGGCCAGCCGGTCGGACATGCCGCCGCCGATGAGGCCGAGGGCGAGGAGATCGCGGACATGGCGCACCTGTGGTGCCCGTCCCTGCCCCCGCAGCCCGTCGAAGAGTTCGTAGAGCCCGAGCGGCGCATATTGCGCTTCGAAACGCTCGATCTCGCCATTGCGGAGGAGCAGCGGACGGAGCTGCCCGCCGATCTCCTCCTCGAAGCGGGCAGTGTTTGCGACGGCCACGATCAGGGATCCGGCGTGGGATCTGCGGTGAAGGTGATCTTGCCGCTCGAGGAGAGCGACATCGAATAGGTCACCGCCCCCTCCATCTCGCCGGCATATTCCATCGAGGAGAGCAGGAAGGCTCCCTCGAAGGTGCCGAGGTGAGGCACGATTGCCTGGAAACTGGCGGTCGGCGTCGGTGACATGGCGAGGTTCAGCAGGGTGATCTCCGAGGGCGTGTCCTCGAAGACGCCGTTGCCCGAGAGGGTCAGCGACTTGATCCCCTCCATCAGCTCGCGCCAGAGCGCGCCGCCGGGGGCGTCACAATTGGGCGTGGTGATGTCGATGTCGTTATTGTTGATGCCGAGGGTCTTCGAGGTGAGACCGCAGACGGTGGTGAAGGCTTCCGTCTCCTGACCGTCGCCGATCTTGATGAGGAGCTCGCGCCCCTTCTGCTTGGCCATGTCGGCCTCCTTTGCTGAGAGTGAAGGTGATGAAAAGAGAGAGCCGGCGCGGGGGGCGCGGGTGTCAGGGCGTGGGCTCGAGCAGGGCTTCGAAGGACGAGCGCGAGAGATAGCTTTGGCCGTCGCTGTCCCGATCGGTCTCGGTCAGGACATGCTGCAGCCGCACGAGGCGGAAGCCGGCCAGGTCGAGCGCCGCCTCGTTGTCGTCGAGGAGGGCGACGATGGCCTCCCCGATCCGGGCGCCTTCGACGCGGCCGGCGGAGGGGCGGGAATGGGCTTCGAGCGCGAAGAGGATGTCGGCCGCATTGGGCGTCCCATCGGTGCGCAGCGGCTGCCGGTCCAGGTTGCCGAGGCGGATGTAGGGATAGGTCGGAGCCTGCGGCGGCTCGTCATAGACGCGGGCACCGACGAGGGCCGCGATCGCCGGCGCCGCCTTCAGTGCCGCAATCAGACCCTTCTGCAGGGCGAGGGCCGGGCCATCAGCCACCGAACACCTGCCGCACCACCTTCTTCTGCGCCCGTCGCACGCGCGACTTCCAGCGCTTGCGCATGACGGTCTTGGCGGGGTTGATGAACGGCCGCGGGCCGCGCTGGCCTTCGGTCACCTTGGCCTTGTCGCCAAAATCGATGAGCGCGCCATTGGCCTCGGGCACGTCGGTCACCTGGATCTGCGCTTTCGTCTCGCCGTCGCCCGGATGCAGGACCTTCGCCACGCGCGCCCAATCGTCGGCGATGCCGCGGTTCACCCGGGCGACATCGTCGGGCATCCTGGCCTTCAGTTGCTCCAGCTGGCGCTGGACCTTGCGCACGCCCATCACATGCCGGCTCATGGCCCCACCTCCGTCTCGCAGGTCATCTCCAGCATCTCCCCCTTGCGCCCGACCTGTGCGATCGACCGGATGTTCCACGTCTCGCCCCTGGCGATGATGGCGTCGCTCTCGGTGATCCCCTCAGAGAAGCTCGACTTCCGCACCCGGATCGTCGCGAGCCTCGGCGCATGGAGCGCGCCGGCAGCGATCTTCTCGCCGCCGAGCCGCTCCAGCATGTCGGCCCAGACAGGCGTTCCGAGATCCTCCCAAGCGCCCGTCTGCACGTTGCCGTAGGCATCATCGCCCGCGCCCTGGCGCCGGAATTGGACGCGATCTCGCAGGCGTCCTGCCGGCATCAGAGCCGCACCCGCCGATAGGGCGCCAAGAGCGCGTGGACAGCCGGGTTCTCCGCAAGCCCGCCCTCGATGCTTGCCTCCCGGTGCTCGTAAAGCGCCGCCACCTGCAGCAAAATCGCGACGTGGATCGGGCGGGGCACGGCCGCGGCATCGGCATAGCCGGCCCGATAGGTGATCGCGATCGATCCGACGCGGGCGGCCAAACTGACCTCAAGCAGGCAGAGATAGGCGCCCGCGGAATCGGTGCGCAGTTCATATGCCTCCTGCGCAAGCGTCTGCTCAGCGCCCTCCCCATCCAGGTAAGTCACGGCCTCGACGGAAAGCACCGGGAAGAGCGGCAGCGCCATTCGCGGCGACCAGCAGTCGAACGCCTGCCGCCAGGTCTGAGGCATGAGCGCCCGGCCGAGGATCCCGGTCCAGCCGTCGAGATGGGCCGTGGCCGCCTCGATATAGGCGGCGATGAGCCCGTCCTCATCGGGTCCGTCTACGCGCAGATGCGCCTTCGCCTCGGCGAGCGAGACGGGCGTTCCGGCGGGCGGCGTGATGAGGACGGGCGCGCGCATCAAGGTCAGTCCTTGACCTTGCCGTAGACCGATGCGTCGAGGCCCTGGCCGACATAGCCCTCATCGCCGGGCTTGCGGTTCGCCGGGTCGTTCATGTCGCGGGCGTTCTGCGCCGCGACGGTCCCGGCCCGCGGGTTGCTGTCGATCGCGGGGTGGGCCAGGTCGACGGCTTCGGCGATCTCCTCTTCGAGGATCGCGCCAGAGGCGCCGTCGATGGACTGGGCCGCCGCCGGGTCAGCGGGCGCCGCGCTCGCGGGCGTGGGGGCCGGGTTGGGGGCCGTGGTCGGCTTCGCGGCCTTGCCCGCTTCGGTCTCGGCCTTGGTGGGTTTCTTCGCCATGGGACTCTCCATCTGGCAGGGTGAGAGACCCGGCCCGCGGAGGTGCGGACCGGGTCGTTCGTTTCAGCTCTCGGGAGCTTGGCCTTACGCGGCAGCCATCCGCAGGACGCGCAGCGCCTGGGGATCGTTGACGGCGCCGCCGACGCGTTTCGTGGTGTAGAACATCACGTAGGGCTTGTTGGTGTAGGGATCGCGGAGAACGCGCACCCCGGTGCGATCGACAATCAGGTAGCCCCGGCGGAAGTCGCCAAAGGCGATGGGCAGGGCGCCGGCGGCGATGTCGGGCATGCCGGGCAGCTCGGTGACCGGGTAGTTCAGCAGCGTCGAGGGCTGGCCCGCCGCGGTGGAGGGCTGCCAGAGCTGCCGGCCGTCCGCATCGCGCAGCTTGCGGATGGCGCCCATCGTGGTGCGGTTCATCGTGAAGCGCGCCTCGGCGGTGTACATGCCCGGCAGGCTGTAGATCACGTCGATCAGCTCGTCTTCCGTCACCGCCGCCGTTGCAGCAGCCGTCTTGACCGGGATGGCGCCGAGCGGGTTGACCGCCGCAGCCGCGCCGCCGGTGGCAAAGGTCAGGAAGCCGCGCGGCTTGTTGGCGCCGTCGCCGGCGATGAAGGCCAGCCCCTCCTGCAGCGCGAACTCGGTCTCGACCTCGTTTGCCAGCCATTCCTCCAGGTTCACCGCCGCATCGTCGAGCATCTGCTGGGTCGCCGCCGGGTTGGCGTAGAGCTCTCCGGGGGTGATCGTCATCTGCCCGAACTCGCCGGTCGCCGTCTGCGGGCGGGCGGCGGTCTCGCCGACCCAGCCCGAGGCGGTGCCGCGCAGGTTGTAGAGCTTCTTGAACCCCGCGGTGGAGATGTTCTGCACCGTCGCGATCTGCCGCATCTGGCTGACCTCGACGAGCTTGTCAGTAATCGTGCGGTCCCATTCGATCGGGGCCAGGTAGCCGCCTTCGTCATCGGCCCCCTTGTTCAGCGCCGCCTGCACGTCGCCGCGCCGGAAGTGGGCCCGGAAGGCCGTGGTGTAGTCCTTGTCCTTCACCTCGGCCGCGCCGCCGCCGCCCATCGCCATCGCGGCCAGCTTGACGTTGGCCTGATCGACCGCGGACTGAAGCTCGGCCACGCTCGAATTGATGCGCTCGAACTTCTCGGTGGTCACCACGTCATCGAACTTCGCCGAGACTTCCTTGTCCTTCTCGGCCGCGGTGGCCTTGAAGTCATTCCAGTCCTTCTGGAGGTCCCCCAGAAGGGCCTTGATGTCGCTGCCGCCGGCATCGGCCCGCACGGCGACGACCCCCCGCGCTCGGGCGGGGTTCATATGCTTGGTCATGGTTCTCTCCTATGACCTGATGGTGGATCGAAGACCCTCGATGAGGGCGCGGAGATCGTCAGCGTCGCGCGTGACGGGAGGGACCGGAGCGTCTCGCGTGCCGGCCTTCATC